>JARIBG010000068.1 GCA_029257465.1 Arthrobacter sp. | reverse complement strand
GGGCGGCATCGAGGCCGAGGCTGCGATGCTCGGCCAGCCCGTCTCGATGCTCATCCCGCGCGTGGTCGGCTTCAAGCTCACCGGCGAGATCCCCGCCGGAGCCACGGCCACCGACGTCGTGCTCACCATCACCCAGCTGCTCCGTCAGCACGGGGTGGTCGGCAAGTTCGTGGAGTTCTACGGCGAGGGTGTGGCCTCGGTGCCGCTGGCCAACCGCGCGACCATCGGCAACATGAGTCCCGAGTTCGGGTCCACCGCCGCCATGTTCCCCATCGACGACGTCACGCTCGACTATCTGCGCCTGACCGGCCGTCCCACCGAGAACGTGGACCTCGTGGAGGCCTACGCGAAGGAGCAGGGTCTCTGGCACGATCCTTCCCGCGACATCACCTTCTCCGAGTACCTCGAGCTCGATCTCTCCACCGTGGTCTCCTCGATCGCCGGCCCGAAGCGACCCCAGGACCGTGTGGAGTTGACGAAGGCCAAGAGCCAGTTCCGCGAGGACCTGCGCAGCTACTCGGAAGACCCCGAGACGCACTTCGCACCCGACGGCACCGTCGACGCGGCGTCGCAGGAGAGCTTCCCGGCCTCGGACGCGCCGAGCTTCACCCCGGGCACGACGGCGACCGTCACCGAGGAGAACGCCGAGCCGCGTCAGACCGTCTCCGCAGACGAGGCGGCGTCGACGCGACCCTCGAAGAAGGTGAGCGTGTCCATGGACGACGGACGCGCGTTCGACCTCGATCACGGCATCGTCAGCATCGCCTCGATCACCTCGTGCACCAATACCTCCAACCCGTCGGTGATGCTCGCGGCAGCCGTGCTGGCGCGCAATGCCGTGGACAAGGGTCTGGTCTCCAAGCCGTGGGTCAAGACCTCCGTGGCTCCGGGCTCGAAGGTGGTCACCGACTACTACGAGAAGTCCGGCCTCAGCCCGTACCTGGAGAAGCTCGGCTTCTTCACCGTCGGGTACGGGTGCACCACGTGCATCGGCAACTCGGGTCCGCTCGAGGACGAGATCTCCCAGGCCATCCAGGACAACGATCTCGCCGTCACGGCCGTGCTCTCCGGCAACAGGAACTTCGAGGGCCGGATCAACCCGGACGTGAAGATGAACTATCTGGCCTCGCCTCCCCTGGTCATCGCGTACGCACTGGCGGGGACGATGGACTTCGACTTCGACGCCGAGCCTCTCGGCCAGGACCATGACGGTGAGGACGTCTTCCTCAAGGACATCTGGCCCAACCCGGTCGAGGTGCAGAAGGTCATGGACGACTCCATCGACGAGGACATGTTCACGTCGAGCTACGAGACCATCTTCGACGGTGACGAGCGCTGGCAGTCCCTGCCCACACCCGACGGCGACACGTTCGCGTGGGATGCGGAGTCGACCTACGTGCGCAAGCCCCCGTACTTCGATGGCATGCAGCGCGAAACGAGCCCGGTCGAGGACATCGACGGCGCCCGCGTGCTGCTCAAGCTCGGCGACTCGGTGACGACCGACCACATCTCACCTGCGGGATCGTTCAAGTCGGACACCCCGGCCGGGCGCTATCTGCTCGAGAAGGGCGTGCAGCGCAAGGATTTCAACTCCTACGGTTCGCGCCGCGGGAATCACGAGGTCATGATCCGCGGTACCTTCGCGAACATCCGTATCAAGAACGAACTCCTCGACGGCGTCGAGGGCGGGTTCACGAGGGACTTCTCGCAGCCGGACGCCCCGCAGGCTGCCGTGTACGACGCGGCCGAGAACTACCAGGAGGCCGGAACGCCCCTGGTGGTCCTCGCGGGCAAGGAGTACGGCTCCGGGTCCTCGCGTGACTGGGCGGCGAAGGGCACGGCGCTGCTCGGCATCAAGGCCGTCATCGCGGAGAGCTTCGAGCGCATTCACCGCTCGAATCTGATCGGGATGGGTGTGCTGCCCCTGCAGTACCCGTCCGGTCAGAACGCCGGGTCGCTGGGCCTGAAGGGTACCGAGACCTTCGCGATCAGCGGGGTCACCGAGCTCAACGAGGGACGCACGCCCCGCACCGTGAGGGTCACCGCGACACCGGACGACGGCGGCTCACCTGTCGAGTTCGACGCCGTGCTGCGCATCGACACGCCGGGGGAGGCGGACTACTACCGCAACGGCGGCATCCTGCAGTACGTGCTGCGGCAGCTCGCGAGCTAGGGCCCGTGAGGCGCCGGGCCGGGAGGTGCGATTCCCGGCCCGGCGCCGCAGGCAGCTCTCCCGCTGCCGACCTGTCCGATCACGATCAGCCGAGACCACCTGAGGGGGTGCCATGGCCGAGCCCACACAGATCGCGGCGCGCGTCGACGGTGACACGATCTTCCGGGCACTCCGGAGCGAGATCCTCGCCGGGATGCACCCGCCCGGGACGGCGCTGCGTGAAGTAGTCATTTCCGAGCGCTTCGGCGTCTCACGCACCCCCGTCCGGGAGGCCCTCAGCAGACTGCAGCACGAGAGACTGCTCGAACGCGCCGCCCGCGGGCTCCAGGTCCCGCAGATCGATCCGCAGGAGGTCATCCAGATCTACGACCTGCGCGTGATGCTCGAGGAAGAGGCTGCCGGGCAGGCCGCGCTGAATCGCGGCACGGCGGATCTCATGCGGCTCGAGGCGCTCATCGAGCGCGACCGCGCCCTCGTCGATCCCGAGGACGCCACGAGGGTCACCCACAATCTCGAGTTCCACACCACGCTGTGGGGTGCAGCGCGCAATCCCGTGCTGATGGATCTGCTGCAGCGCCTCTCGACGCACCTGATCCACACCCCCCGCTCCACCCTGTCCGTCGGGCATCGGTGGCCGGAGGCGCTCGCCGAGCACGATGCGCTCGTCCGTGCCATCGTCGAGCGGCGGAGCGATGACGCCCGCGCCATCGCCCGCACCCACATGGAGACGGCGCGCAGTCTACGACTCCAGCTGCTGCGCACGTCGGCGGCCGGTTGACCGTGCCACAGTCCCGCCAGCGCATCCTGCTCGATGCCGACACGGGGATCGACGACGCCGTCGCCCTCCTGTACCTGCTCGCGACGCCGGGGGTCAGCCTCGAGGCCATCACCTGCACCGCGGGCAATGTCGGTGCCCGACAGGTCGCCTCGAACAATCTCGCGCTGCTCGAGCTGTGCGCCCGCGCCGGACTCGAGGTGGCGATCGGCAGCGAGGTACCCCTCGAGATCCCGCTCGTCACCACCGAGGAGACGCATGGTGAACAGGGCATCGGCTACGCCGTCCTGCCGCCGCCGCGCTGCAGCGTCTCCAGCCGCCATGCCGTCGATGTATGGCTCGAAGCCGCCCGCTGCCACCCGGGCCAGGTCACGGGTGTGATCACGGGACCCCTCACCAACTTCGCGCTGGCCCTGCGGGCCGAGCCGGAGCTGCCCATGCTCCTGAAGGGGCTCGTGATCATGGGCGGGGCCTTCAATTATCCGGGCAACACCACGCCCGTGGCCGAGTGGAACATCCACGTGGATCCGCACGCGGCCAAGGAGGTGTTCGCGGCTTACGAGGGACTGCCGTACGAGAAGCTGCCCGTCATCTGCGCTCTCGAGACGACGGAGCGCATCGAGTGCACGCCCGCCCATCTCGACGCGATCGCCGTCGCCGCGTGCGCGGGGCCGGAGCTGGTGTCCCCGGACCAGCTGGAGGGTACGCGCAGTACCAACCGCAACGCCGTCGTCGCCTGCCTCTCCGATGCCCTGCGCTTCTACATGGAGTTCCACCGCCTGCACGGTCAGGGGTACATCGCACATCTGCACGATCTGTTCGCCGCCATGGTGGCCACGGGGGAGGCCGGATTCCAGGAGCGGCCGGCGACGGTCGACGTCGAGACGCAGTCCGCGCTGACCATCGGACAGACCGTGGCCGATGTCGCGGGGATGTGGAAGCGCGAGCCGAACGCGCGGATCGTGGCGGGCACCGATCCGGAGGCCGTCCTCGGGCTCATGGTCGAGCGGCTCTCGCAGCTGGCCCGTATGCACGGGTGAGCCGGCGCCGGGCGCCGCAGGAGCAGTCCCGCTACACTGGGAGCTGCCCACGACGCAGTGCGGCCGGCGCCGAGGTGACATGAGGTGCGTGTCCGAACCCTCGACCCCGCCCAAGGACCACCGTGAGCTCATTCTCCACACTGGCAGCGCAGACCCCTGCCAGGCGGCCCCGGCGGCTGCTCCTCGCAGCCGGCGGCATGCTGATCGTGACCACCTATCTCTTCCTGGTGCTCGCCCAGCCCGCTGAGGTTGCCGAGGGTCCGGGCAGCGCCGCGGGCATCGTTTCGCTCGTCGGCTTCCTGGGCGGTGGTGCCCTCCTCGTCGCAGGTATCCTGCCCATGCTCAGCACCAGTTCGCTCGTCGTCATGCCGCTGGGGATCGCCCTGAACATCGGGATCGGTCAGCTCGCCGGATCGCTGGGCCTGCAGATCTACCTCGACGCCATCGGCACCGTCCTCGTCGCCGTCCTCGCCGGACCGGCAGCCGGAGCTGCGACGGGCGCCATCAGCAACGCGATCTGGGGTCTGTTCAACCCCCTTGCGCTGCCCTTCGCGGCCGGTGCGGCACTGATCGGCCTGCTCGCGGGTCTCGCCGCGAAGTACGGGCTCTTCCGCCGGCTCCATCTCGCCGCCGTCGCCGGGCTCGTGACCGGCGCCATCGGCGGCCTCGTCGCAGCCCCGGTGGCCGTCAACATGTTCGGTGCCGCGGGCAGCCCCGGGACCAACGCGATCATCGCCGTGTTCCGCTCGCTCGGGGACAAGCTCCTCGTCGCCGCGACCAAGCAGGGTCTGCTCTCCGATTCGCTGGACAAGATCGTGGTGTTCGTCGTCGTGGCGCTGATCCTGCACGCCCTGCCCCAGCGCGCCGTCCGGCAGTTCCCCTTCGCCCGCACGCGGGTCATCCGCGGACGGCGGCGCGGGAGCGACAGGTCCGGACGCGGGATCGACGCCGGCACGGCCTGAGCGATGCCGCACCGCAGGATCTACAACCCGCTCACCGAACTGCTCACCGCCGTCCTGCTGGTGGTGCTCGTCCTCGTGGTGGATCACTGGGCATTCTCCCTCGGCGTCCTGGTGCTTGTGGTGCTCCCCGGCATCCTGCTCTCGGGCAGGGCACGCCGGATCGGGATCGCGATCGCGCTCGTCGCCGGGCCTCTCGTGATCTCCTCCCTCCTGCTCCACGGGCTCTTCTTCCCCGAGGGTGAGCGGGTGCTGCTCCAGCTCGGGATCGCACGCGTGACCATGGAGGGACTCTCCTTCGCCGCTGTGATGGGCCTGCGGACGAGCGTCTTCGCGGGAGTCCTGCTGACCGCGGCCATGACCCTCGACATCGCCGAACTGGTGGCCACCATGACGCACCGCGGGTGGAACCGGAAACTCGTGTTCGTCGTCGGCTCCGCCGTCGGGCTCATCCCGCACGTGGCGCTCCGCGGGCAGCAGATCACCCGGGCCCAGCAGGCACGCGGTCTCGTCGTCGGACCCGGCCCTGCCTCGCGGGTGCGGGGACTGATGACCGTGGTGACCCCGCTGGTCATCGGATTGCTCGTGGATGCCTCGGAGCGCAATCACATGCTCGAGGCACGCGGCTTCTCCGCCGCCGTCCCGCGCACCAGCTATCTGCCCGACTCCGACACGATCGGCCAGCGGCTCTACCGCCGCGTCCTGGGTCTGGGCGTCGGCGTCTTCAGCGGCGTATGGATCCTGTGGACGGTGCTCCGATGATCGGCATCGACGTGGACGCGTTCTCCTACGACGGCGAACAGCAGGTCCTGACGTTCACGGCGCTCGAGGTGGACGCGGGGGACTACGTGGTGATCACGGGTGCCTCCGGGTCCGGGAAGACGACACTCGTCCGCCTGCTGGCAGGTCTCACGGGTGGCGACGCCGGGGCGGTCTTCACCGGGTCCCTCACACTCGGTGGTGAGCACCTGTCCTTCGACGGAGCAGCGCAGGACCCGCGCATCGATCCTGCTCGCTGGAGTGCGCAGGTGGCCTACGTGGCGCAGGGGACCTGGGGTCAGTTGTCGATGATGTCCGCGACGGTCGGTGAGGAGATAGCCTTCGGCCCGTCGAACCTCGGGGTGCCGAGCGGAGTGCTGCGCGAGCGCGTCGACGAGGTCGCAGCAGCTCTCGGTCTGACGCCGCTGCTGGAGCGCGATCCGCGCAGGCTCTCCGGCGGCCAACTGCAGCGCACCCTCATCGCCGCTGCCGTGGTGCAGCGGCCGCGCTTCCTCGTCCTCGACGAACCTTTCCGGGGGCTCGACGACGAGGCCGCCCAGGACGTCGCGGCGGCACTGGAGGTTCTGCGCGCGTCCGGTACCGGGGTCGTGGTGTGTGCACCGATGCTGCCGGCGCACGCGCCCCGCACCGCGCGGGTGCTGGCCCTCGCCGGTGGTTCTCCGGTGTTCGCCGGGCTGCTCGACGAGGCTCGCGCTGCCGGATTGCGCCGGTACGGCATCGGTTCGGAGGGCGAACCTCCGGAGGTCGAGGTCGAGGTCGAGGCGGAGCTGGACACTGCAGCAGTGCGCGCGGCAGTGGAGAAGTCCGCCCCGGCACTCCTCGAGCTGACCGACGTCTCCTTCCGCTACCCGCAGCAGCGCACGGATCTGCCCGGAGCCGGGCTCCGTGGAGTCGACCTGTCCGTGCTCGCTGGGGAGATCGTCGCGCTGCGAGGACCCAACGGTTCCGGCAAGTCCACCCTGCTGCAGCATCTGAACGGTCTGCTCAGGGCCGACGGCGGCTCCGTCACCGTGGACGGCACACCTGTCCGCCGGCAGCCGACGGGCTCGTTCGCCGGGACGGTGGGGTACCTGTTCCAGGACACCGACCAGCAGTTGTTCGAGCGGACGGTGCTCCGCGAGGTGGCCTACGGACCACGCGCCACCGGTCGGCGCCGACAGGACGCGGAGTCCCGGGCCGCAGCCGCCCTCGACGAGGTGGGACTGCAGGCCGTGGCGCAGGCCCACCCGTACGAACTCGGCTTCGTGCAGCGGCGCCTCGTGGCTCTTGCCTCACTGATCGCCACAGGTCCACGCGTGTGGGTGCTCGACGAACCCACGGCCGGACTCGACGCCCCGGCACGCGGGACGATGGCAGCCCTCCTGGCGGGGCACGCACGGGGTGGGGGCGCCGTCGTCCTGGCGACCCACGACGCGGCGTTCGCGCAGAGAATCGCGCACCGCAGTCTCTGGCTCGACGACGGCAGGATCGTCTCCGGGCACACTCCCGACGGATGATGTGTCTCCCACCGGCCAGCCCCTGCCTCTAGGGTGGAGTCATGGATGTGCTGCGCGAACGGAACCGTACAGTCCCCACGAAGGGTGCCGACATCGCCGTGTTCGAGTACGGTCTGGATCCCAGCCCCACCGCACCGACACTGATGTTCGTCCACGGCTACCCCGACGACCACCGCGTCTTCCACGCGGTGCTGCGCGAGCTCGCCCCGACACATCATCTCGTCGCCGTCGACACGCGCAATGCCGGCCGCTCCCGCACCCTCGGCGGCGCGGGCTTCACCCTGGCCGAGCTGGTCGATGACCTCGTCGACGTTCTCGACGCCATCGACGCTCCCGGTGGGGTACGGCTGATCGGCCACGACTGGGGTTCCATCCAGGGCTGGGCGACCATCCAGGACGAGCGCACCGACGGGCGGATCATCGACTACACGAGTATCTCCGGACCCGATCTGCGCCACTTCTCACGCTGGCTCCGACGCCGTCTCCGGGATCCGCTGCTGGTGCCGCAGGCTGTCGGGCAGATCCTGCGCAGCTGGTACATCGCCGCGTTCCAGCTGCCGGTGGTACCCGAACTGCTGTGGCGACGCGGTCTGACCCGCCAGTACGAACTGACGGCCCGGCGCAATGTGGGCAGCGACCCCGTCCGAGGTCTGGCCCTCTACCGGGCGAACATGTTCTCCGGCGTGGGACCTCCGAAGAGCCGGCGCGTGTCGATCCCCGTCCACGTGATCGTCCCGCTCAAGGATCCCTTCATCTCGCCGAAACTCGTCGACGGCCTGGAGGACCTGGTGGAGGATCTCACCGTGACGACCGTTCCCGGAGGGCACTGGTGGATGGCTGCCAGGCCCAGGGCGTTCGCCGAACTGCTCGATCCCTCGCTGCGCGAGGAGCCCGAACGGCAGGACGGGTGAGGCTCAGGCCTCCAGCAGGCCCCTGATGTCCTCGGCCGTGATCGCCGCGCTGAACACGGCGTCGTCGTCCATCACCGAGGCGAACAGCTCGGCCTTCTTCTCCTTGAGCTTCATGACCTTCTCCTCGATGGTCCCCCTGGACACCATGCGATAGACCATCACGTTCCTGGTCTGACCGATGCGGTGGGTGCGGTCCACGGCCTGGTTCTCGGCGGCCGGGTTCCACCATGGGTCCAGGATGAAGCAGTAGTCGGCCTCGGTGAGATTGAGACCGAATCCGCCGGCCTTCAGACTGATGAGGAACACCGGTGCCTCACCGTCCTTGAAGGAGTCGATCACCTCGCCACGGCTGCGGGTGGAGCCGTCGAGATAGGCGTAGGCGATGCCGCGCGCGTCGAGCTGCTCCGCGGCCTTCTTCAGGTAGGACGTGAACTGGCTGAACACGAGGGCCCGATGCCCCTCGGCCATGATGTCCTCGAGATTCTCGAACAGGACCTCGAGCTTGGCGGACGGGACGCCGGCGTGCTCGGGGTCCACGAGCGAGGCGTCGAGGGAGAGCATGCGCAGCAGCGTCAGTGAGCGGAACACGATCATGCGGTTGCGGTTGATGTCCTCGATGAGGCCGAGGAGCTTCTGCCGCTCACGCTGCAGATAGGTCTCGTAGATGCGCTGGTGCTCGGGGTGCAGTTCCACCTCGAGGACCTGCTCCTGCTTGGGTGGCAGGTCAGCGGCCACGGCCTCCTTGGTGCGGCGCATCATGAGCGGCCTGATGCGGTTGCGCAGGCGTGCGAGCGGGCGGTTGTCGCCGATCTTCTCGATCGGCGTGCGATAGTCCTCCGTGAACTTCCGTGCGGAGGGGAACAGGCCGGGCGCCACGATGCTGAACAGCGCCCACAGCTCCATGAGGTTGTTCTCCATGGGTGTTCCGGTGATGGCGAGCTTGAACGGCGCGTCGAAGTCCTTGGCCGCCTGGTGCACCTTGGAGGTGCGGTTCTTCACGAACTGCGCCTCGTCGAGGACGAGCCCGGACCAGGGGAGTTCCTGGTAGGCCGTGAAGTCCAGGCGGAAGAGCGTGTACGAGGTGATGACGACGTCGGCGTCGCCGATCTGCTCGCGCAGTGCCCTGCCGGAGGCGCCCTGGGTGTCGGTGACGGCGACCACCTTCAGCCCGGGTGTGAAGCGGTGCGCCTCCTTCGACCAGTTCGGCACCACCGAGGTGGGGGCGACGACGACGAACGGCGCCTCCAGCGAGGAGGTCTCCTTCGCGTGGATCATCAGCGCCAGGGCCTGCAGGGTCTTGCCCAGACCCATGTCGTCGGCGAGCACCCCGCCGAGCTGGTGCCGCCACAGGAACGCCAGCCAGCTGAAACCGTCGAGCTGATAGGGGCGCATCCGCGCAAGAAGACCGTCCGGGGCGGGTGTGGGGGCCACGTCCTCGAGCCCGAGCAGCCCGCTGACGGCGTCCCGCCAGGCCTTCGCCTGCTCGGTCTCGTCCGCGAGGTCCTCGAACTCCGCCCAGAGTCCCGCCTGGTAGCGGCTGATCTGCAGGGTGCTTTCCGGGTCCCACTCGCTGAGGGAGCGGGCCTCCTCGATGAGGTCGCGGAGCTGGTCGAAGACGGGTTGTTCGAGCGAGAGGAAGGTGTTGTCGATGAGCTTGAGCTTCGTCCGGCCCTGCGCCAGAGCGCGGAACAGCGCATCGAACGGGATGGTGCGGCCGCTGACGGTGACCATGACGCCGAGATCGAACCAGTCCCGGTTGTCGGTCTCCACCGTGCTGATGCGCAGCGTCGGGGTCTCGGTCAGCTCACGGTAGTCGGGCTTCTCGCCCACGACCTCGACGCGGATGCCGTGGAGCTCGGTGAGTGCCGGGAGCGTGTCCTCCACGAACTCCACGGCCTGCATGTCCGTCAGGGTCAGCTTCCTCAGGGGAAGGGCGCCCAGGACCCCGCGGGCGGCGGCTCCGAGGGCGTCCTCCACCTCGGCGTCCCGGTAGCCCTCGTCACTGCCGGGACCTCCCCTGCGGAAGGGGCGCCGCTGCACGGCCTCACCGACCGGGTAGTCGAAGTGCCAGTCGAGCGTGAGCGCGTCGTCGGTGTAGCTGGTGGTCAGGACGAGGACCGGTGGCATGATCTGCGGCAGCTCCACGCTGCCGTCGCTGCTGTCCACCTCGATCCGCTGGCGCAGTCTGGGGTAGTACTCCTGCAGGAAGAGGGTCTTCTCCTCCTCGGGAACGACGACGGCGCGGCCGCGCTGCAGGAGCTCGATGTCCTTCGGTGACAGCTTCCGGGAGGTCGGCGCCAGTGTGATGGTCTCGCCGGCCGCCACCGTGTAGATGCCGTGGGTGCTGATCACGTGGGCCGTGTCGGCGGGGTGCGACCGTCCGTCGATGTCGAGGGCCGGGACCAGTCTGAGCGAGCCGTCGTCGTCGACGCTGGCGTCGAGGCTCAGCGTGGCCTGCTCGGCGAGGTGGATGCTCACCGACTTCCGGGATCCCACGAACGCGATGTTCAGCCGCTGCGCCTCCTCCAGCAGCTGCCAGAGCAGCGGATTGCTGAACTCGTCGAGATACAGCCAGGAATCGTTGTTCCCGAAGTAATTGACGCCCGTGCCGCGGTGCAGCGCCGGGAACTGGGAGAACCAGCGGTGCTGCTCCGGGTCGAGGCTCAGCCCGTACGTCTGGTAGCTGATGCTGCCCCAGGACAGGTTGTTCTTGACCCACTTGCCCTTGCTGTTCCGGCTGACCGGCCTGACGCCGAGGCGCGTGTTGAGCGTGCGCTGGCCCTGGCGTTCGGCCGCCGACCCCCACCGCTGCACCGCGACCTCCGGCGTGCGCAGCTCGAACTGCACGCCGAGCGGTGTCGCGGAAACGGGTGTCGCCTCCGGGGCATCGGTCGAGAGGAGATCTGTCAGGGAGGCCTGCCAGCCACCCGGCGCCGGCTGCGTCGAGGGACGAACACCGCGCTCGTCGTCGTTCCGGGCCAGCAGATTCTCGGTGTTGGACTGCAGGGCCGTCGCCGCGACGTGCTTGCAGTCCGCGCCGACGGGGCAGCTGCAGAAATTCTCCAGGGGACGGAACCGGCCGTCGCCCTTGAGCCCCAGGCGTAGCTTGGTGCGGTAGTCGTTCGCCGCGGTGCCGCGGACCTTGCCGGTCAGGAGCTTCGATCCGGCATCCCAGGAGACGGAGCTGACGGCGCCGTCCTTGGCGTAGGTCTGTCCTCGCTGGAACGCTGCCCCGCCCACGATCCGGATGATGTCGGTGACATCGACCAGGGGGTGAGGCGAAATGGGCATAATTCCATGCTCTCACGCGGCACGGACGCCTTCTCGCCCGAGGAAGCGTCGGGTCGCTGCGGTGCGGCGGGCAGGACGGTGCGGACGGGTCCGCTGCCTCACTTATTCTTGGCGAGGGACTTCACCAGCGAAACCTACGGAAGAGGTCATGCGTGTTCGAGCCGACGAGCGTCGTCTTCACGGCGGCGGGACTCGCGGTGTTCGCCGCCGCCCTCCTGCCCCGATTGCTCATGCGGGCCCCGATCTCGATGCCGATGGTGTTCCTCGGCGCAGGGGTCCTCATCTTCACCTTCGCCGAGGATCTTCCGGACCCCGACCCGGTGAAGTACGGCCTCGTCACCACCCACCTCACCGAAGTCTGCGTCATCGTCTCCCTCATGGGGGCGGGATTGGCGCTCGACCGGCGGGTGGGCGTGCGGCGGTGGGCCACCACCTGGCGGCTCCTCGGTATCGCCATGCCGCTGTGCATCCTGGTCCTGACGCTCCTGGGCATGTGGGTGCTCGGGCTCGGCATCGCCTCGGCCCTGCTGATCGCCGCGGCCCTGGCGCCGACGGACCCCGTTCTCGCCTCCGAGGTGCAGGTGGGTGAGCCGTCGGAGCTGGAGGAGGATCTCGAACTGGAGGACGAGGTCCGCTTCGGGCTCACCTCGGAGGCCGGGCTCAATGACGGCCTCGCCTTCCCGTTCGTGTATCTGGCGATCCTGCTCAGCACCGTCGGCACGGCGCCGTCCGCCTGGTTCACCGAGTGGATCCTCCTCGATGTGCTGTGGCGCATCGTCATCGGGTGCGTGCTCGGGTTCGCGATCGGCACACTGCTCGGCCGGGTCTTCTTCCGCACGCCCTTCGAGAGCATCCGGCTGGCGAACTACTCGCAGGGTTTCGTTGCCCTGGCCGCGACCTTTCTGACCTACGGCCTGACGGAGGCCGTGGAGGGGTACGGCTTCATCGCCGTGTTCGTGTGTGCACTCACCATCCGTGCTGGCGAGCAGACCCACGGCTACCACGGCGTGCTGCACAGCTATATCGAGCAGCTGGAGCGGCTGTTGACCGTGGTGGTGCTGGTGCTGCTCGGCGGGGCCGTGGCGCGCGGGCTCCTCGAGGGTCTGCGTCCGCTGGAGGTGGTGATCGCGGTCGCGTTCATCCTGCTCGTGCGGCCCGTCACGGCATGGCTCAGCCTCGCCCGGACCCGCACCGGGCCGCGGGAGCGCGGGGTACTGGCGTTCTTCGGGGTGCGCGGTATCGGTTCCATCTACTATCTGAGCTACGCGCTGTCCAAGGGCGAGTTCATGACCGACGAGGCGACCCTCTGGCGCATCGGAGCGCTCGTGGTCGTCATGTCGATCGTGGTCCACGGCATCACCGCAGGGCCCGTCATCACGGCTCTCGACCGGGCCCGACAGCGCAGGGCGCGGGACCAGGGCGACGAGACGAATCCCGCCAACGTACCGGTCTGACTCCAGGCTGGACGCCGGGCGGTCAGGTCCGTGCGATCGATGCGCGCTCGAGCGTGGCGCGGACCACCAGACCTCCGACCAGCGCCCAGAACGCCCCGCCGATGCCGAGGACCGTCAGACCGGAGGCCGCCAGCAGAAAGGTCACCGCACCGCTGATGCGGCCCGAGGCGTCGCGGAACGAGGAGGTCACCGCCGTGGCCATGGTCCCGATCAGCGCCAGACCGGCCACGGCCTCGACCAGCCCTGCCGGAGCGGAACCCACGACGACGACGAGCGCCCCCGAGATCCCGGCGAGCACGAGGTACGTGAGCCCCGCCGTGAGAGCTGCGATCCAGCGTCGGTCCCGGTCAGCGCCCGCGCCCTCGCCGGCGGCCAGCGCCGCCGAGAGGGCCGCCAGATTGACGGCGTGTCCGCCGAAGGGGGCGACGACGGCGGTGCCGATCCCGGTCACGAGCAGCGCCGGGCGCCACGGGGTGCGGTAGCCGAAGGAGGACAGCACGGCGACGCCGGGCAGATTTTGCGACGCCATCGTCACCACGTACAGGGGCAGTGCGAGGCCGACGAGGGCGCCGTAGTCGATCGCCGGGACGGTGAAGGAGAGATTCGGGAGCAGCGACGCCCGATCGATCACCGTCCCCTGCCGTCCCAGCTGCACGCCGATCACCACCAGCGCCGCCCCGAGCGCGAGCGGCACCGCCCACCGGGGCACCACGGCGGAGGCGGCCAGCCACACGAGGATGACCGGTAGAACGAGCAGCGGGATGGAGCCCAGGGACTGGAAGGGGGCAAGGCACAGGGGCAGGAGCACCCCGGCGAGCATCGCCTGCGCGAGGTGCTGCGGGATCCTCGCCACGAGCCGGCCCAGCCAGGGCACGGCCCCGGTCAGCGTGAACAGGACGCCGGCCACGAGGAAGGCTCCCACAGCCGCGGGCCAGCCGCCGGAGGGGATGCTCGCACCGGCCAGCAACGCCGCGCCGGGTGTGGACCAGGAGAGAGTCACGGGCACGCGGTAGCGCAGCGACAGCAGGACGATGCCGAGCCCGACGACGACGGTCAGGGCGAGCAGTCCGGAGGCTGCCTGCTCCGCGCCGGCGCCCGTGGCCCGCAGACCGGCGAGGACGACGGCGAAGGAGGAGGTGAAGCCCACGATGGCCGTCACGACCCCGGCGAGCACCGGCTCGTGCAGTGATGGCGGCTTGCCCTGGCTGACATGTGCCACGGATCTCCTGGAGAGGACGTGCGCAGCACCCGCTGGGCGGGAGACGGTCACTGGACGGACCTTTCAAGCCTAACGCGCGCATCCCTCGATGGCTGCGGGTGCGGGCCGCCTGAAGGTCGTCGTCGTCGGCGGGGACGAGGCGACCGGGGAATTGAAGTACCCGGGCAACCGTTCTTGAGAGGAGAGGGCCGCAGCACGCGCTGTGCGCGGCACGCACGATCGAAAGGCACACCATGACTGTTCCCCTGTCCATCCTGGATCTGGCTCAGGTAGCCGAGGGCTCCACACCGGCCGAGACCTTCGCCTCGAGCGTGTCGCTCGCGCAGCACGCCGAGCGGTGGGGCTACAGCCGCATCTGGTACGCCGAGCACCACAACATGGGCAGCATCGCCTCGTCCGCCACGAGTGTGCTGATCTCCCACATCGCCGCCCGCACCTCCACCATCCGCCTCGGGTCCGGGGGAGTCATGCTGCCGAACCACTCGCCGCTGACCATCGCCGAGCAGTTCGGTACGCTGGAGAGTCTCTACCCGGGTCGGATCGATCTCGGGCTCGGCCGTGCGCCCGGCAGCGACCAGAACACCGCCCGGGCACTGCGCCGCGATCCCATGGCGGCCGACAGCTTCCCGCAGGACGTCCAGGAGCTGCAGGGCTACCTGACCGGCAACAGCCGCGTACCCGGCGTGCAGGCAACTCCGGGCCAGGGCACCAACGTGCCGCTGTACATCCTGGGATCCTCGCTCTTCGGTGCGCGACTCGCAGCAGCCCTGGGCCTGCCGTTCGCCTTCGCCTCGCACTTCGCGCCGCAGGCCCTGCAGGACGCGGCGGCCCTGTACCGCCGGGAGTTCAAGCCTTCGGCACAGTCGCAGACACCGCACTTCATCGCGGGCGTGAACGTGATCGTCGCGGACGACACGGATCAGGCGCAGCACGAGTTCCACGAGGCGATGCTGCGCCGCGTCACGCTGCTCCTCGGGCGCGGGCAGTCCTTCACACGGGAGGAGTCCGAGGCCATCCTCGCCTCGCCCGGGGGCCAGCAGATGGCCACTCTGGCCCGGTACAGCGCCGTCGGATCACCCGAGACGGTCCGGGAGTATCTGGAGCGGTTCGCGGATCAGCACGGGGCCGATGAACTCATCGTCGCGACGCAGGCAGAGAGCACCGACACGTGGTTGCGATCCTTCGAACTGCTCGCCGGGTCCATGCTCCCCGTGGCGGTCTGAGGTCCGACGCGGCGAGGAAGTTCAGCGCGCTGCTTGCCTTTACCCTGCAACGTTTGGTTAAGTGGTACACGGTTGTAGTGTTGCGCATTTGTATTTCGTGCGGTTCGGCCCTTGCAGGCCGGGCCGCGTCTCTGAAAAAGCGGAAAAGCACGCCGCGACTGGGGCACTCCGAAAGTCGGAGCGCGTCTGAGTTTCAGAAGGATAAAATAAAAATGGCAACAGGTACCGTGAAGTGGTTCAACGCTGAAAAGGGCTTTGGATTCATTGCTCCCGACGACGGAAGCGCAGATGTGTTCGCACACTTCTCCGCCATCAATGCGAGCGGCTACCGCTCGCTCGATGAGAACCAGAAGGTCAGCTTCGACACCGAGCAGGGCCCCAAGGGTCCTCAGGCGTCGAACATCCAGCCCCTCTAGGGTCCGGATCTTCCACTAGATCTTTTCGCGAGGCAGCAGGTCGGACCACGGTCCGGCCTGCTGCTCCGTTTAACCGCTCGCCGCCGCTCGCCGTGATGCGCACAGTCCGATGAACGCGCCGAGCTCCTCCAGCGCCTCCGGGGAGGCGGGCAGGTGGTGCGTCAGCTGGGGTGAACGGATGATGACGGCGCGCCACTGACCACGTGAGAGCGCCACGTTGACCCGGTTGCGGTTGAGCAGGAAGCCCGCTCCCCTGGCGGCCCCGGCGGAGGACGCGGCGAGGGTGAGCAGCACGACGACGGCCTGCTGACCCTGGAACCGGTCCACGGTACCCACGCGCACGCCCGTGTACCCGGCGGCGTCGAGCGCCCTCCGCACGAGCTGGACCTGCGCGTTGTAGGGCGCCACCACGAGGATGTCGGTCTGGGCGAGCGGTCGGGGTAGGGCGTCCACCGATGCGGTCCAGAGCAGCCCCAGGTGCTGACGGACCTGCGCGAGGACCTCGGCTGCCTCCTCGATCGACGACGTCGTGTTGCCGGCATGGTCGACGACGACACACGCGACACCGGGTTCGGCGCCGACGAGGAGGCGATCCCGGGCCGCAGGTGCTGTCTCGAGCCGGCCGTCGTAGGCGTAGCCGGACACCGCCCTGCACAGCGCCGGGTGCATGCGCCAGGTGTCCGCGAGGAAGTAGCCGTGCGTCGCGGGCAGCGTCGCGTGACCGGCCGACAGCCAGCCCAGCGCCGAATCGTCCACCGGCTCGGGGTGGATCCCCTGCGTCACCTGGGGGAGCTGCTGCGGATCCCCCAGGAGCAGGAGCCGATCAGCGGCCTGCGCCACGGCCATGGTGTTGGCCAGCGAGAACTGGCCCGCCTCGTCGACGACCAGCAGGTCCAGTGACCCCGCCGGCACGTTCCGCCCGGTCATCGTCCACGCGGTGCCGCCGATCAGGCACCCTTCAGGAGCATTGGCGAGCCGTGCCACGTCCGAGTCCGACTGCTGCGCCCAGGGGACTTCCGATCCCGGATCCCTGGGTTTCTTCGCCACGAGCTCGATAGGTACGCCGGCCTCGATGGCACGGTGCAGCAGATTCTCGACGACGGCGTGCGACTGGGCGACGACGCCCACCTTCCAGCCGCGCCTGACGAGCCGTTCGATCACCGCGGCTCCCACCTGGGTCTTCCCGGTGCCGGGCGGGCCCTGGACCGCAAGATAGGAGGAGGACATGAGCTGCAGGGCCGCGGTGATGGCGCCCGCATAGCCGTCGTCGCCCGGCAGGACCGGCGGGAGGTGACCGGCGGCGTCGAGCCGGGGCGGCAGGCGTCGGAGCAGATCGAGCGCCGGGCCCTCCGGCACATCGGGCAGGGTGCGGCCCACCGTGCCGGCGAGGGTCACCAGCGCGTCCTGCAGGGACGTCGTCATGATGGGCTTGTCCGGGGCGAGGGCCACGGGCAGCTCCGATCTTTCCGCGGCGCCGCGCCGCAGCCGCTCGCGGACCAGGACGGTCGCTGTCCCGTTGGCGTGCTCGTCGACCTCCAGCACCTCTACATCGAACCACCCGCCCCGCCCGGTTCCTCCGGCGTCGATCGAGTCGGCGTCGTCGGGGACGGGTGCATCGTAGACGGCGAAGCAGGTGGAGCCTGCTCGCAGGTCCGCGCCGGGCTCGAACCGGGCGGTGGCCCGGAGGGTGCGGGCGGGGTTCGAGCGCGGAGTCGGTCTGGCCCAGTCGGACTGCACCTCGAGCGTGGAGAACACCAGGACGTCGCGCGAGTCGTCCCAAGCGTTGACCGGAGCGGCGAGGCGGTCGAAATGGGACCACCAGAACTGCTTCCGTTCGCGGCGGTGGTAGCCCACGGCCGCTGCGACGAGGGCGACGGCCTGCCGATCCGCTGGCTCCAGGGCATCGGGCGAGAACTCGGCCAGGTGATCGAGCAGCAGGACTTCCTCCGGGCCGGGACCGTAGCCGGTGGTGTGCGGGCCGTCGGACGGCCCGGCTACGGTTCCTGCGCGGGCCTCCTGAACCGTAGCCGGTACGCCGGCGCGCTCGGAAGCGCCACCGGTCCGGTCCGCCAGACCGAGCAGCCAGTCACGGAGCCGGAGCGTCGAGAGGCAGTCGTACCGGTTGTACTCGCTGATCCCCGCAAGGAGCTGCGCGGCAGCCGCGGTATCGCCGTCGTCGCGTGCTGCACAGTAGGCGGCATACGCCACCACGGAGGCCCCGGCGTCGGTCACGTCCCCCGTGCGCAGGCTCCCGCCCATGTACAGGGGTTCGAGGTTCTTGATGCTGTAGGACCGTTCGGAGATGCGCAGGCTGTGACGCACGGTGTCGTAGAGGTCCACGAGCACGCCCTCGCGCAGCAGGGTGTCCACGGCGTCCTCGCCGATCACGTGGATCAGGGACAGTCGTCGCAGAGCGCTCCTCTCGTAGGCCGCGTAATGGTAGATGTGCAGATCCGGGAACTGCTGCCGGCGCAGGGACACGTAGTCGAGGAAGTCCCTGAACGCGCTGCGCTCCTCTGACCTGGTGTGGGCCCAGAAAGGACAGAAGACCGGCTCGTCGTCGTCGCCGCTCACGGGCTGCTCCAGCACGCCGAACAGGTACTCGATGCCCCAGCTGTCGTCGGCGGGATCCTGCCACAGCGGATCGCCCTCGAAGTCGAAGAAGATGTCCCCTCGACTCGGTGCAGGCAGCCCGGCCAGGGTGTGCCGCGGGAGCACCCGGTAGGAGACCGTGCGCGGTGTCCCGTCGTCGCCGGTCCGGGTGACTCCGCCGTCGGTCTGCGCCACGCCCACCTGGAGCTGGGCCTGGTCCCGCAGCCGTGCGAGTGTGGTGTCCTCGGGGCGAGGAGGCAGTGCAGCCAGCTGCTCGATCGTGATGACGCCCTCGCTCCGGAGCCTGGTCCGCCGCTCGGCCGTCATACCGGCAACGAGCAGCAGATCGCGGCTGCTCTCCACCTGCTCCGCGCAATAGGGGCAGCGCCCGCACGCGTCCAGCCCGGCCGCGCCCCACACCACGGGATCCGGCTGGTCCCGGTGCGTCCCGACGAGGTCCAGGAACTGGTCGCGGCGCTCGCGGTAGACCGGTAGGAGATCGGTGAGACTGTGCTTGGTGCGCGAGTTGTCGCCGAGCACCAGGGTCACCACGGGCGAGGTGGGGATACCGGTCGCCTGCAGCTGGTCCCCGTAGGCGGCGAGCTGCAGCAGGGCACCCACCCGCGCGTGCCGGGCCAGTTTCGTATCCCAGACCGCATAGGAGCCGTCGGATTCCCGGACGAGGAAGTCGGACCGGCCGTGGAAGAGCCCGTCGAAGAAGGCGGCCTGGAACACCACGGAGGCGCCCGAGTGCAGCGCTCGGATCGACTCATCGTGCTTGTCCGTCAGGGTGGCGCGGTCCATCGACGCGGCGGGTTCGACGTCGTACACCCCCGCGGGGTGGCCCGGGGACCATGAGCCGTACTCGGCCACGAGCCCGTGCAGGACCCGGTGCTCGTGGACGTCGCCGAGTTGGGCAGCGCGCTCCGCCATGCTGTCCGCAGGGAAGCGAGCGCGCGGTGTCCGTCCGAGTTTCTCGTCGAGCACGCGCAGCTGCCTGTACTCGCACTCGGACGCCGTCACCAGATCGGTGGCCGAGAACACCAGCTCGGGACGGGCAAGCGTGTCCGCGGATTCGAGCAGGAACATCGATCGGGGACCTTTCACGCGGCCGGCAGGAAGCTCCAGTTCATCACGGTCCTCCGACGAACCGACATCGTCCGGCGCACCGGTGTGGCGCCGGGGGAGTCGGGCAGGAGCGCCCCGGAGTGGCAGGCGGTTGCGCGCCCGTCCACCATGGACGGTGGCGGCACGGTAGATTCTGTCTATCGGTGCGCAGCAGCCGTGGTGCGCCGTCGTGACGACGGACCACGGTCACCGCAGCGCCGAACCGCACCTCCATCAGGAGGACCGCGGGACCGACCAGCAGTGACGAGGGAAGGACGCTTGCATGAGCTTCATCGACAAGGCGAAGAACAAGGCCGAGGAACTGTCGGGCAAGGCCAAGGAGGCCGTCGGCGATTCCACCGACAATCACGATCTCAAGGCCGAGGGCCAGGGCGACCAGGCCTCGGCGTCCGGCAAGCAGGCCGGTGAGAACGTGAAGGATGCGGCGTCGAACGTCTCGGACGCCTTCAAGGGCAAGTAGTCCTGCACGCAGAGGCTCCGCGCCCGGTGGTGCGGGGCCTCTGCTGTGCCCGGGGCCCCGGCTGCACGGGTGTGCCGGGAAGGATGAAAGAATCGGGGAAACCGATCACCAGGAGCATCGCATGAATCCCCGTACGCTTTTCCGCGCTGTCGCCGTCGCGGAGGTGGTGACGTGGGCCTTTTTGCTGCTGGGGATGTTCCTCAAGTACGTCACGCGCACCACGGAGGCACTCGTGCCGCCGGCGGGGTCCGTCCACGGCTTCGTGTTCCTGTGTTTCGTGGTGACGACGGTGTTCGTGTGGGTCAACCAGGGCTGGTCCACGCGGACCGGTCTGCTGGGTCTGGCCTCGGCGGTGATCCCGTTCGCGACCATCCCCTTCGAGCGGTGGATCGAGCGCCGTGGACAGCTCAGCGGTAGCTGGCGCTTCGCCCCGGGAGCGGTCACCCCGACCAGCTTTCCCGAGAAGGTGCAGGCCTGGGTGCTGCGCCGCCCGCTCGTCGCGTTGCTGGTGGCCGTCGTGGGGATCGGCGTCGTCTTCAGTGTCCTGCTGCTGCTCGGCCCGCCCGGGTCGTGGGGCGGGGAGGGTTCCTGATGAGTGGTCTCGGTGGTACCACGGACGACGAACGCTTCTTCCTGCACAGCGGTCGCCGGTGGCGGAAGACCGATCCGTCCCTGCCGGAGGACGTGAAGATCCGCCTCATGTCCCATCTGGGACGCGGGCGCTCCGGGGTGCGCAACAGTGCCAGGGGCGACGACGGCGGCGCCCTCCCCCGGGCGCGGCGCACGGTCCAGCTGGCCAAGGAGGGGCTCGGTGAGCGGGGTACGCCGTGGTGGGAGCAGTCTGCGGCCCAGCGTGAGGCGCGGTGGACCGCGGCACTGGAGGAGCTCGAGGCGCTCCGCCCGAAACGCCCGGGGACCTCAGGGAAACCCGTCGATGACGCCTGAGC
>JARIBG010000053.1 GCA_029257465.1 Arthrobacter sp. | reverse complement strand
CACATGCAGCACTCACCCACCGCGCTCCTGGCGAGGATGCGCTCTATCGACCCGGCGTCCCCACGCCTCGTCTGGCACGGCGCCGAGGGCCGTATCGAACTCTCGGGCCGTGTGTTCGACAACTGGGTGTCCAAGAGCTCCAATCTCCTGGTGGACGAGCTCGACGCCGTGGAGGGCACCGAGGTCCTCCTCGACCTGCCGGTGCACTGGAAGACCCTCGTCCTCGCGCTCGCCTGCTGGCAGATCGGCGCCGTCGTGGTCCTCACCGATGCCGCAGGTCAGGGCGGGGCGGGGCGTCCAGCCGATGCGGGTTCCGAGCAGATCGTGGTGTCCTCCGCGACCGATCCGGGAGTCGTTCCACCGCAGGTGCTGGTGTGCGTCGCCCTCGGTTCACTGGCGTCCCGATGGGACGATCCGCTGCCGCGTGGGGCGCTGGACTTCGCCGCGGAGGTGCGCTCCCAGGACGATGTCTTCCCGGACCCGGTCAGCGACGCCGCCGCGAGCGGGGCACCCGTGGTGCGAGCCGGTGGTGGAACCCTGACGATCGAGGAGCTGCTCCACCAGGTCTCACTGCCCGACGACGTCGACGGCGTAGGCGGGCGACCACCCACGATCCTGGTGGAACCCGGCACCCCGCTGGTCCGTGCCCTCGCTGCGGCCTATGCCGTCTGGCTCCGTGGTGGAACGCTCGTTCTCGTGGAGGACGGCCAGGACGTCTCGGACCGCCTGCTCTCCGGTGAACGCATCACCGGCCGGCTGTAGAGCGCGTCACCGAACCGTCCTCCGCCGTGGGCGCGATACCCGCGGTCCTTCCCGCACCGGCGGTCCCGGCCGCACTCACGGGCTCCTGCTGGCGCGGGTGCACGAGTTCCTGGTCGTGGTCGAATCCGGGCTCGGCGTCGAGTTCTGCGGTGAAGACCCAGAACCGGTAGGCCACGAAGCGGACGAGCGTCGCCAGCACCGTGCCGAGGATGCCCACGAGGAACAGCGGGCGCGGCTCCAGGACATCGAAGCCGTACTTGGCGATCGCAACGCATCCAGCGGCGATCCCCATCCCGATGACGTTGATGAGGACGAACATGACGAACTCGCGTGCCGGGTTCGGCTGACGGCGGTGCCGGAAGGTCCAGTAGCGGTTGGCGAGCCAGGCGAAGATCGTGGCCAGGCCCGCCGAGACGAAGCGCGCCTTGACCTCGCTGCCACTCATGGGTCCGTGGATCAGGTACCAGTAGAGACCGTTGTCGATGACGAACGCCACGCCGCCGACGGCGCCGAACTTCGCCACCTCGCGCCAGAAGAGCGATGCCAGACCCCTGATCCGGTCCATGAGTCCTGTCACTGGCTTCTACCTCCGTGGGATGGCGACGAGTGCCGGATCGGCCAGGGGTGCACTCCCCCGGCCGGAGCAGAGCGTGTCGACGGCCTGCACAGCAGACCACCGAGGACTCGGCTGTCGTTGGCGTATTTCCATCTATTTTACGGGCTCCCGCCGACATCTCCACCGCTCCTCGACCGCAGCCGGGCCGTAGCCGGGCCGGATCAGCGCGTCACCGGAGGCGCCGGGACGAGGTACCGAGGTCCTGGCCGATACCCTGTGATGGTGACATTTCCCGTGATAGGTGTGATCGGCGGCGGGCAGCTCGCGCGCATGATGGCCGGGCCCGCCGTCGAGCTGGGCCTCGAACTCCGCGTCCTCGCCGAGGGGCCGGGCGTGTCCGCCGTGGCCGCCGTGGCCCATGCGGTCGTCGGCGACTACCGCGACCTCCCGACGCTCCGCGACTTCGCCGCGGGCGTGGACGTGGTCACCTTCGACCACGAGCACGTGCCGGGCGCCCTGCTCGAGGAACTGGGCGCTGAGGGTGTGTCCATCCATCCGTCGCCCTTCGCGCTCCGCCATGCCCAGGACAAGCTCGTCATGCGCGCTGCCGTGGAGGAGCTCGGGCTGCCGAATCCGCAGTGGCGCACCGTCCGGGACATCGCCGGCGTCGAGGCGTTCGCCGCGGACGCGGGCTGGCCCGTGGTCCTGAAGACCCCCCGCGGGGGGTACGACGGCAAGGGTGTCCTGGTCCTGAAGGATTCCTCCACGCTCACGTCAGCGGCACCGTGGTTCACCGGCGGGGAGCTGCTCGTCGAGGAGTTCGTGGCCTTCTCCCGAGAGCTCTCGGTGCTGGTCGCGCGGCGTCCCTCGGGTGAGTCGCTGACCTGGCCGGTCGTGGAGTCCATCCAGGTGGACAGCGTGTGCGACGAGGTGATCGCTCCCGCACCGGACCTGGACCCCGCGATCGCCGACGCCGTCACCGCGGCCGCTCTGCTGCTCGCCGAGCGCCTCGGCGTCACGGGTGTGATGGCCGTCGAACTGTTCGAGACCCCCGGGACAGGGGCCGGGTACCTCGTCAACGAGCTCGCCATGCGACCGCACAACTCAGGTCACTGGACCATGGACGGCTCGCTGACCGGGCAGTTCGAGCAGCACCTGCGCGCGGTGCTGGATCTTCCGCTCGGAGCCACGGACATGGTGGGTCAGCACGCCGTCATGAAGAACGTCCTGGGTGGGAAGAACACCGACATCTACGCCGCCTACCCGCCCGGCATGTCCTCAGGACCATCCGCTAAGGTGCACTTCTACGGCAAGGACGTTCGTCCCGGCCGGAAGATCGGGCACGTGAATGCGCTGGCGGCTCCGGGGGAACCACTGACAGCCGTCCGTGCCAGGGCCACGAGGGTTGCCGCGACGCTCCGCGACGGCACGGGATCGCCCTCCACCGACAACTCATGATCGAAGGGAACGCAGTGACGAACGCCCAGGTAGGCCTCGTGATGGGATCGGATTCCGACTGGCCCGTCATGGAGGCCGCAGCGGCAGCCCTGGCGGAGTTCGCCATCCCCTACGAGGCCGACGTCGTCTCCGCGCACCGGATGCCCCGCGCCATGGTCGAGTACGGGCAGAGCGCCCACGAACGCGGGCTACGGGTCATCGTCGCCGGCGCCGGCGGAGCGGCGCACCTGCCCGGCATGCTCGCCTCGGTGACCACCCTCCCCGTGATCGGCGTCCCCGTCCCGCTGCGCTACCTCGACGGAATGGACTCCCTGCTCTCGATCGCCCAGATGCCGGCCGGTGTGCCCGTTGCCACAGTATCGATCGGGGGTGCTCGCAACGCGGGCCTCCTCGCGGTCCGGATCCTCGCCACCGGCACCGACGAGCAGGCGCGGGCCCTGCAGGGACAGCTCACCGATTTCGCCACCGCGCTGCGGGAAACGGCCGAGCACAAGGGCGCGCTCCTCAGATCCCGGATCGCCGGGACGACGGCAGCGCACACATGAGCCTCACCCACCCGCAGGGCACCGCGGGCAGCAGCACGGCCCTCACCGATCCGGTCCGTCATCCACGCTCCGCTCCTCCGCGGATGCGGACCAAGCGGGCCTTCCTTCTCTTGCTCATGACACTGGTCCTGCCTGGATCGGCGCAGATCGTCGCCGGGGACCGCCGACTCGGACGACGTGCCCTGCGCGTCACCTTCACCTGCTGGGCGCTTGTCCTGCTGTCCCTGGTGCTCGCCCTCACCAATCGCGCGCTCGTCGTGGGCGTCGTGACCCATCGCTGGTGGTCGCTGGTCCTGATCGTCGCACTGGTCGGGCTCGCGCTGGGCTGGGCCCTGCTGTTCATCAATACCCTGCGCCTGATCCGGATCTCGCTGCTCGAACGCGGCGTCCGCCCCGTCGTCGCCGCAACGCTCGCGCTCCTGATGGTGCTCACCAGCGGGTCCCTCGCCTACGGGGCGTACGTGCTCGGGGTGGGACGATCGACCGTGGGCTCCATCTTCTCCTCCGGCCCCGCCTTCGATCCCGTGGACGGGCGGTACAACTTCCTGCTCATGGGGGGCGACGCCGGTGAGGATCGCACCGGTCGCCGACCCGACAGCATCTCCGTGATCAGCATCGACGCTGACACCGGCTCCACCGTGACCTTTAGTATCCCGAGGAACTTCCAGAACGCACCGTTCCCGGAGGATTCCCCGCTCCGAGAGGTGTATCCCGACGGCTACAACTGCGGGGACGAGTGCATCATCAACAGCCTCTACACGGAGGTGGCCCAGAACCACACCGAGCTCTATCCCGATGCCCAGGATCCCGGCGCCGAGGCCATGATGGACGCGGCCAGCGGGGTACTCGGCATCGAGGTGCAGTCCTACGTGCTCGTGGACATGGACGGATTCGAGCAACTCATCGACGCGATGGGGGGTATCAGGATCGACGCGGGGGGCTGGGTCCCCATCACGGCCGGGGAGATTCCCGGAACAGACCCCGTACGGCACTATCCGCCCGACGGCTGGATAGCGCCCGGCGTCCAGAAGCTCGACGGATACCACGCCCTCTGGTACGCCAGGAGCCGCGAGTTCGTGACCGACTACCACCGCATCTCACGTCAGCAGTGCGTCCAGCAGGCGATGATCGCGCAGCTGGATCCCGCGACCCTCCTGACGCGGTTCCAGTCCATCGCGGACGCCGGTACGCAGATCGTCGAGACGGACATCGCCCAGGACCAGCTGGCCGGCTTCGTCGATCTGGCGCTGAAGGCAAAGGGTCAGCAGACCCGGCGTCTGACCATCGGGGCACCGGACTTCGGGACCGTCGAGGAGAACTTCGCGACCTATCCCGATCTCGACCGCGTCCACGCCCGCGTACGCGCCATGCTCAGCGAGGACGACGCCAAGTCATCAGCGCCATCAAGGTCATCCGGGCCACTGCAGCTCGATCGCGCCGCCGTCGTCGAGCTGCCCGCCCAGAGCTCCGACAGCGGCGTCACGGAGCAGTACCTGCAGGAACTGGCCACCATCGGGGACGACGCCACCCTCGGGGAGATCCTGAACGACAACGGCGAGTGCTCACCCGCCTGACGCCAGCTGCACCCACCTGCCATCACCTGCCATCACCCGCGAAGGATCCCCACGATGTACCTCCTGGACAGCACCCTCCGCCCGTACGCCTGGGGCTCCCGGACCGCCATCGCCGAGCTGCTGGGCAGCGAAGCCTCCGGTGAGCCGGAGGCCGAGCTCTGGATCGGCGCACACCCGGACTCACCCTCCCGGGTCATGCACGAGGACGGTAGTCGGCAGGGCCTGGACGAGGTGATCAGCGAGAACCCGCGGGATCTCCTCGGCGACGCCACCTCTGTCCGGTTCGGGGATCGCCTGCCCTTCCTGCTGAAGGTGCTCGCGGCGGACTCCGCCCTCTCGCTGCAGGTCCACCCGGATCCGGAGCAGGCCGCGGCAGGCTTCGACGCCGAGGAGGCCGGCGGAGTTCCCCGATCCGCACCCCACCGCAACTATCGGGACCGCAACCACAAGCCCGAGATGCTCTACACGCTTTCGGACTTCGAGGCGCTGTGCGGCTTCCGGGAACCCGCCGACGCCGTCGCGACCTTCGCCTTCCTCGCCACCGTCGTCGAACCCGGGTCCGACGCGCACGCACTCCTCGACGGTGTTGCCGCCCGGCTCGTGACGGGGGGTGAGGAGGCACTGCGCTCCGCCTTCTCACAGCTGCTGCACGCGCCGCGCGAGGTCGTCGACGCCGTCGCGAAAGCCGTTGCGGCGTCGGACGGCTCCCACGAGGGCGGATCCGCTGCCTCCTCGATGTCAGGGATGGTGCCCGGGGAGGCCGCCACGGCGGTCACCCGCGACCTGGAGACCATCGCAGAGCTGGCGGGACAGTACCCGGGCGATCCTGGGGTCCTCATGGCGTTGCTGCTGAACCGTGTCTCGCTCCGACCCGGCGAGGCACTGTATCTCCCCTCGGGCAATGTGCACGCCTATCTCAGCGGTCTGGGCATCGAGGTGATGGCGTCGTCGGACAACGTGCTGCGCGGTGGTCTGACGCCCAAGCACGTCGACGCCGACGAACTGCTCGCCACGGTGAGCTTCGAGTCCGCCGCCCCACCGACCCTCGCCCCGGAGTTCACGCTCTTCGATCAGGAGCTGTACCGTCCTCCGTTCGACGAGTTCCAGCTCCAGCGGATCGTGCTCTCCTCCGCGGCCCCCGGCGACGCGGCTCAGGACCCGGCGACGCCCACCGACCCGGCCACCGGCACCGCACCCGGCGACGTCGCTCCCGCCCACGTCCCGGTGGCCCAGAACGGCCCGGTGGTGGTCCTCGCGGTGAGCGGACCCGTCCTGCTCGACACCCCGCACTCCACCCTCTCCGTCCCGCGGGGCGCGAGCGCCTTCGTGGGAGCCTCGGAGGCACCGCTGATCATCCGGCCGGCTGCCGATCAGCAGGGGGCGACGGACGGACCCGTGCTCGCCTTCGCGGTGACGGTCGGCGCGGCGGTCTCCGCGAGCGCCGAAGGCACCACCCCCTAGCGGCGGCCTTCGCGCAGCGCGCGGAGAGCCGGCACCACACGGGCTGACTGCCGCCGCGCCTGCTGCATCCCCCGCTTGGCCAGGGGCAGCAGGCGGTTGAACAGCGGGTAGTAGCGCGAGAGCGGCAGATCCCAGGTACCGGCCAGCTGATCCTCGTGATCCGCCCAGCCCATCTTGAAGCGGGAAACGCCGTCGTTGAGCAGCCCGTTGAAGTCGTAGCGGGTAACACCACGGTTCTTCATCTCCCGGATGGCGAACCACTTCAGTGCGTAGTTGGCGCGCAACCGCTCGCCGTCGTCGGTCATGCCACCGTAGAGCTCGAAGGACGTGACCCGGCTGGTCGAGACCCACAGGAAGGCGACGACGTCGTCTCCCCTGAATGCCGCGTAGACCGGCGAGGCGTCACCGAGGTTGTCGAAGATGTCCAGATAATAGGAGTCCTCGTGGATGCCGAAGCCGGCCCGTTCGGCCGTCAACCGGTAGACGTCGAGACAGGCGGGAACCTCGCTCCGCTCGACCCGGCGGATGTCCAGGTCCTCCCGGCCCGACTTCCGGATGTACTGGCGGTGCTTCTTCGACATGCCGGCCAGCAGGTCGTCCTCCGAACGGCGCAGATCGAGGATCAGCGTGCGCGGGATGAGGATCGTGTTCTCACTCCGCCTGAAACCGCCGTCCGGAAGGGAACGGGCCTCGGCGCTCGCTGCATCCCAGTCCGGTTCGATGCTCAGCGCCACCGAGCGATGTGTGGAGCGGACGTACTCCGCGACGGCGGACAGGACCTCTGCGGCGCGTTCCGGACGCCCCTGCGGTCCCCGCGGGATGTACGCGAGGCTGCGCAGGGGCAGCGGCAGGGACTTCAGGACGAGCTGGGCGGCGCCGATCACCTCTCCGTCCTCGGAGACGAGGACGCGATCGGCGCTCCAGCCATGGGCCGCCTTCGTCTCCCCCCAACCCCACAGCTGCTGGGGATGGCCCTCCAGCTCGTTGACGGTGGCGTCCCAGAGGGCGCGGTCGAGGCACGGCGACACGGAAAGACTCATCGAACCAGCCTATCGGTGCGCGGCGTCCGGACCGGCCGACGGCGGGCGGACTGTCCCGAGAGACTACTGATTGACGCGAGCGTAGCTCTCCCACTTGTGGGCCTGGTGCTCGCCGTCGACCACGCGGATGGTCCCCGACTTGGAGCGCATCACCATGGACTGCGTGAGCACCTTGTCCTTGCTGTAGCGCACGCCGCGCAGCATGTCGCCGTCGGTGATACCCGTTGCGGCGAAGTAGCAGTTGTCGCTCGTGACGAGGTCGTCGGTGGACAGGACGCGATCGAGATCGTGGCCGGCGTCGATGGCCTTCTGCTTCTCCTCGTCGCTGGTGGGCCAGAGCCTGCCCTGGATGACACCGCCGAGCGACTTGATGGCACACGCCGTCACGATGCCCTCGGGGGTGCCCCCGATCCCCATGAGCGCGTCGACGTCGGTGCCCTCGCGGGCTGCTGCGATGGCCCCGGCGACGTCGCCGTCCATGATGAACTTCGTCCTCGCCCCGGCCTCGCGGATCTCCTCCACGAGCGGCTTGTGCCGGTCGCGGTCCAGGATCATCACATTGAGCTGACTGACTTTCTTGTTGTTCGCCTTCGCGATCAGGTGCAGATTCTGCTTGACCGGCAGACGCAGATCCACCATGTCGGCGGCCTCCGGGCCCGTGACCAGCTTCTCCATGTAGAACACGGCCGAGGGGTCGAACATCGATCCCCGCTCGGCCACCGCGAGGACCGCGAGCGCGTTGTTGATGCCCAGGGCCGTCAGGCGCGTCCCGTCGATCGGGTCGACGGCGACGTCGCACTCCGGTCCGCTGCCGTCGCCCACGCGCTCGCCGTTGAAGAGCATGGGGGCCTCGTCCTTCTCACCCTCACCGATGACCACGACGCCGTTGAAGTGGACGGTCTGCAGCAGCGAACGCATGGCGTCGACGGCGGCGCCGTCGGCCAGGTTCTTGTCACCGAAGCCCACCCAGTGGCCGCCCGCGATGGCCGCGGCCTCGGTGACCCGGACGAGCTCGAGGGCGAGATTGCGGTCCGGCTCGTCGTCGCCTACGGCCAGGGCCGGGGAGAGCGTCGAGTACTGGGCATTCGTTGCGTTCTTGGCCACGTCATTCCTCATCGTCGAAGGTGGGCAGGCAAAGTACTTCTGTTACCCGTTCCGTAGCTGTCATCATAGGCGGGTGCGCCCACCTGCGCTCGGTGGCGGGGACCTGGATCACTGTCCGGTCGGCTGCCCCGGTTAGGTACCCCGGCCGGTATCAGCGAAAATGGACTCGTGAGTGATGGAGATGACGAGCGGACCGGTCCCGCGACCGGCGCGCGCCCGGCGGACGGGCAGGACGGCGTGGCAGGCCGGGCGCCTGGGCACTCGGCGGAGGCGGAGCTCGACGCTGATCTGGACGACGACGCTCCCCCCATCACCCTGACCTCCAGCCAGGCCAAGCGCGCCAGTTCGACGGCGCGCGGGATGCTGATCGCGACAGGCGCGACCATCGCCGTCGTCCTTCCGGTGTATTTCCTCAACCCCAGCTACACGGCCGAGACCTATCGGCGCAACATCGACGTGGCCACGGTTGCCCGGCAGGCCGCAGGTGACGCCGGATACCTCCCCGCGGCCCCGGAGCTCACCGACTGGACCTCCAACTATGCACGCTGGGTGACGGGTCGCAGCGACGGCGTCGATTTCTGGGAGGTGGGGTTCCTGACCTCCGACGCCGGGTTCATCCAGCTCACCCAGACCGACGACGCGAATCCCACCTGGGTGGCGCAGCGGATCGGTGACGCGCAGGTCTCGGGAGCGCGGACCATCGGCGATCTCGAGTGGGAACTGCTCGACGCCCCGGGCGGCGACACCGTGCTGATGACCGACGTCGACGGGTCCACGGTGATCCTCAACGGCGAGGCGGAGCTCACGGAGTTCGACAGCCTGGGTGCGGCGACCATCGAGGACATCCGCGACAACGAGGCCGAGGAGGCCGAGGAGGCCGACCGCGTGTCCTCCGCCGATGCGGACGGCTAGACGCGCACGGCTGGAGGCGCACGGCTGGGGTGCGCACCGCTGGACGCGCACCCCAGGAGGCGCTCGTCGCAGTACAGTGACGACGTATGACCCATGAACTGACTCCCGCCGCCGCCTGGCTCAGGCTGCAGGAGGGCAATGCGAGATTCGTCAGTGCGGATGCCTCCCACCCCAATCAGGACGCCTCGCGCCGCACCTCGCTCGTGAACACCCAGCACCCCTTCGCTGTCATCTTCGGCTGCTCCGACTCGCGGCTGGCCGCGGAGATCATCTTCGACCTGGGCCTCGGCGACGTGTTCGTGGTGCGCACGGCCGGTCAGGTGATCGACGACGCCGTCCTCGGCTCCCTCGAATACAGCGTGGAGATCCTCGGTGTGCCACTGATCGTGGTCCTCGGGCACGACAGCTGCGGCGCCGTGACCGCGACCATCGACACCGTCGAGACGGGCACCATGCCCGCGGGCTTCATCCGGGATCTCGTGGAGCGGATCACGCCCTCGGTCCTCACGGCCCGGAGAGCGGGGATCACCGATGTGAACGCCACGGTCATCGAGCACACCCGGCAGACCACGGAGCGGCTCGTGGACAGTTCGCGGATCATCTCGAACGCGGTGGACGCCGGGGAGGTGGCCGTCGTCGGTGTGTCCTACCGTCTCGACGAGGGCAAGGCCGTGCTGGTCTCCGGATTTGGCTCCGTGGAGACCTGAGCGCGACAATGACCGCATGACTCCCACGCCTGCGGCCAGCCCCGACCCCACCTCAGACTCCACGAGCGGCGCGGAGGAGGCACAGTACCGGATCGAGCACGACACGATGGGCGAGGTCCGGGTTCCCGTCGATGCCCTCTACAGCGCGCAGACGCAGCGCGCCGTCGAGAACTTCCCGATCTCCGGCACCACTCTCGAGCGCGCCCACATCGAGGCTCTCGCGCGGATCAAGAAGGCTGCGGCCACGGCGAACGCCGAACTCGGGGTGCTCGACGCCGAGCGCGCCCGCGCCATCGAGGAAGCGGCGGAGGACGTCGCCGCAGGACAGTACGACGGCGACTTCCCGATCGACATCTACCAGACCGGTTCCGGCACCTCCTCGAACATGAACGCCAACGAGGTGATCGCGACCCTTGCCTCCCGTGCCCTCGAGGCTGCCGGCAGTTCGACGACGGTCCATCCCAACGACCACGTCAACGCCTCGCAGTCCTCGAACGACGTCTTCCCCACCTCCGTGCACGTCGCCGCGACCTCGGCCCTCGTCAAGGATCTTGTCCCGGCCCTCACCCACCTCGCCGAGGCACTCGAGCGCAAGGCCACGAAGTTCAGCGAGGTCGTGAAGTCCGGCCGTACGCACCTGATGGACGCCACGCCCGTAACGCTCGGCCAGGAATTCGGCGGGTATGCGGCCCAGGTCCGCTATGGCATCGAGCGCATCCACGCCTCCCTTCCCCGCGTCGCGGAGGTACCCCTCGGCGGCACCGCCGTCGGCACCGGCATCAACACCCCGGCCGGCTTCTCGGCCCGCGTGATCGAACTCCTCGCCGAGGACACCGGGCTCCCGCTCACCGAGGCCCGCGATCACTTCGAGGCCCAGGCCAATCGTGACGGGCTGGTGGAGATCTCGGGCATGCTCCGCACCATCGCGGTCTCGCTCACCAAGATCCACAACGATCTGCGCTGGCTCGGCTCCGGACCCAACACCGGCCTCGGGGAGATCGCGCTGCCCGATCTCCAGCCCGGTTCGTCCATCATGCCCGGCAAGGTGAATCCGGTGATCGCCGAGGCCGTCATCATGGTCTGCGCCCAGGTGGTCGGCAACGACGCCACCGTCGCGTGGTCGGGCACCAACGGTGCGTTCGAGCTGAACGTGGGCATCCCCGTGATCGCCCGCAACGTGCTCGAGTCCATCCGTCTGCTGAGCAACTCCACGCGGGTCTCCGCCGACCGCATGATCGACGGCATCACCGCGAACGTGGAGCGCGCACGCTTCCTCGCGGAGGCCTCCCCCTCGATCGTGACGCCGCTGAACAAGCACATCGGGTACGAGAACGCGGCGAAGATCGCCAAGAAGGCCGTCGCCGAGGGACTGACGGTCCGCGAGGCCGTCGTCGCCCTCGGTTTCGTGGAGCGCGGTGAACTCACCGAGGAGCAGTTGGACTCGGCCCTCGACGTCCTGTCGATGACGCGCCCGCCGCAGGGCTGAGCGCCTACCGCGAGCCCCGTCCTCGGGGCAGGAATCAGGAGACGAAGCGCGTCATGCCGTCGAAACTGCCGGCACCGAGGACGAGTGAGCGATGCCGCGCATTGAGCTCCGGCAGCTGATCGAGGGGGAACCAGCGGACGTCGAGTGACTCGTCGTCGTTCACCCGCGCCGTCCCGCTCACCCAGCGGCACCGGAAGTCGAGATTCAAGAAGGTACACACGTCCCCGTTGGGGAACGTGATGGGACCTACGACGCCGGTGTCCAGCAGGTACTCGACCTCGACGACGACGCCGGTCTCCTCCTCGCACTCCCGCTGCAGGGCGACGGCGGGTTCCTCACCGGGTTCGACCATGCCGGTGATGATGGTCCACCTGCCGTCGTCCGCTCGTCGACCGAGGAGGACCCGGCCCTCGTCGTCGAGGACCACTCCGCCCACTCCCGGCAGCCAGAGGGGATCATGGCCGATCTTGCTGCGCAGGGCGACGACGAAGTCCGGTGTGGGCATGCCCTTCACCGTAGTACAGCGAGCGCCAGCGCTGCTCCGCCGATGAGGAAGGGGCCGAAGGCGATGGAAGAGCGCAGACCGGCCCTGCGGCCGATGATGAGGACGACGCTCCAGAGCCCACCGAGGACGATGCCGAGGACCGGACCCCACCACAGGGCCGCCCAGCCGGCGAAACCCAGGTAGAGACCGAGCAGCCCGGCGAGTTTCACGTCCCCGAGACCCAGGCCCCTTCGGTTCAGCAGGTGCAGGACCATGAAGCCCGCCCAGAGGACCACTCCGCCGACGAGCATCCCGACCACCCGGTGCCACTGACCCGCACTGGCCGCAGCGCCACCGAGCAGGAGGACGGCCACCGGATAGCTCGGCAGCACGATCCGATTCGGCAGGCGGTGCGTGCGCCAGTCGATCACGCTCAGCCGCACACCGACCACGAGGAACGCGAGCAGCGCGGCCGCGAGGAGGACGAGGGCCGCGGGCGCCTGCCCCCGATACGCCTCCAGTGCCGTCATCACGGCTCCACGCTACGTGATACCCGCGAGCTCCGGCACGGTCATGGGCAGACTGTGGATACCGCTCGTGCGGGCTGGCGGACGAGGTGGCGGACAGAGTCGCCGCTCCTTCGGCCGATCCGGCCTTTTTCGAGGTTCCCTGCACGCACCGGGCCCCGGGACGTGATGTCCCGGGGCCCGGTGCGGATGGACGAAGCCGGTGCGCGAGCGTCAGACGCGGGGGGCGGTGGCCGTCCGGGCGCGGTCCCTCGGCAGTACGAGCGCGAGGGCGATCATGCCGACGCCGAGACCCAGGTGCAGCCAGTTGTCGGCATTGTTGAGGGGCACGAAGTTACTCGCCGCCATGGGGTCCACGATCAGACCGTAGATCCACAGCACGAGGTAGATGATTCCTCCGACGAGAAGGTAGGAACGGGCTCCGCCCGCCGTGCGCGCCAGCGCGACACCTGCGACGCCGAAGAGCAGGTGCACGATGTTGTGCAGGATCGAGACCTGGAACAGGCCGAGCAGATGAGCTTCCGACTCGTGGCCCGCGAACTGCATCTGGTCGTAGTCGGTGGTGACACCCGGGATGAAGCCGAGGACGCCGACGAGCAGGAACACGACGCCGATGACGAGCGATCCTGTCTGCACTGGCGTCCGGACATTGGAACGGGATACGTCCGCTGTGGTCATGATGAATAGTCCTCCCATAGTGGTGCCGGGCGGTCTCGTGAACCGGTTCCGGCCTGATCTCCCTCAGCCTTCCATGCGAGCATCGACTATCGCACGCTCGACGCGCACCGGCCAGGGTATTCGACCGCATCGTTGTCATTCGGTGACCTGGACACCCCGCGCAGTCGGACGTCGTCGTGCAGCGCTCCTGCCGGGGCGCCAGGAGCTGACCAGCGCGAAGGCCAGGAGCAGTTCGGCGATGTCACCGCCGTAGTACATCAGATCGGCGCCGGCGCGCAGATCCGCGCTGGCAGCGGGTACGTGGACCAGCACCCCCGCGTAGAGCAGTTGCGCCAGCACGGCATGACCCGCGATGGCGACGCCGAGGATCACCAGGCGCGCCGGCACCGAGGGCCGGTGCGGCGCCGGGTCGGGCCCGGCGATGCCGTGGGCGAACAGGTAGCCGGCAACCAGGAAGTGGAGGTGGACCAGGTGATGCAGCAGCGTGGACTCGGTGGTCAGGAGGTAGAGCGGAGTGCAGTAGAGCAGGTACAGCCCGCCGACGGTGAGGATCAGCGCCGTGACCGGATGGGCGAGCAGTCCGAGGGTGGAGGAGCCCAGGAGACGACCGACCACGCGGCCGTGACGGTGGGGAAGCGAGCGCAGCAGCAGGGTGACCGGCGCTCCGAGCACCAGAGCCAGCGGGGCGTACATGCCGATCAGCAGATGCTGGTACATGTGCGCGGCGAAGCTGCCCGGAGGAAAGGGTGAGAACTGGGGTACGAGTGCCAGTACCAGCAGCCCGATCCCCGCCACGAAGCTACCGGTGCGCCGATGGCTCCACCCGCGGCCGTCCCGACGCCTGAGCCGGGCCAGCAGCAGGTATCCGCCCGCGATGACCACCAGGAAGCCGATCGGCAACGCCGTCTCCCAGCCTGCCGCCGCGGGATGACCGGTCGCGTGCGCGGGGATCATCACCGGGACGTGCGCGCCGCTCCACCTGCGACGACAACGGGCCGGCCCGAGCGCTGCACGAGCCAGCCGGAGACGATCAAGAGCACGCCGAGGACCAGGAACGCGATATCGGCCGGCGTCTGGTACTGGCCACTGATCACATGGTGGATGCCCAGGAGATGGTGGTCGAGGACGCCCTCGACCACGTTGAACACCCCCCAGCCGACGAGGATCCAGCCCCACAGCACGCGCGACGCCCAAATTCTCCCGCGGGAGTGCGTGACGCGGGCGTAGAGGATGCCCAGCCCGGCCAGTACGGCGAGCCAGGTGATCGTGTGGAAGACGCCGTCCCACAGTGTGTTCATCTCCAGGCCGTGCACCGTGGTCACCGGGTAGTCACCGATATCGATATTGGCGCTTCCCGAACTGCTGAGCATGTGGTGCCACTGCAGGATCTGATGCAGGAGGATCCCGTCGACGAAACCGCCCAGGCCCACGCCGAGCAGGATCCCGGGGAGGGTGATTCCCGTCGGCGCGATGGCTCCCTGGGAGCCCCTGGCATCGTCGGTGTCCGCCCTGCTGCTCATCGTCATCACGCTGCTTCCCGTGCGTCGTCACTCTGGATGCTCTCGGTGGATCAAGCGTACGTCCGGTGGCCCCTCAGGAACCGAACCGTCGCTGGCGTCGGCCGAAGTCGCGCAGCGCCCGCAGGAAATCGACGCGTCGGAAATCGGGCCACAGCGCTTCGCAGAAGTAGAACTCGCTGTACGCGCTCTGCCACATGAGGAAGCCGGAGAGCCGCTGCTCGCCCGAGGTGCGGATGACGAGATCCGGGTCCTGCTGCCCCCGCGTGTAGAGGAACGAGGAGATGTGCTGGTCGGTGAGTTCGTCCGCCAGGGCATCGAGGGACATACCCTTGCCCGCCGCGTCATGCATCAGTTCCTTGACGGCGTCGACGATCTCGCGCCGACCGCCGTACCCGACCGCGACGTTGACGTGGAGGCCGTCGATCTTCTCCGTCGAGACCGACAGCGATTCGAGTTTGCTGCTCAGGTCCTCCGGCAGCAGATCGAGGGCGCCCACGGGCTGCACGCGGACACGATTGCTCTCGCCGAGGCGATCGAGCGTATCCGCGATGATCCCGAGAAGCTGGTCGATCTCCTCCTGCGGTCTGCCCATGTTGTCGGTGGAGAGCATGTAGAGCGTGACGACGTCGACGCCGAGTTCCTCGCACCAGCCCAGGAACTCGTGGATCTTGTCCGCGCCGGCCCGGTGACCGTGGCTCGTGGGCGCTCCCGCGAGCTTGGCCCAGCGCCGGTTGCCGTCCACCATCACACCGATGTGGTGCGGAATGCGCTCCGGTGCCAGCTGTCGCTGGAGTCTGCGCTCGTAGAAGCTGTAGCCGACCGCGGGGAAGTTCCACGTCACGCCCGTGCATCCTCCCCTGGTCGATGATCAGGCTCCGCAGACCAGCGCGGAGCCGCCGAAGAACCCGTGCGCAATCGATACCGAAAGCGCTTTCCCTACCGTACCGGCTGTTACCCGTCCAGCAGCCGAACCGGCCGCGCACAGGGTGACGGGCGCTTGCCCGGCACCGCACGTGCCACCGACCTCCCAGGTCGATCCCGCTAGAATTGCGGCATGACCCAGCGCCGCTCGGCCCCTGCTCCGCGCCCTTCGGAACCCGACCGCACGGGTGAGACGATTCTCGAGAATGCTCTCAATACCGTCGCCGGTCCACTCGCCGACGCCATCGCGGCCAAACCGCTGTGGCGCGGGTGGATCCATGCGGCCGCCACGCCTTTGGCCGTCGCCGCGGGTGTGGTGCTCATCATCCTCGCGCCGACGCCGGGACTCAGGACAGCCTCCGCCGTCTACGCCCTCACCGGTGTGCTGCTCTTCGGTATCAGCGCCGTCTATCACCGCGGCACCTGGGGTCCGCGCGCGCAGGCCGTGCTCAAACGGCTCGATCACACGAACATCATGCTCGTGATCGCCGGCTCCTACACTCCTCTGGCCTGGGCGCTCCTCGAGCGGAGCAAGGCAGAGACACTCCTCTGGGTCATCTGGGGCGGCGCGCTGGCGGGTGTCCTGTTCCGCAACTTCTGGGTCGACGCGCCGCGCTGGCTGTACGTGCCGATCTACGTGGCACTCGGCCTCGGTTCGCTGTTCTACCTGCCCGAGTTCTTCGCCGCGAGCGTGCCGGCCGCCGTCCTGATCTGCGTGGGCGGCGCCCTGTACATCGCGGGGGCGGTGTTCTACGGGGTCAAGGCACCGAATTTCTCGCTGCGCGTCTTCGGCTTCCACGAACTGTTCCACGCCTTCACGGTGGTCGCGTTCGCGTGCCACTTCATCGCGATCATGATCGCGGTCGTGCATCCACTCGCCGGCTAGCGGCGTAGCTCCTGCGTCCGGCTGAGTACGTCCCGCCTACCCACCGCCGACCCCTTGCCGGGAGGAACGGACGAGCGGACGAATGGCTGCGCAGACGATCGGACGTATCAGCGCGTACCGGGCCCGTGCTTCCCACCGGGTCCGGGGGCCTGCACGTCACCCCGGGTGCCCGGGTCCGATGCATTCGGTACCGGACGGTCCGTGGTGGTGCGGTCGGTCGAGGACGCCTGCTGCTGCGCACGCGCCTGCTCCACCTCGCCGGCGTACCGCACACGCCTGATGCGCTTGACCATGTCCCGGATCAGGAAGATGACCAGGACGACGACGAACAGCGTTGCAAGGAACCCCTCGAGCCCGGGTGTCACGGACGCCGGGTCGAGTTCGGGGCGCAGCGTGGAGTCCCCTGACGGCGTCGTCGTTGCAGCCACGATCAGGTCAAGGAACACGCAGGCACCACTTTCGAAGCTCGCGGCGGTTCACCGTGGACCACCACCGCTGATTCTACGCCGCATAGAACTGGTACGGACCTCAGGGTGTGACCCCTGCGAAGAAGTCCACCTCAGGGATCGTGGAGTCCACCCGGGTCTCGATGAGGGAGTAGTCCTCGTACGGCCAGACCTCGCGCTGCAGATCGAGGGAGACGGCGAAGAAGAAGCCCTCGGGGTCGACCTGGGTGCGGTGGGCCAGCAGAGCGCGTTCGCGCTGTTCGAAGAAGTCGCCGCAGTCGATCTGGGTGGTGGTCGGGTGGGTGGGTGCGGGAGGCTGGTGACCCTCGGCATCTGCTTCGAGCCACTGCGCCAGGCGCTCCGCATAGGGCGATTCCAGCCCGGCGGCCTCCAGCGCCTCGTGGAGCGCCCGGAAGCGCTCGGGGTTGAAGGCGCGGTCGTAGTAGAGCTTGGACACCTCCCAGGCCTCACCCGTTCCCGGGTAGCGCTCGGCGTCGGACGCGGCCGCGAACGCCTCCACGGTGATGCGGTGCGCCATGATGTGGTCCGGGTGCGGGTAGCCGCCGTTCTCGTCGTAGCTGATGACCACGTGGGGCCTGAACTCGCGGATGAGTTTCACGAGGGGGGCTGCGGCCCGTTCGACGGGCTGCAGGGCGAAGCATCCGAACGGCAGATCCGGCAGCGGCTCCCCCTCGGGCAGGCCGGAGTCCGCGAACCCGAGCCAGCGGTGCCGCACGCCCAGTTCCGCGGCCGCGTGGGCCATCTCGAGCCGGCGCAGGCCGGCGAGGTCACGCTTGCCGTGCGGGTCGTCCTCCATCGCCGGGTTGAGAACGTCTCCGCGCTCCCCGCCGGTGCAGGTCACCACCATGACCTCCGCTCCGGCCGCGACATAGCCGGCCATGGTGGCGGCACCCTTGCTCGACTCGTCGTCGGGGTGGGCGTGGACCGCGAGGAGGCGGAAGCCCTCGCCGGACACAGCGGTTCGATCAGTTGGCACGACGTGCTCCTGGCTCTGCTGGGGGATGACGGTCGGAAAGTGCCGTCGCCGATGGGCGGTAAAATGGACTCGTGAGTTCCGCGTATACGCCACCTACTAGACTAGCCACTCGCTACGGCACACCAAAGCCGGCCGGGTCACCTGCGCGTACCCGGGTGCTGACCGTCGCGGCGTTGCTCGCGGCCGTCGCGGCGGCCGCCACGTTCGCCCTCACCACCGGCAGCCCCGACATCGACTTCAAGGACGTCGGATTCTCCGTGGGATCCGCCGACCGGGCGAGTGTCGACTTCGAGGTGACGAAGGACCGCTCGCTCTCGGCGCAGTGCGCCGTGCAGGTCCTCAGCGAGAACTACGCCGTGGTCGGCTGGAAGGTCGTGACGATCGGGCCCGCCGAGTCCGCGGACGGCGTGGACGACGGCAGGACGACGGCGCACCGTACCGATCTGCGCATCGACTCACCCGCCGTGTCCGGTGGGGTCAACGCCTGCTGGATCGTCCAGGACTGAGTCCCTTTCCCTGGCTTCTTGGGTTATGGCCCCACCGGCTCTAGAATGGAGCGATACGTTTCACCCCGCCTCACCGGCAGACCTGCCGTCCGAGGTGGGGTGTTTGCTTGCTGGTCCTGACGTACGTCAGCATCATGGTGAGCGACCGTGAGCCGCGCCCTACCCGGAGCAAGGCCCTATCCAAGGAGTTAGCCCGTGTCCACCAACAGCACCTCTGTCGCCTGGCTCACGCAGGAATCCTACGATCGGCTCAAGAACGAACTCGAGCAGCTCTCAGGACCGGGCCGTACCGAGATCGTCGCACGTATCGAGCAGGCCCGTTCCGAGGGGGACCTCAAGGAGAACGGCGGATACCATGCCGCCAAGGAGGAACAGGGCAAGGCCGAAGCCCGCATCCGCCAGCTCACCCAGTTGCTCAGGGACGCCCACGTGGGCGAGTCCCCGGCGGACGACGGCGTCGTCGAACCCGGCATGATGGTCTCCGCGAAGATCGCCGGCGATGTGGAGAACTTCCTCCTCGGCAGCCGTGAAGTGGCCGGCGACACCGACGTCGACGTCTACAGCGAGCGATCCCCGCTGGGAGCTGCGATCCAGGGCAAGAAGGCCGGGGACACCGTCACCTACGCCGCACCGAACGGCAAGCAGATCACCGTCGAGATCATCTCGGCGACGCCCTACGTCGGCTGACCGAACTCTCGATCCGGTCGATCAGGAATGCAGGCTGCGGCGATCCGCGGACGGCGGGTCGGATCGCCGCCGGAGGAGGGAGGCTGCCAGCACGCCGCCGAGCGCCCCGAAGAGATGCGCCTGCCAGGAGATATTGGATCCGACCGAGGGCAGGACGCCCCACAGGATGGACCCGTATGCCGCGAAGAGGACGACCGCGAGGAGGATCTGCCGGAGGTCCCGATTGTAGAAGCCCCGCGTGACGAGATAGGCGAAGAGACCGAATACCACGCCTGAGGCGCCGATCGTGAGCCCGCCCCCGAAGAGCCACGTGCCGAGCCCCGAGGCGATCCAGCTGATGCCGATGGCCACCCCGAAACGCCGTGCACCCTCCAGGAACGCCAGGAAGCCGAGGACCAGCAGCGGCAGCGTGTTGCTGATCAGATGATCCACCCCGCCGTGCAGCAGTGGCGCGAAGACGATACCGTCGAGTCCGTCCACCCGTCGTGGGGCTATTCCGAGCGTCCGCACGAGCAGGTTGCCGAGCAGGGCGTTGAGGAAGAACACCACCCACATCGAGACGACGAGACCGACGACCGTCAGGAGACCTGCCTGTGCCCTGCGCGCAAGTGGCCTCATCATTCAGCCTCGGATGACCACCGGCTGGAAGCCCTCGGCGCGCAGATTGCCGAGAACCTCCTCGCAGTGCTCCTCGCCCTTGGTCTCCATGTTGATCGTGATCGCGACGTCCCCCATGCTGATCGACCCGCCCACACGGGTGTGGTCCACGCCCGTCACATTCGCGTCCGACTCGGCGATGATCCGCGAGATGGTGGCCAGCGATCCGGGGCGGTCGTCGAGCAGCATGCGCACCACGAGATAGCGTCCGGCCGCTGCCAGTCCACGCTGGATCACCTTGAGCATCAGCATCGGATCGATGTTGCCGCCCGAGAGCACCACCACGGTGTTCCCCGGATCCGCACCGTCCTGCGTCAGCTTCCCGTCCAGCAGCGCCGCGACGCCGACCGCGCCCGCGGGTTCGACGACCATCTTCGATCGCTCCAGGAGGAAGATGAGCGCCCGGGCGAGTGAGTCCTCACTCACGGTCATGACGTCGTCGACGAGTTCACGGATGATCGAGAACGGCAACTGGCCAGGGCTCCCGACGGCGATACCGTCCGCGATCGTGGAGACCCTGGTCAGCGGTACGAGGGCGTCGGCGGCGAGCGACGGCGGGTAGGCGGCCGCGTTCTCGGCCTGGACCCCGATGATCCTTATCTCCCGCCCCAGCTCCTTGGCCCGCGCCTTCACCGCGACGGACACCCCCGCGAGGAGACCACCTCCCCCGACTCCCATGACGATCGTGTCGACCTCGGGCACCTGCTCCAGGATCTCCAGACCGATGGTTCCCTGGCCCGCGACGACGTCGATGTTGTCGAACGGATGGACGAACACGGCACCCTTGGCGTCGGCGTACCTCTTCGCCTCGGCGAGCGCCTCGTCCACGGTGTGGCCATGCAGGACGACCTCGGCTCCGTGACCGCGCGTCGCGACGAGTTTGGGCAGGGCGACGCCGAGGGGCATGTAGATGCGCGCAGCGATGCCGAGCTTCGCCGCGGCGACCGCGACCCCCTGCGCGTGATTGCCGGCGGAGGCTGCGACGACGCCGCGGGCGCGCTCGGCCTCCGTCAGCCTCGCCATGCGGTTGTAGGCCCCGCGGACCTTGAAGGAGCCTGCCCGCTGCAGATTCTCGCACTTCAGGGACACGCTCGAGCCGGTCACCCGGCCCAGGGCCCGCGACTGCTCTATCGGTGTCAGCGCGATGACGCCCTGCAGTGTCCGCTGCGCGGCTTCGACGTCGGCCAGGGTCACCGCCAGGAGGCTGTCGGTCCCGGTGTCGGTGCCGGTGCTGGTGGGCAGTTCGACGCCGTCGTGCGGGGTCGCCGCCTGCGCAGGGTCGGGGGCGGCGACTGGTGCGGTTCGGGAGGTGAGGGTCTGCTCGGTCACGGGGGCGTCTCTTCCTGGAGTGCCGGTGCCGGCGATGCGGCGTGAGGTCCGGGGGTGCTGGCCGGTGACGCACAGGCGCTCCGCCCTGTCGTCGCCGGCCCGCTGATCCCGGACGCTCTCACGGCGCGCAGCACCATCGGCCGTGGTGTCGCTCCGGGCAGGCGCTGCATGGCCCAATCCTTCCACAGAAGGACCGGCCGCCCGCTATCAAAGACGCGGGAAGATGCCCCAGTGTGCGGAGAAGGAAGCACCCGGGTCGAGCCGGCGCAGGCCCTCCCCCGAGTTGAAAGCGTCCGCCGGCGCCGTCATGGGCTCGATCGCCACGGCCTTGCTGACGCCGGGGTAGATGGTGCTGACGTACACATGGGCGTAGCTGAACGACTCATCGGCCCACAGGGTGATGCTCCGACCATCGGGGGCCGCGAGGACGTGCTCGTAGCGGCCGTCGATGGCCTGCAGGCCGGTGAAGGCCGTGTCGAACTCGATGTCGCCGATGCGCTGACCCGAGCGCAGATCGTGTTGACCGGAGACGGGCGCCGTACCCGTGGGGATGGAGCGGTCGTCGGCGAGGAACATCCTGTCGGCGAGCACGGTGATCGTGAGGTCCTCCGTGGGAACGTCGGAGATCTTGAGATAGGGGTGGGCGCCCAGGCCGAAGGGAGCTGGCTCCGCCGACAGATTGGAGAGCTCCTGTGTGACGCGCAGCTCATCCTCCGTGAGCTCGTACCTCGCCCTGTGCATCAGGTGGAAGGGATAGCCGTGCTGGGGGAAGATCTCGGCCTCGAGCACCACGTGGGACTGCCCCACCTCGACGGCCTGGTAGCCGGTGTTGCGCAGCAGACCGTGGATGGCGTTGCCCTTCGAGGGCTCCGTGATGTCGAGGCGCTGCTCCTTCCCGTCCAGCGTCCAGCGGCCGCCCGCCACCCGGTTGGGCCAGGGCGCCAGCAGGATGCCTCCGCCGCCCTGCGGGATCTCGTCGTCGCCCCAGGTCTCCGTGAGTGCAACGCCGTCCTGCTCGTAGGACCGGAGCGCGGCGGCGAGGCTCGCGATGACGGCGATCGAGGATCCTGCTCTGAGCGTGTGGTTGGTTCCGCTGGCCGGTGGTCGGGTCTTCGGGGTCATCCAGCGATGCTACAGCCGGCCGGAGCCGCCCCGATGATAGATTTTTGTACCCATGACCTACATCACCCCCACACGCCTGTCCGACGGGCGCGAACTCATCTATTTCGATGAGCACGAGGCCAGCGCCGACCTGCATCGCGACGCCGACACCGTCCAGGACGACCGCGCACTTCCGCCACGTGGGCCCGCCGGGAGCGCCCGCTACGACGCGCTGACCGACGAGTGGATCACCGTCGCCGCACACCGCCAGTCGCGCACGCATCTGCCGCCCGCCGATCAGTGCCCGCTGTGCCCGACGACGCCGGAGAACCTCTCCGAGGTTCCCGCCCCCGACTACGAGGTCGTGGTGTTCGAGAACCGGTTCCCGTCCTTCGGTCCGGAGCTCGGCGAACTGCCGACGGCACCCGAATGGGGCACGACGTCGATGGCCTACGGACGGTGCGAGGTCGTCGCCTTCGACTCGGCCCACGACGGCTCCTTCGGGTCGCTCGGCTTCGAGCGGGCCAGGACCGTCGTCGAAGCCTGGGCGCATCGCACGCAGGCGCTCTCCGCGCTGCCCGGGATGACTCCGGAGAGCGCATGGTCCTCGAGGGGAAGCATTTCAGTGCCTTCGTCCCGTTCGCCGCGCGCTGGCCGCTCGAGGTGCACCTGGTCCCCCACCGCCAGGTGGCTGATCTCTCGGGCCTGAGCGCGGAGGAGCGCGACGATCTCACCGAGGTCTATCTCGATCTGCTGGGCCGCGTCGACGCCCTCTACCCCACGCCCACCCCCTACATCGCTGCCTGGCAGCAGGCCCCGGTCGAGCCTGCACTGCGTCGCTCCAGCTATCTGCACCTGCACCTGTCGTCACCGCGGCGGGCCGCGGACAAACTGAAGTTCCTGGCCGGTTCCGAGGCCGCGATGGGCGCCTTCATCAACGACACCACCCCGGAGGCGGTCGCGGCGTCCCTCCGCTCCGCCCGCCACGGCGCTCCCGCCGGCCTCCCACCGAGGGCCCGCACATGAGTCGGCGTCCGCCGACCTCGCAGAGGCGTTCACCGATCGTTTCGGACGCGAAGCCGAGGGCCTGTGGTCGGCACCCGGGCGCGTCAACCTCATCGGAGAGCACACCGACTACAACGACGGTCTCGTCCTGCCGTTCGCTCTCCAGTACTCCACCACCGTGGCCGCGGTCGCCCGCCGGGACAGGCTCGTGCGGGTCTCCTCGACCTTCGCATCCGACGACGATCCCGTGATCGTGGACCTGGATGATCTTGAGGAGGGGACGGTGCAGGGCTGGGCTGCCTATCCGCTCGGGGTCCTCTGGGCCATGGAGCGCTCGGGCCATCGGTGCCCCGGCATGGATGTGCTCATCGACTCCGACGTCCCGGTGGGAGCCGGCCTGTCCTCGTCGGCTGCCCTCGAGTGCTCGGTCGCCCTCGCCGCCGACGACCTCTCCGGGTCCGACCTCCCGCGCCGGGAGCTCGCTGCCCTCGGACAGTGTGCGGAGAACCGGATGGTCGGCGCCCCGACGGGCATCATGGACCAGTCGGCTTCCCTCCTCGGCGAAGCAGGGCACGCCGTCTTCCTCGACTGCCGCTCCGGTCGCTCGCGGCTGATCCCCCTCGATCTCGCGGGGGCAGGGCTCGAGCTCCTCGTCATCGACACGCGCACCACCCACGCGCACTCCACGAATGGGTACGCCGAGCGGCGCCGTTCCTGCGAACTCGGGGCCGAACTGATGGGTGTTCCCGCACTGAGGGATCTGTCCCTCGGCGACCTCGCGGAAGCGACAGGGCTGCTCGACGAGGAGACGTTCCGCAGGGTCCGCCACGTGGTGACCGAGAACGCGCGCGTCGAGGCTGCCGTGGCCGTCCTGGAGACCAGGGGCGCTCGGGGCCCGCATGACCGGTGGTGGGTTCGGAGGCTCCGCCATCGCCCTGGCCCGCGCCGCCGATGGCCCAGTCATCCGTGC
>JARIBG010000051.1 GCA_029257465.1 Arthrobacter sp. | reverse complement strand
CTGCGGCGCCACGGCATTCCGGCGTCGATGTTCGCGGTGATGGTGACGGTGTCGTCCGCCGTGACCACCATGGCGTACGAGCGCCCGAAGTAGGTGAAGAGGAAGTCGGAGTAGTACTTGATGGACTGGTAGCTCGTCAGGACGACGGCGTCGAGATCCTTCTCCGCCATGATGCGGCGGAGTCCGGCGAGTCGCCGCTCCATCTCGCCGTCGGAGAAGGTGAGGGAGACCTTCTGGCCGTTGTGGAGGGTCTTCAGTCGGTCGAGTTCGGTTACGGACGTAGCGTTCTGATCATCGGTGGTTGTCATGGGAGGACCTTTCGAGGGGTGATCGGGTGGGGAGTAGGAGATGCGGCTCAGGGATATGTTGCGTCGAGTGCAACAGTGTTGTTTTGACTATCGAGGGTCTCAGGAATGAAGTCAAGCCCCCCTCGCCGGATTCACCGCGCCGAGGCCGAACTCGGATCGGATGTCCGCTGCGAGGTCCTCCACGACCTGGTCGAAGAGCAGCCTGCCCTTGTCGGGGTCCGAGCCGGCTGGAGCCGACAGGCAGCCGGAAGCAGGGGTGCGGTCGGGGACCACGGGTAGCCGGTCGAAGCGCGGCAGGGACGCCGCCGCATGTTGTACGGCCCGCTCCAGGTCGACCAGGGAGGGCTTGAGATGGAGCATGAGCGAGGTCTCGAGGACACCGCCGTGCTCGATGGCCCAGCCCGGGAAGCCGTCGGGGTAGACGAGCCCCAGCGTGTCCCCGGAGACGTAGTCCCAGTACGACAGCAGCAGGACACTGCGCTCGTCCCCGCTGCCGATCCCCAGGTCGTCGAGGGCGAGGTCGATGCCCTCGTAGAGGAACTGGTAGTTCTCGTAGTGCCCGTTGACGAAGACGACGCGGCGGATGCCCTGTCTCAGGAGGGAGACGGTCACGGACCGGGTGAGGCCGATGAGCGTTGCAGCATCGAGGCTCGTGGTGCCCGGAAGATGATTGCCGCCTCCCGACTTCTGCTGCGACTTATAGCCGTAGGTGAACGGCTGGGCCACCAGGCCCCCAGTCCGCTGTGCCACCGACGTGGCGATGGCCGTGGACAGGATCGCATCGGTGCCCATCGGCAGATGAGGGCCGTGCTGCTCCAGGGCGCCGACGGGGACGAGGACCGGGCCGGAAGCCCGGGCCGACCAGTCCCGGAAGGTGTGGGCGTCCAGCTCGGACATCTGGACGGTGGAGTCGATCATGTTGGCTGTGACGAATGGTTCCGCGTGTATGGCGGGCCTCCTCGGTGACGTCGTGGGGATGGGTCGAGCGCGCAGCGCCGGAAAGCTGCGCTGCGCGCTCCTTCGGGGCTAGTGTTCCGTGCGGTGCGCCGCCGGTAGGCCGTCGGCGTCGAGCTGGTCGTCCTCCGGGCGATGTGCTGGATCGTTGACCTCCTTCTCGAGCCGCTTGACCTCCTTGTTGCGCTTCCGCAGCCGCCGAATGAGAGTCGCGATCATGAGCAGGATCACGAAGGAGAAGGGGAAGGCGCCGATGATGGTGCCGGTCTGCACCGTGTCCACCACGGCTGTTCCACCGATGGAGAGCAGGATCAGGGCCACGGCGGCGATGCTGGCGACCAGGATCACCCGGAACCACGGGCCCGACTTATTGGGGGCAGAGACGAACTCCGCCAGCGCATAAGTGCCGGAATCGAGGCTCGTGACGTAGTAGGTGGCCACCAGGATGGTGGCGACGACCAGGAGCAGGCCTCCGACGACGGGGACCATGCCGAGCATCGAGAACAGTCCGCTCGAGGTATCGGCAGCGACGTCCTCCGAGATGGAGCGGCCGGCCTGATCGTCGTAGTACACGGCCGCCGAGCCCAGGATGCCGATCCAGATCATCACGATCAGCGAGGGGATGATGGTGACGCCGATGACGAACTCGCGAATGGTCCTGCCGCGGGAGATCCGGGCGATGAAGCCGGCGACGAAGGGCGAGAACGCGATGACCCAGCACCAGATGAAGACCGTCCACCAGCCGTTCCAGCTGTCCTGCCAGGTGTCGATCGGAGCCGCCGAGGCGGGCGCGTCCGTCCAGAAGCTCATGGGAATGAAGTTGTAGACGAACGAACCGAAGGTCTCCGAGATGTTGGAGATGATGTAGATGGTGGGCCCGAAGACGAACACGGCAGCCATCAGGACGATACTCAGGATCGAGTTCGCCTCGCTGATGCGCTTCATCCCCTTGTTGACGCCGAGGAAGGCGGAGATGGCGGTCAGGCCGCCGAGTCCGATGATCACGGCGATCCAGAGACCGGGGCCGGCTGCGAGGCCGGTGAAGGATGACAGGCCCGAGGTGAACTGCAGGGCGGCGAAGCCGAACGACGTGGCCAGGCCCAGGACTGTGGCGATGATGGCGAGCAGTTCGACGATCACTCCGGCACCGCGCTGGGTTCTTTTCGGCAGGATGTCGACCGTCGCTTCCCTGAAGGTCAGGGTCTTGCCCAGATTGTGGTGGGAGTACGCAAGGCAGACGGCGACGACGCAGTACATCGCCCAGGCCGTGAGCCCCCAGTGGAAGTAGGACCAGACGATCCCGCCGCCGGACGCATCTGCCTGCGGTGCGATGACCGGGCTCTCGTCGCGCAGCATGATCGGTTCGGCCACGGACCAGAAGATGAGGCCGATACCCTGCCCACAGGCGAACAGCATGGAATACCACGCGAAGTTGCCGTGCTCCGGTTTGGCCTGCGGGCCACCAAGACGGATCTTGCCGACCCGGCTGAAAGCCAGCCAGCCGCAGACACCGAGCGCGACGAGGGAGTAGATGACGAACAGCCAGGTGAAATTGGAGGTGACGAACGTGCGCAGGTTGCCGATCACGTCGGCGGCTCCATCGGGATTCCGTGTGACGGCGATGACGAGGCCGATGATCAGGAGGGGAGGGAGGATCGTGATGATCGCCCGGTCCAGCGGTGGGATCAGGCGGCCGCGGAAGCGGGGGAGATCGACCTGCCGCGGGCGCCTACCGTCCTCTCCCTGCGTCGCCTTGGCCGCGGTCGACGTACTGCCGGAGGCTGCGTCGGCCCCGTCGGTGGATACCGCTCGGGTGGAATCCGAGTGTTCGTGAACGGACATGCCGGTGTCCCTTTCGATGGACGGCCGCGCGTCGGCGGTTGGGAAGGTGAAGCTCGAGGGCTTGGGACATTGAAGAATGAAAATGTTGCGGGTGTTGCAACGTTGTTTCACAGATCGTACAGTGGTGGAGATCACAGTCAAGACCTGTGCGGGATGTTTCCGCACTGGGCAAGTGGACCCGGAGCGGTCCATTCGTAGCGGAGTTCGCCGGTCGAGGGTCTTGACCTACCCTGATGCTCGTCCTATGGTGTAGAGCAACTGATATATCAGTTGTCGACGGAAAGGTCTGGAACGCCACATGGTGCAGGAAACGATGATCGACCCCGAGGGGACCGCAACGACCAGGAGCGAAAGCCGGGCCGATGCCTCCTCCGGCTACCAGCCCGTCGTCTCGGCCTCACTGACCGCGGATCTTGCCGAGCTGGACCCGGAGGTCGCGACCCGCATCGACGCCGAGCTCCGTCGTCAGCGCGAGGGTCTGGAGATGATCGCCTCCGAGAACCACACGGCGCAGGCGATCATGCAGGCGCAGGGGTCGGTCCTGACGAACAAGTACGCCGAGGGCTACC
>JARIBG010000176.1 GCA_029257465.1 Arthrobacter sp. | reverse complement strand
ACGGAGGCCAAGCGCTATTCGGAGGCCGAGGAGTTGCGCGAGCTCCTGCGGACCGACGCCGAGTCCGAGAAGGTCTTCGAGACCGCCCTCGGACTCGAGGGGCTCAAGCGGCAGTGGGGCGTGCACGCCGCCGGTGTGATCATGTCCTCCGATCCGCTGATCGACATCATCCCCATCATGCGCCGTGAGCAGGACGGCCAGATCATCACGCAGTTCGACTACCCCACGTGCGAGGGTCTCGGCCTGATCAAGATGGACTTCCTCGGGCTGAGGAATCTGACCATCATCACCGACGCCGTGGAGAACATCGCCGCGAACAAGGGTGAGGACCTGGTCCTCGAGGACCTCGAACTCGATGACAAGGCGTCCTACGACCTCCTGGCCCGCGGTGACACCCTGGGCGTCTTCCAGCTCGACGGCGGTCCCATGCGCTCCCTGCTCAAGCTCATGCGCCCCGACAACTTCGAGGACATCTCCGCCGTCCTGGCGCTGTACCGTCCGGGCCCCATGGGCGTGAACTCGCACACGAACTACGCCCTGCGGAAGAACGGCCTGCAGGAGATCGAGCCCATCCACCCCGAGCTCGAGGGCCCGCTCGAGGAGATCCTCGGTGGCACCTACGGCCTGATCGTCTACCAGGAGCAGGTGATGAGCGCCGCGCAGAAGCTGGCGAACTTCACGCTCGGCCAGGCGGACATGCTCCGGCGGGCCATGGGCAAGAAGAAGAAGTCCGAGCTGGACAAGCAGCAGGCGGACTTCTTCGCGGGCATGAAGACCAACGGCTACTCCCAGGCCGCCATGGACAAGCTCTGGACAGTGCTCGAGTCGTTCTCGGACTACGCCTTCAACAAGGCCCACACCGCTGCCTACGGTCTGATCTCCTACTGGACCGCCTATCTCAAGGCCCACCACCCCGCGGAGTACATGGCAGCCCTGCTGACGAGCGTGGGCGACGACAAGGACAAGCTCGCGATCTACCTCAACGAGTGCCGCCGGATGGGCATCACCGTCCTGCCGCCGGATGTGAACGAGTCGAGCGTGAACTTCACGCCGGTCGGGAAGGACATCCGCTTCGGCATGGGCGCCATCCGCAACGTCGGTGCGAACGTGGTCGGTGCCATGGTGGGCGCGCGGAACGACAAGGGAGCCTTCGCCTCGTTCGGCGATTTCCTCCAGAAGGTGCCCGCCGTCGTCTGCAACAAGCGCACCATCGAGTCCCTGATCAAGGCCGGCGCCTTCGATTCGCTGCGGCATCCGCGCCGGGCGCTGGCCATGATCCACGAGGAGGCCGTGGACTCCGTGATCGTCCTCAAGCGCAACGAGGCGGCGAACCAGTTCGATCTCTTCAGCGCCTTCGACGGAGAGGTAAGCTCCGTGGGTGGTCTGTCCGTGGAGGTTCCCGATCTCCCGGAGTGGGAGAAGAAGGACAAGCTCTCCTTCGAGCGCGACATGCTCGGTCTCTACGTCTCGGATCATCCGCTGCAGGGGCTCGAGGGTATCCTCGGCCAGCACGCCGATTCGTCCATTCCGTCGATCAGCAGCGAGGAGGGCCCGGCCGACGGCACCATGGTCACCATCGCGGGCATGATCACCTCACTGCAGCGCAGGATCGCCAAGAACAGCGGCAATGCCTACGCACGCGCCGAGATCGAGGATCTGGCCGGGTCGATGGAGGTCATGTTCTTCGGCCAGGTCTACGGTCCCATCTCGGGCGTCCTCGCGGAGGACCTGATCGTGGTGGTCCGCGGACGCCTGCAGCGCCGCGACGACGGCGCCGTCATGCTGAACGCCCAGGAACTCACGGTGCCCGATCTCAGTGCCGGGCACTCGGGCCCCGTGGTGATCTCCATGCCGCAGCACAAGGCCACGGAGGCCTCGGTGAGTGCGCTCGGGGACGTGCTGCGAACACACCCCGGTACCAGTGAGGTGCTGATCCGGCTCAACAGTTCACGCAGGGTGGAGGTCATGAAGCTCGGGGTGGACCTGCGGGTCACCCCGACCCCCGGTCTCTTCGGGGATCTCAAGGTGCTCCTGGGCCCGGCGTGCCTGGATGCCTGAGACCCGCGGACGTGGCCGGGCCAGGAGAGCGTCCGCCGGTGCGCACCCCATGAGCGGCGGTACGACGCCGGACACCGGATCGAGCTATCCGCCGCCCGTCTATGCCGCCACCGAGGACCAGCGGTCGGCGCCGCCGGCCGGGGTGCTCTGGTGGGTGGGCGGCACGATCCTGCTCGGTGTCCTCGTCGGCGTCCTCTGGTGGCTCCTGGCGCCCACCGGCCGGATCTTCGGGGACCCCGCGGTCCCGGAGGAGTGGGTCCTGCGGGACCTGACACTCGCCGGCCTGGAACTGGTGGCCGGAGTCCTCGTGGGCACCGGTGTCGCGCTCCGGCTCGCGCTGCCGGGCGCCACGGCACGGATCGTCGCGGCGATCGGCGGCTCGGTTCTCGCCTCGCTGCTGGCACTCGGCGTCGGTCAGGGGCTCGCCTACCTCCTGGGGCCCGACGGCGTCGAGGGGGTGCCGGGATCCCGTTTCCTCCTGGCCTCCTACGGCGTGCTCGCCCTCTGGCCGGCCACGACGGCCATCATCGTCTTCGTCACAGCCCTCATCGCCCTGGCGCGTCGCAGGAGCTGATCTTCTCCCGCAGCACCCGCGGCCGACAGGCGCCCGGTAGACTCTCGAGGTGACTCCTGCAGCCGACTCTGCCTCCCCCCTGGACTTCCGAACCATCGACCTGCGTGGTCATGCCCTGACGCCCCGGGAGCTCAAGGGCGCCATGCCGCGCGCTGCCGTCGATGCACGCTCCGTGGAACCCGCCGTGCAGGCGATCATCGACGAGGTGAGAAACGACGGCTTCGAAGCGCTCCGGGCCCTGGCCCTCCGGTTCGACCGCGTGGAGCAGGATCACCCGCGCGTCCCGGCCGACGTCATCGAAGCGGCTTCGCAGGAGCTGGACGCCGACGTCCGGGCCGCACTGCAGGAGGCCGTCCGGCGCGCCCGCATCTTCGCACACGCCCAGCTACCGCAGCCCGTGGAGGTGGAGCCGGCGCCCGGTGCCCGGCTCACGCAGAAGTGGATCCCCGTGGACCGGGTGGGGCTCTACGTTCCCGGCGGACTGGCCGTCTACCCGTCATCGGTGGTGATGAACGTTGTGCCGGCGCAGGCCGCCGGCGTCGGGTCGATCGCCCTGGCCTCGCCACCGCAGCAGGAGTTCGGGGGGTGGCCGCACCCGGCGATCCTGGCCGCCGCCTCGATGCTCGGCATCACCGAGGTATACGCGATCGGTGGGGCCCAGGCCGTCGCCGCCCTCGCCTACGGCGTCGCGGACGGATCCGGCGCCGGTCCGGGGATCGATCCCGTGAATGTCATCACCGGCCCCGGGAACGTCTTCGTGGCCACCGCCAAGCGTCTGGTCCGGGGCCGGGTCGGCATCGACGCGGAAGCCGGCACCACGGAGATCGCGGTGCTCGCCGACGCCACGGCCGACGCCGATTTCGTGGCCGCCGATCTGATCAGCCAGGCCGAGCACGACCCACAGGCGGCGTCCGTGCTGATCACCGACTCCGAGGCGCTGGCCCACGACGTCCGGGATGCCCTGCAGAGGCGGGTGCTGCTGACCCGCCACCAGGACCGGGTCCGCACCGCCCTGTCGGGTCCGCAGTCGGGTGTCCTGCTGGTCGACGACGTCGAGGCCGGTATCGCCGTGTGTGATGCCTATGCCGCGGAGCACCTCGAGATCCAGACGCGTGATGCCGGCGCCGTCGCTGGCCGGATCCGCACTGCGGGTGCGATCTTCGTCGGGCCCTACAGCCCGGTCAGTCTGGGCGACTACTGCGCCGGCTCGAACCATGTGCTGCCCACCGGAGGAACGGCGGCTTTCGCATCCGGCCTGAACGTGACGACCTTCCTGCGCGCCGTGCAGGTGATCGACTACGACCGCGACGCGCTCTCCGAGGTGGCATCCTCGATCACCGCGCTGTCCGAGGCGGAGAATCTGCCGGCGCACGGCGACGCCGTCACGGCCCGCTTCGAGAGAAGTACCGGCTAGTCCTGCCGGGAACCGGAGCGCCGCCGAGCATCCGGTGCACGACCGGTAGACAACAACCGGAGAATGACACTGTTGTTGTTTGGCTGTTCTGCGCCCTAAACTGGTCCCAGACATCGGATCGAGCTGAGGTGGTGCCGTGTACTGTCCGTACTGCCGCAACCCTGATTCCCGCGTGGTCGACAGCCGTCTCGCCGACGACGGTTCAGCCATCCGCCGTCGTCGCCAGTGTGCCCAGTGCGGCCGCCGGTTCAGCACCGTGGAGACGACCAGTCTCAGCGTGGTCAAGCGGTCCGGAGCGTCGGAACCGTTCAGCAGGTCGAAGATCATCAACGGCGTCCGCAAGGCGTGCCAGGGCCGTCCGGTCACCGAGGACGATCTCGCCCTCCTCGCGCAGGAGGTCGAGGAGAACATCCGTGCAAGCGGTGTCGCCGAGATCGACGCCCACCAGGTCGGTCTCGCCATCCTCGAGCCGCTGCGCAAACTCGATCAGATCGCCTATCTCCGCTTCGCCAGTGTGTACCGGGGATTCGAGTCCCTCGAGGACTTCGAGGAGGCCATCGACGCCCTCCGTCACCAGGGCGACGACGGCGGGCGCATACCCGCAGGAGCCCAGCGTCCCCTCACGGCACGCTGAGTCCTCGGGTCGGCCGCCGGTCGGCCCGAGGCAGGCTGTCAGCGCACCGCCGATCTCATGAGTCCGCGTCGACGACGAGGGCTGCCTGCAGGGCGGCGCCCACGATCCCCGCATGATTCTTCAGCTGCGCCACCATGATCGGCGTTCGCAGATCGAGCAGGGGCAGGTACTCGTTGCCACGCTTGGAGATCCCGCCCCCGACGATGAACAGTTCGGGCGAGAAGAGGAACTCGACGTGCGAGAAGTAGCGCTGGAGCCGCACCGCATACTCCTTCCAGCCGAGGCCGTCGCGTTCGCGGGCCACCGCGGAGGCCTTCGACTCCGCGTCGTGCCCGTCGATCTCCAGATGCCCCAACTCGGCGTTGGGCACGAGCTTCCCGTCGAAGATGAAGGCCGAGCCGATCCCGGTGCCGAGGGTGATCACGAGGACCGTGCCCTTCCTGCCCTTGCCCGCACCGTAGCGGACCTCCGCGAGCCCGGCGGCGTCGGCGTCGTTCATGACGCGCACCTCCCGCCCCAGCACCCCGGTGAAGAGTGCGTCGACGTCGGTGTCCACCCAGCTCTTGTCCACGTTCGCGGCGGAGCGCGCCACACCGTGCTGGATGATGGCGGGGAAGGTCACGCCCACGGGGCCGTCGGCGTCGGGACCCTCGGGCCGGGAGGAGAGTTCCTCGACAATCTGGCGGACCACCTCGGCGACGGCCTCGGGGGTGGCCGGCTGCGGGGTGGGGATGCGATGCCGCTCACCGACCATGGTGCCCTTGTCGAGGTTTACGATGCCTCCCTTGATGCCCGTGCCGCCGATATCGACGCCGATGACGGTCTTCGGGAGCTTCGCGGATCTCTTGGTGTCCTTGGCCATGTTTCTCCCTCGTCGTGTGTCGGCTCGGTGTATCGGGGTGCGTGCCGGCGGGAGCCGGGACGATTGTCGTGCGCAGGACCCGCCGGGCGGGAGCGCATCAGGGAAGCGTCAGGACCTCGGCGCCCTGGTCCGTGACGACGAGGGTGTGCTCGAACTGGGCGGTACGCTTCCTGTCCTTCGTCACCACGGTCCAGTCGTCGTCCCACATGGTCCAGTCGATGGTGCCCAGTGTGAGCATCGGTTCGATGGTGAACACCATGCCCGGTTCCATGACGCGGTCGTAGGCGGGAGCGGCGTCGTAGTGCGGGATGATCAGGCCCGTGTGGAAGGCTTCTCCCACGCCGTGGCCGGTGAAGTCACGGACCACACCGTAGCCGAAGCGTTTCGCGTAGGACTCGATGGTCCGTCCGATGACGTTGATCTGCCGGCCCGGGGCCACCGAACGGATGGCGCGCGTGAGGGACTCTTCGGTCCGTTCGACGAGGAGGCGGGACTGCTCGTCGACCTCCCCGATGCAGAACGTGCGGTTCGTGTCCCCGTGCACACCGTCCTTGAACGCCGTGATGTCGATGTTCAGGATGTCGCCCTCGGCCAGGACCGTCGAATCGGGAATGCCGTGGCAGATCACCTCGTTCAGGGACGAGCACAGCGATTTCGGGAAGCCGCGATACCCGAGCGTGGAGGGGTACGCGCCGTGATCGAGGATGAACTCGTGACCCACCCGGTCCAGCTCGTCGGTGGTGACGCCCGGCCTTGCGTGCCGGCCCACCTCGACGATGGCCTGGGCCGCGATGCGTCCCGCGGTGCGGATCTTCTCGATCATCTCCGGTGTCTTGACCTCGGAGCCGGTGAACGGCGCAGGCGCCTTGCGCCCGACGTACTCGGGTCAGGGGATACGTGCGGGCACCCTCCGCGGGGGCGAGACGGTGCCCGGGGTCAGGGTCCCGAGGGGAGCGGTGGCTGAGGACTGGGGCATACCCTTGATCCTATAGCGGACTCGGATCGGTGCGTGGAAGATGCGCCCGGGACGGGTCTGTCGGAGCCGGGCCGCAGGGCCCGCGAGCGGGAGGTCGATGTGAGCGAGTACTGGTTCAATGTGCGCACGCGCGAGGTCGAGGAGGATCGGCAGTCGGACTGGAAGCAGCTGATCGGTCCCTACCCCACGCGGGCGGAGGCGGAGAACGCCCTGCAGAAGGTGCGGGAGCGCAATGAGGCCTGGGACGACGACGACGGCTGGGGTAAGCCTCGGCCCGTGTCCGACTAGAAGAGGTGCTCCGGCCCGGGGAACACTCCTGCGCGGACCTCGTCCGCGTAGGACCGGGCGGCCTCCGAGAGCGCACCGCGCAGATCGGCGTACTGCTTGACGAATTTCGCCTGCCGTCCGCCGCGCAGGCCCGCCATGTCCTGCCAGACCAGGACCTGGCCCGTCGTCCCGCCGCCGGCACCGATCCCGATGGTCGGTACGCGCAGGGCGGCGTCGATCTCCCGGGCCGTCGTAGCCGGCACCATTTCCATGAGCACGCAGAACGCCCCCGCGTCCTGAAGGGCGAGCGCGTCGTCCATGAGGCGCTGCGCGCTCTCCCCGCGGCCCTGCACCCGGTACCCGCCGAGGGCGTGCTCACTCTGCGGGGTGAAACCGATGTGCGCCATCACGGGGATGCCCGCCCGTACCAGGGCGCGGACCGTCTCGGCGTAGGCGGCGCCGCCCTCCATCTTCACCGCGTGCACCAGTCCCTCCTTCAGGAGGCGGACGCCCGACTCCACCGCCTGGTGGGAGGAGACCTCGTAGCTGCCGAAGGGCAGGTCGGCGACGACGAGGGCCGTCGCGGCCGCCCGGCTCACGGTCCGGCTGAACAGGATCATCTCGTCGAGGGTGATCGGGAGGGTCGTCGCATGGCCCAAAACGTTGTTGGCCGCCGAGTCGCCGATCAGGAGTACCTCGACGCCGGCCTCGTCGAACACCTCCGCCGCGTACTGGTCGTAGGCGGTCAGCATGGCGAAGCGCCGGCCCTGGTCCTTGGCCTGCTGCAGGTGGGTGATGCGGACCCTGCCGGGGCGCCTGGCTCCATCGGAGGCGCCCGCCGGGGAGGCGGGTGCCGCTACTGGCTCTCCGTACGGGGCGGGCAGTTCAGCGTTCGTCATGGGATGACACTAGCGGCTGACGCCTGCCGGGTGTATCCGCAGGGGTGAGCGCCCGGGACGGAGCGGTCAGTAGAGTATGAACTGCACGACAGAGTATGAAGTGCACGACGCCGGTGCCTGGTCCGCTCCTGGTCCGGACACGGGGGTGCGGGTGTCGAACCAGGAGAAGAGGGTGCATGGACCGGCAGCAGGAGTTCGTACTGCGAACCATCGAGGAGCGCGACATCCGCTTCGTCCGCCTGTGGTTCACCGACGTCGTCGGATCCCTGAAGTCCGTGGCCCTCGCCCCGGCCGAGGTGGAGGGCGCCTTCGAGGAGGGGCTGGGTTTCGACGGATCCTCGATCGAGGGCCTGGCACGGGTGTACGAGTCCGACATGCTCGCCCAGCCCGATCCCTCCACATTCCAGATCCTCCCGTGGCGCGGGGAGACGGAGCAGACCTCCCGGATGTTCTGCGACATCCTGACACCCGACGGGCGACCCTCCACGGCTGATCCGCGCGGCGTGCTTAAGAAGACGCTGGCACGGGCGGCGGACATGGGTTTCACCTGTTACACGCATCCGGAGATCGAGTTCTATCTCCTGCGCTCCGCCGAGCTCGGCGCCGACGGCCAGCCCGTCCCCGTGGACGAGGCCGGCTACTTCGACCACGTTCCCGGCGGGGTGGCCCAGGACTTCCGGCGCCGGGCGGTCTCGATGCTGGAGTCGGTCGGGATCTCCGTGGAGTTCAGCCACCACGAGGCGGGCCCCGGGCAGAACGAGATCGACCTGCGCTACGCCGACGCGTTGCAGACCGCGGACAACATCATGACGTTCCGCACCATCATCAAGGAGGTCGCGCTGGCCTCCGGCAGCTATGCGACCTTCATGCCCAAGCCCTTCTCGCAGCATCCCGGATCCGGCATGCACACCCACTTCTCCCTCTTCGAGGGCGATACCAACGCCTTCTTCGAACCCGGCGCCGAGTTCCAGCTGTCCAGGACCGCTCGCCGGTTCATCGCCGGCATCCTGCGCCATGCTCCCGAGTTCACGGCGGTGACGAACCAGTTCGTGAACTCCTTCAAGCGCCTGTGGGGAGGAGGAGAGGCACCGAGTCATCTCTCCTGGGGGCACAACAACAGATCGGCATTGGTCCGCGTACCGCTCTACAAACCGGCGAAGGACCAGTCGGCGCGCATCGAGTACCGCGGGATCGATTCGGCGAGCAATCCCTATCTCGCGTACTCGGTGCTGCTCGGAGCGGGCCTGAAGGGGATCGAGGAGGAATACGAGCTCCCGGCAGCTGCCGAGGAGGACGTCTGGTCCCTCACGCCCGCCGAGCGCCGCGCCATGGGCCACGACCCGCTGCCCTCGAGCCTCCACGATGCCATCGGTGTGATGGAGGAGTCCGAGCTCGTAGCGGACATCCTCGGGGAGCAGGTCTTCGAGAATTTCCTGCGCAACAAACGCGCCGAATGGTACGACTACCGCATGGAAGTCACCCCCTACGAGCTGCGCCGCAATCTCGGCATCCTCTAGGGACGCCGGGGCCCGGCAGGCCTTGGCTAGGGTTGAATCATGAGCCTCAACCGCAAGCTGATCACGTACGGCTTCACGGATCTCGAGAAGAGCCGGCGCTTTCTCGAGGCACCGGAGCTCGTGGGTCTGGATCAGGACGAGCTCTTCGAGGGTCTCGCAGCAGCAGCGAGCCCCGATCTTGCACTGCAGTCCCTCGTCCGGCTTCTGGCGGTCGACAGGACGGCCGTGACCTCGGCCCTCTCCGACGTGGGGCGGCGCCGACCGCTGTTCGCTCTGCTCGGTGCCTCCGAGGCGCTCGCGGAGTTCCTGATGCGCCATCCCGAACATCTCGACGTCGTCGCGCCCCCGACCGCGATCCTGCCGGTCCCGGAGCCGGGCGCACTCAGGGAGCAGTTGCTCCACGCGGTCGACGCCGATCCGGCCCGGGAGAATCCGGTGGCGGGGGTCACCGGTCTCGAGGGCCAGCGGCGGCTGCGGACCCTGTACCGGCGCCTCGTGACGGATCTTGCGGTGCGCGATCTGTGCCACGACGAGCCGACCGACTACCTCCCCGTCGTCGCGCGCGAACTGGCTGACCTCGCCGCCGCCGCGCTCGAGGCCTCCCTCGCCGTCGCACGCGCCGAGCTCGGCGAGATCTACGGAGCCGAGACGGTGGCGCGGGTGAAGCTCGCCGTCATCGCGATGGGCAAGTGCGGGGCGCGTGAGCTGAACTACATCTCCGACGTCGACGTGGTGTACGTGGTCGAGGGCGAGGATCTCGACGAGACGATCCTGACCCGGATCGGGACGGGCCTGGCGTCGGGCATGGCGCGTGGCGTCTATTCGCCCGGACCGGAACCGGCCCTGTGGGAGGTCGACGCCAATCTGCGCCCCGAGGGCAGGGACGGTCAGCTCGTGCGCACCCTCGCCTCCCACGTGTCCTACTACGAGCGGTGGGCGAAGACCTGGGAGTTCCAGGCCCTGCTCAAGGCCAGGGCCATGGCAGGGGATCCCGGACTCGGCCGGCGCTACGAGGAGGCCATCGCCCCGTTCGTCTGGGCCTCGTCCCAGCGTGAGGGCTTCGTCGAGGCCGTCCGCGCCATGCGCCGCCGCGTCACGGACAACATCCCGCCCGAGGAGCAGACCCGTCAACTCAAACTCGGGCCCGGGGGACTGCGCGACGTCGAGTTCACGGTGCAGCTGCTCCAGCTGGTCCACGGCCGCCTCGACGACTCCATCCGGGCCCGGGACACGATCTCGGCGATCGATGCACTGAGCGCGGCCGGCTACGTGGGGCGCTCGGACGCGCAGGAGCTGGATGGCGCCTACCGGTACCTGCGGGTCCTCGAGCACCGCATCCAGCTCGTGCACCTGCGCAGAACCCATCTGATGCCCGACGACGAGATGTCGCTGCGTGCCCTCGCACGGTCCTCGGAGGGGTCCCTGGTGCTGGTCAGACCGAGCGCGCAGCAGCTCCACGAGAAGTGGCAGCGCACGCGACGACTCGTGGGGAAGCTCCACGAGAGAATCTTCTACCGCCCGCTGCTCAACAATGCCGCGACGCTCAGGGCCGAGGACGTCCAGCTGACCGACGAGGCGGCGCAGGCTCGGCTGGCCGCCCTCGGCTACCAGGACCCCCGCGGGGCGATGCACCACATCAGGGCGCTCACCGGGGGGCTGCGCCGACGCGCGATGCTGCAGCGACAGCTCCTGCCGATCCTGCTCGCGTGGTTCGCCGACGGCGTCGACCCCGACGCCGGTCTCCTCGGCTTCCGCCGACTCAGCGAATCGCTCGGCGAGAGCCACTGGTACCTCGGGATGCTGCGTGACTCCACGGCAGCGGCCGAGCGCCTCAGTGCCGTCCTGTCGAGCAGCCGGTTCATCACCGATCTGCTGGAGGTCTCGCCCGAGTCCACGCGCTGGCTCGGATCGGACGCCGACCTCGTTCCGGAGTCCTTCGAGGCCCAGTGGCAGGAGATCCGCTCCACCATGTCCAGGCACCCGGAGCCCTCGGACGCCATCCGGCTGATCCGGCTGATCCGCCGGCGTGAGCTGCTCCGCATCGCCATCGCCGACAGCGCGCAGCTGCTGACCCAGACCGAGGTGGGGCAGGCACTCTCCGACGCCGACCGGGCGGCGATCCTGGGGGCGCTGCACGTCGCCGAGAACGAGCTGTTCGCCCACCAGGAGCAGGTGACCCACGTCGTCGTGGTCGCCATGGGACGGCAGGGCGGCAGGGAGATCACCTACGGCTCGGACGCCGACGTCATCTACGTGCACCGCCCGTTGCCGGGCGTCGACGCGGGAGCAGCCCAGAAGCAGGCCGAAGCGATCGTGAATCGACTCGCCGCGCTCCTGACGCAGCCGTGCGGCTCGCCCGTCCGCGCCGAGCGTCCGCTCGAGATCGACGCGGCGCTGCGACCCGAGGGCACGCAGGGGGTGATCGTCAGATCCCTGGAGTCCTATCGCGAGTACTACCGGCGATGGTCCGAGAGTTGGGAGGCGCAGGCGCTGCTGCGGGCGCGTCCGCTGGCCGGGGATGATGCTCTCGCGGCGGACTTCGTGGCTGTGATCGACGACGTACGCTACCCGGCACAGCTCCGCCCCGCAGACCTGCGGGAGATCCGCCGGATCAAGGCGCGCGTGGAGGCGGAACGGCTCCCGCGTGGCGCTGATCCCTCGAGGCACCTCAAGCTCGGCAGGGGAGCGCTCAGCGACGTGGAGTGGCTCGTCCAGCTCCTGCAGCTGCAGCACGCCCGGCACGTGCCCGCGCTGCGCGTGCAGTCCACTGTGGCGGCGCTCGATGCCATCGAGGACGAGGGGCTACTGCCCGGGGAGGACGTGGCTCTCCTGCGGGCCAGCTGGAACCTGGCCACGCGCATCCGTGCGGCGATCGTCATCTGGAGCGGGCGTGCCTCCGACCTCCTGCCGTCCTCCCGGCGCGATCTCGAGGCAGTGGCCCGCTGGTGCGGCTACGGCGCGGGTCGCGGAGCGGAGCTGGAGGAGGACTACCTGAGGCTGACACGGCGAAGCCGGACCGTCTTCGAGCGGCACTTCTACGGGTCCTAGCGCGGCCCCGCCGTCACCTCGTGTGCCGATCCCAGTGTCCGGCGGCGACCAGTGGGAGAGAAGTGTCGTTCCCAGTGTCCGGCGGCGACCAGTGGGAGGGAAGCATCGTTCCCAGTGTTTGTCGGCGACCAGTGGGAGGGAAGCATCGTTCAGCGTCGATTGGTGTGCCGT
>JARIBG010000143.1 GCA_029257465.1 Arthrobacter sp. | reverse complement strand
TCGGCAGATTCTTCGCCGATGGTGGCGCCGTGGGCGGGATCTTCGGAGGCGTGCTGGGGGTGGGCACCGTGATCCTGAACGGCCTCTTCGGCACCCTGGTGGTCCTGGTCCTGACGCTCTACTTCCTCGCGAGTCTTCCCGTCACGAAGATATGGGCGTACCGCCTCGCGCCGCGCTCCCGCCAATCACGCGTAGAGGTCCTCGCGGAGGAGATCACGCGCGGCGTGGGCATGTACGTGATCGGCCAGGCGTGCGTGGCGCTGTTGAACGCCACCTTCGCCTTCATCATGAAGACCGTCGCTGATGTCCCGTTCTCAGTCCTGCTCGCCTTCGTCGTCGCGCTCCTGGCCTTCATCCCGCTGGTCGGCGGCACCATCGCCGGTGGGAGGCCGTTCGGTGTCCTCGGTGTCCTCGGGGTCCTGATCGCGATCCGGACGGCAGCAGCCGTGCTGTTGCTCATCGAGGAGGTCTTCATCGCCCGGCAGGACAACCTGTAGCGCGATCGCCGCCCGGGTGATCAGCCGGCGGGAAGAACGGACGGCGCGACGGCGGCCGGACCGTTCCACTGCGTCGGCAGGGGAAGCTCGAGATCGGGCCTGACCGCACTGACGATCTCGTTCAGCGCCCGGCCCGCGTACTTCTCGCCCACCCAGAGGTGCTTGGCCCCGTCGATGCCCAGCACCTGGGCCTGGGGTATGCGCGCGAACCTGTCGACGGCGTCCGCCGGGACGAGATAGTCGTCGAGCTCCGGAACGAGGACCTTCAGCGGCAGCCCGCTCTCGCGCCAGGCATCGAGGTCCGTGTCATCCGCCCGGTGAAGCGGCGGCGAGAGCAGGATGGCTCCCCTGATGTGGTCGGCGACGGGATCGAGGGCGCCGTACCTGAGGCAGAGCTCCGTCCCGAAGGACCAGCCCACCAGCCAGATCTCGGGCAGCCCCTCGGACCTCGCCCAGTCGACGGCGGCCTGCAGGTCCAGGCGCTCGCCGTCGCCGTCGTCGAACGTTCCCTCGCTGCATCCGCGCGGCGAGCAGGTACCCCGGGTGTTGAAGCGCAGGACGGCCAGATCCGCCAGGGCCGGCAGGCGGAAGGACGCCTTCCTGTACACGTGGGAGTCCATGAAACCACCGTGGGTGGGCAGCGGATGCAGCATCACGAGGGTCGCAGCGGGAGCACGCCCCGCCGGGGTGGCCAGTTCGCCGACGAGCGTCAGACCGTCCTCGGTGTGCAGCTCGATGTTGCGGCGATCGGCGGGCAGCACGGTGGAAGCACGGATCTCGGTCGCGGCATCGGCGGTGGTGAACACGAACTCGGGAGCATCGGTGGACATCGCCCCAGTCTAGGTGGGCGCACGGCCCCATCACGCAGCGGGCACCAGCACCCGGAGCCCACCTCGGAGATCAGTAGCGGAAGCTCCGGGTCTGCCAGCACCGCACATGCCAGTGCCGGCGATCGGCCAGAGCTGCCTCGTGCCCGAAGAAGGAATCCTCCCGCCAGACGACCAGATGCGCTATTCCGGGCAGGATCGCCGAGTTGCACCCCGGGCAGGTATAGGTCTTGGCCGCGTTGCGCTCGGTGATGCGCCGCACGGACCACTCGCCGTCGGGCGCGGACTCGTGCTGCGGGATTCCCGCACGGGCCCGCTCGAGATCGATCTCCGCAGGAGCTGTCCACTTGGGGCGGGGCGAACCGGGGCGATTCGGACGATTGGAACGGGGCACCACCCCAGTTTGCCATCCGGTGCATCCACCAGGGGACCCGCATGGACACCGGCGCCGACCTCCGGACGGTAGAGTCGTCGTCGTGCGTCTCGTCATTGCCCGCTGCTCCGTCGACTACATCGGCCGGCTCCGGGCGCATCTACCCCTCGCCACGCGACTGCTGCTGGTGAAGGCGGACGGCTCCGTCCTCGTCCACTCCGACGGCGGCTCCTACAAGCCGCTGAACTGGATGAGCCCGCCGGCATCCCTGCGGGTGAGCGAGCCCGACGACGCCGAGCGTGCCGAGGGCATCACCGAGATCTGGACGGTGCAGCATGCCAAGAGCGATGACCGTCTGGTCATCTCCATCCGGGAACAGCTCCATGACTCCTCCCACGACCTCGGGGTGGATCCGGGACTGGTCAAGGACGGCGTCGAGGCCGATCTGCAGCGTCTCCTCGCCGAGCAGATCGAGCTGCTCGGTACCGGGTTCACGCTGATCCGCCGCGAGTACATGACGGCGATCGGTCCGGTGGACATCCTCGCACGCGACTCCCACGGCCGCACCGTCGCCATCGAGCTCAAGCGCCGCGGCGACATCGACGGCGTCGAGCAGCTCACGCGCTACCTCGAGCTGCTGGGCCGCGATCCTACCCTGGCCCCGGTGCGCGGTGTCTTCGCCGCCCAGCAGATCAAGCCGCAGGCCCGTGTACTGGCCACCGACCGCGGGATCGACTGCCTCACCCTCGACTACGACGCCATGCGCGGTGTCGACGACAGCGCGTCCCGCCTGTTCTAGCGCGCAGAACAAACGCCACACCCGGCCCTCGGGGAGTGGACCGGAGGAACGGCCTACACTTGCGGTCATGGCCCTGTCGAGCGGAACACCCACTGCCCTGTCCGGACGTCTGGTGACCGAGGCGGGGATCGTCGACGACGGCGTCCTGCGCTGGGAGGGCGACCGCATCACCGAGGTGGGCTCGCTCCCCGACGGCTCGGGCGCGGGCACCTCCGACCCGGACACAGCACCGGTACAGCAGCTGCCCGAGGGCTATCTGATCCTCCCGGGACTCATCGATCTGCACTGCCACGGTGCCGGCGGAGGAGACTTCACGTCGGGTTCCGCGGCGGAGATCGAGGCGGCAGCCGCGTACCTCCACCGCAGCGGCTCGACGACGGTCCTCGCCAGCACCTGCACCGCACCGCTCGCCGACCTCGAGCAGGCCTTCACGAGACTGGCCGACGCCGCCGACGCCGGCCTCGTCGCGGGTATCCATGCCGAGGGGCCCTTCCTGTCGAAGGAGCGCAACGGTGCCCACGACCCGGCCTTCCTGCTCCTGCCGACCCAGGAGGACGTCGCCCGTCTGGTCTCGGCCGGTCGTGGGCATCTGGCGTCCATGACGTACGCCCCGGAGCTGCCCGGCAGCGATGTCCTCGTCTACGAAGTCGTCACGCAGGGGGTCATCCCCTCCATCGGGCACACGGACGGCTCGTCGGAGCAGACCGGGGCGGCGCTGGACCTGATCAACGAGGAACTCGCCTCCACCGGTTTCGCGGGATTCAGCGGACGGCCCACGGC
>JARIBG010000115.1 GCA_029257465.1 Arthrobacter sp. | reverse complement strand
TCTCATCGCCCCCTGCCGCGATGAGGGTACCGGCCCTCCCCCGGGTCTGGACGACACCCGCCTGCTCGAGTTCGCGGTACGCACGGGCCACGGTGTTGGCGGCGATCCCGAGATGCGTGGCGAGGGTCCTCACGGGTGGGAGCCGGGTCCCCACGGCTGCCGTGCCGGAGTTGGCGGCAGCGAGGACGGCCTGCTTGAGCTGCTCGAACGGCGGGGTGGCGCTGGCGGCGTCCAACCTCAGCCAGCGGGGAATGTCCTGCTCCACGCTTATGACCCCTCTCGCTGTCCGGCCCGGGACCGAAGGGTCCGCGTACTGGAGAACCCTACCGTCGCGGGCTTGTTCCCTGCACCGGTCCATTCCCTCTACCGGCGCACTCCCTACACTGGAGCCATGGACGACCTCAGCGAAGTCACGATCCGCAGTATCTCCGTCTCCGCGATGGACAACAACGTCTACCTGCTGACCTCCAAGTCCTCCGGGACGCAGGTGCTGATCGACGCCGCGGACGACGCGCCGGCGATCCTGGCGCTCCTCGCGGACGCTCAGGAGGACACGGATGCCGAGGTACGACTCGCGCTCATCATCACCACGCACTCGCACTGGGACCACGTGCGGGCCCTCGCGGAGGTGCGGGAGGCGACGCAGGCACGTACGGCCGCGGGAGCCGACGACGTCCCCGACATCGACGTCCCGACGGATGTGGTGCTGCAGCACCGCGACGTCGGATCCTTCGAGGGCTTCGAGCTCGAGGCCCTCCACCTCCGCGGGCACACCCCCGGGTCCGTGGCCCTGCTCTACCGCGACCCGCACGGTCCTGCGCACCTCTTCACGGGTGACTCGCTCTTTCCGGGGGGCCTGGGACGGACGACGACGGCGGAGGACTTCACCACCCTTCTCGACGACGTCGTGACCCGCGTGTTCGACGAGCTGCCCGACGACACTCTCGTGCACCCCGGCCACGGCGCAGGGACCACACTCGGCGCCGAACGTGGCTCGCTCGCCGAGTGGGAACAGCGCGGCTGGTAGGCGCCCGCCCGGCAGGGCGGGCACCCGTCCCTCCCGGCCCACGAGCCACCCCGTCACGGCCCCGGTAGGCTGAACGGACCATGAGGATCCAAGAGCACCTTCCCCGGAACGACGACGGCCGTCTCACCGCGGACGCGGTCTACGAGGCCTTCACGGCGTGGACCACGGCCCGAGGGCTCACCCTCTACCCTGCGCAGGACGAAGCCGCGATGGAACTCGTCTCGGGCAACAACGTGATCCTGGCGACGCCGACAGGCTCGGGCAAGTCCCTCGTCGCGATCGCAGCGCACCTGAAATCGTTCGCGGGCGGCAGGAAGAGCTACTACACGGCACCGATCAAGGCCCTCGTGTCGGAGAAGTTCTTCGCCCTGATCGAGATCTTCGGCGCGGAGAACGTGGGCATGATCACGGGTGACTCCGGCGTGAACCAGGACGCCCCCATCATCTGCTGCACGGCGGAGATCCTCGCGAATCTCGCGCTCCGTGAGGGCGCGGAGGCGGATCTCGACACCGTCGTCATGGACGAGTTCCACTTCTACTCCGACCCGCAGCGCGGCTGGGCCTGGCAGGTGCCCCTCCTGGAACTGCCGCAGGCCCAGTTCCTCCTGATGTCGGCCACCCTCGGCGACGTGACCCGCTTCGAGCAGGACCTCACGGAACGCACCGGTCGGCCCACGGCCACCGTCACGTCGGTCGAGCGACCCATCCCCCTGCACTACTACTACGTGGAGACCCCCGTGCAGGAGTCCCTGGAGGAACTGCTCAGCACCCGCCAGGCACCGGTCTATGTGGTGCACTTCAGTCAGGCCGAGGCCATCGAGCGGGCGCAGAATCTGATGAGCGTCAACATCTGCACGCGCGAGGAGAAGGACCGCATCGGTGAGCTGATCGCGACCTTCCGGTTCTCCTCCGGCTTCGGGAAGACCCTGAATCGCCTGGTCCGCCACGGTATCGGCGTGCACCACGCGGGCATGCTCCCCAAGTACCGGCGCCTCGTGGAGCAGCTCGCCCAGGCCGGACTGCTCAAGGTCATCTGTGGCACCGACACCCTGGGGGTCGGTATCAACGTGCCCATCCGCACCGTCCTGCTGACTGCCCTGAGCAAGTACGACGGCGTCCGCACCCGCCTGCTCAACGCCCGGGAGTTCCACCAGATCTCCGGTCGCGCCGGACGCGCCGGGTTCGACACGGCGGGGACCGTCGTCGTGCAGGCGCCCGAGCACGTCGTCGAGAACGCGAAGGCCATGGCGAAGGCCGTCTCCAAGTTCGGCGACGACCAGAAGAAGCTCCGCCAGGTCGTCCGGAAGAAGCCGCAGCAGGGGTTCGTCTCCTGGGGCAGACCCACCTACGAGCGTCTCGTGGAGAGCACCCCCGACCCGCTGACGTCGTCGTTCTCGGTCAGCCACTCCATGCTCCTGAATCTCCTCGAGCGCCCCGGTGACCCCTTCGTCGCCGCGAAGCGGCTCCTGACGGAGAATCACGAGCCGCGGGCCTCCCAGCTGCGGCTCATGCGCCGCGCCATCGGCATCTACCGCGAACTCGTGACCGCCGGCATCGTCGAGAAGCTCGCCGAACCGGAACCCGACGGTCGGCAGGTGCGGCTGAAGGTGCACCTGCAGGCGAACTTCGCGCTCAATCAACCGCTGTCCCCGTTCGCACTCGCCGCCCTGGAGCTCCTGGACCCCGAGGGCCCGGGGTACGCGCTCGACGTCGTCTCCGTGATCGAGGCGACGCTCGAGAAGCCCCGGCAGGTGCTCAATGCGCAGGAGAAGAAGGCGCGTGGTGAGGCCGTCGCCGCGATGAAGGCCGAGGGGATCGACTACGACGCCCGCATGGCCCGCCTCGAGGAGATCGGGTACCCGAAGCCCCTGGAGGAGCTGCTGCAGCAGTCCTTCGACGTGTATCGCGCATCGGCGCCATGGCTGGGGGACTTCGAGCTGGCACCGAAGTCCGTGGTCCGCGACCTGTACGAGCGGGCCATGAGCTTCGGGGAGTACGTGGCGTTCTACGCGCTGACCCGCTCCGAGGGTATTCTGCTGCGCTATCTGGCGGACTGCTACAAGGCACTGCGCCACACCGTGCCCGTGGAGGCGCTCCGCGAGGACCTCAGCGACATCGTGGAGTGGCTGGGAGAGCTCGTCCGCCAGGTGGACAGTAGTCTCCTCGACGAGTGGACCCAGCTCGCCGCGGGCCTGCTGGAAGGACCCGACGACGACGCCGTGGAACTGCCCCCGGAACCGCCCTCGGTCACCTCGAACGAGCGCGCTTTCCGCGTGATGGTGCGCAACGAGATGTTCCAGCGCGTGAAGCTCTTCGCCGACGAGCAGGACGAGGCCCTCGGTGCGCTCGACGCCGACTCCGGGTGGGCGGCCGATCGCTGGGCCGATGCCATGGACGGCTACTTCGCCGACTACGAGGACATCGACGACGGCCCGGCCGCACGCGGCCCGGATCTGCTGCTCATCGAGAAGAAGCCGGGGAGCTGGAAAGTGCGCCAGATCCTCAAGGATCCGGAGAACAACGGCGACTGGGGCATCGACGCGGAGATCGATCTCGCCGCCTCCGACGACGCCGGCGGCCCCGTGGTGCGGATCCTCGGCGTCGGCGCACCCGTCGCGGCCTGATCCACCTCCCTGATCGAACGCCCCTTCACCCCCCTTCAACCCCTGACCGGACCACGGCGGTCAGCCGGGCGACACAGATCCCTTTCGCTAGGCTGGTGCCATGTCACTCATTCGCGCAGCAGAACCGGCGGACGTCCCGGTCATCCTCCAGCTCATCCACGATCTCGCGGTCTACGAGCGGGAACCCGACGCAGTCAGGAACACCGCCGACGCGCTCCACGACGCCCTGTTCGGGGACCGGCCCACCATCTACGCCCACGTCCTCGAGGCGGACGAGGACATCCAGGGATTCGCCCTGTGGTTCCTGAACTACTCGACCTGGGAGGGCGTCAACGGCGTCTACCTCGAGGACCTCTACGTCCGCCCCGAAGCCCGCGGCGCCGGTCACGGGAAAGCCCTCCTGGCTCATCTCGCCTCGATCGCCGCGGAGCGGGGCTATGCGCGCATGGAGTGGTCGGTCCTGAACTGGAACGAGCCGTCCATCAGATTCTATGAGAGCCTCGGGGCCACGAACCAGACCGAGTGGAGCACGTTCCGCCTCACCGGTGACGCTCTCGCGGACGTCGCTGCGCTCGCCGGCTCGCCCGCCTAGTGCAGTCCTCACCCCAGCACCCCGACGGTCCCGAGCGGCTCAGGGACGCACCGGACCACACGATCGGCAGGACGGCCCTGATGCGCGGTCTGCGCTCGACCGGTCACGTCTTCCGCGTGCCGCTCGACCATGCGAACCCCTCCTCCGGAACGATCGGGATCTTCGCGCGGGAGTACTCCTCACTCGACCACAGCGACGACGAAGCGGCGCGCCTTCCCTGGCTGCTGTTCCTGCAGGGCGGCCCCGGCGGACGAGGGGTGCGGACCACGCAGCTGACCGGATGGATGAAGGCCGCCGCCCGGCAGTTCCGGATCCTCATGCTGGACCAGCGCGGCACAGGGCTCTCCACACCCGCCGACGCCGCGACCCTTGCCGCCCTCGACTCTCCCGAGGCCCAGGCGGAGTATCTCACCCACTTCCGGGCCGACTCGATCGTGGCCGATGCCGAGCTGATCCGCCGTCGTCTCGGCAGCCCGCCCTGGACCGTCTTCGGCCAGAGCTACGGCGGATTCTGCACCCTCACCTATCTGTCGAACGCGCCGGAGGGCGTGGACCGCGCACTCATCACCGGTGGACTCGCGCCCCTGGAAGGCCATCCTGACCAGGTCTATCGCGCCACCTTCGCGCGCGTCGAGGAACGGAACACCGAGTACTTCTCGTGGTACCCGGAGGACAGGGATCTCCTGCGGACCATCATGCGCCACCTCGATGACGCCGAGGAGTACCTGCCGAGCGGTGAGCGGCTCACGTCCCGGCGGCTCCAGCTGATCGGCTCGTATCTCGGCGGGAATACGAGGGTCCACGGGCTCCACTACCTGCTGGAGGATGCCTTCGTCCTGACCCCTAGGGGTCCGCGCCTGTCAGCCACGTTCCTCGAACAGGTCAACGCTCTCGTCAGCAGAGCGTCCCAGCCGCTCTACGCGCTGATGCACGAGTCCATCTACTGCCAGGGTTCCGCCTCGCGCTGGTCGGCCCGGCGCATCCTGGCGGAGTACCCGCAGTTCCGGGAGGATGCGGCAGAGCCGCTCCTGCTCGGGGAGATGGTCTATCCCTGGTTCTTCGAGGAGGATCCGTCGCTGGGCCCGCTGAACGCCGTCGCCGACGTGCTCGCCCTCAAGGAGGACTGGGGACCCCTCTACGACACCGGGGTCCTGGCCGCCAACACCGTTCCGGTCGCCGCGGCCGTCTACCGCCACGACATCTACGTCGATCGGGACCTGTCGCTGGCCACGGCGGCTGCGGTGCGGAATCTCCGGCTGTGGGAGACCGACGAGTTCCATCACGACGGCATCGCAGACGACGGTGAGGCGATCTTCGAGCGGCTGCTCGCCATGACCCACGACTGAGCGCCCGGTGCCTCCCGCAGCATCAGGACTGCCGGCGCGGGTTCTTCCTCCCGGCGTCCTCGGCTGCCTCGTCCAGGGCCGGCTCCACAGGGGAACCCGAAGGCGACCTCGATCCGTCCGCGGCATCCCTCCGATCGTCGTCCTTGCTCCCGGTGGTCCCTGCGGCCCCTGCGTCGTCCCCGTTGCCTGAGCTCCCACCCACGCGGGAGCGGATGAGACTGGCGATCACGGCGACGACGATGGTCAGCACGATGACGGCGAGTGAGACGAACGTCGGGATCTCGGGGGCCCACTCGATCGGCTCTCCCCCGTTGATGAACGGCAGCTCGTTGACGTGCATGGCGTGCAGGATGAGCTTCACGCCGATGAACGCCAGGATCACCGACAGCGCGTGCTTCAGGTACACCAGGCGGGTCAGGAGACCGCCGAGCAGGAAGTACAGCTGGCGCAGCCCCATGAGGGCGAAGATATTGGCGGTGAAGACGATGAATGCACTCTGCGTCAGCCCGAAGATGGCGGGGATCGAATCAACGGCGAACAGCAGGTCGGTGAGCCCCAGCGTCACGAAGACGATGATCATGGGCGTGAAGACCTTCTTGCCGTCGACGACGGTCCGGATCTTGTTGCCGTCGTAGGACTGCGACATCGGCAGGACGGTCTTCAACTTCGCAATGAGTCTGTTGTCGCCCGCGTCCTCGTCTTCGCCGGCGTCGGTGGCCTGCTTGTAGGCGGTGTAGAGCAGGAAGACACCGAAGATGTAGAAGATCCAGCTGAAGTTCTCGATGAAGACCGCACCGAGGGCGATGAAGATCCCGCGGAGGACCAGCGCGATGATGATGCCGACCATCAGCACTTCCTGCTGGTACTTCCGGGGCACGGAGAAGCGCGCCATGATGATGATGAACACGAACAGATTGTCGATGCTCAGGCTGTACTCCGTGATCCAGCCCGCGATGAACTGGCCACCGTACTCCGGACCCGTGAACACGAACATCAGACCGGCGAACACCAGCGCCAGAGCAATGTAGAACCCGACCCACAGACCGGCCTCCTTCATGGAGGGTTCGTGGGGTCGCTTGACCACGAGGAGCAGATCGAACAGCAGGACGATACCGAGGACGATGAACGTCCCGACCTCGAAGACGACGGGCAATTCGGGCATGGGATACCTTCCGGAGTTCGCGCTGGACTGCCGTAAGTCTCTCCGCCGCGGCGCTCTGCCGGCTGACCGCTACGTCCGGCGGAGCGACGATACCCCGCGTGCTGACGTCCGTAGCGCTTGGGATACTCCCCTACGTCCCCACGATCCTACCGGACCACCATGCCTCAGGCGTGTCCGGCCGACTGCATCTGCCGGAGCTCCTTCTTCAGGTCCCCGACCTCGTCCCGGAGACGCCCGGCCAGCTCGAAGTGCAGATCGGCTGCGGCCGAGTGCATTTGATCGGTCAGCTGCTGGATCAGATCGGTGAGATCCTCCGCCGGCACCGAGGCGAGTCCCTCGGCGCGGACGGCGCCCTTCTTCGCCGGTCTCCTGCTCTTGCCGGCCTCCTCGAGGAGCTTGCGCGTATCGGCGTCCTCGCGGTTGATGGTGTCGGTGATGTCGGCGATCCGCTTCCTCAGCGGCGTGGGATCTATCCCGTGCTCGAGATTGTGGGCCACCTGGATCGCCCGGCGCCTGTTCGTCTCGTCGATGGCCCGCTCCATCGAGTCCGTGATCCTGTCCGCATACATGTGCACCTCACCGGAGACATTACGGGCGGCGCGCCCGATGGTCTGGATCAGCGACGTCGTGCTCCTCAGGAAGCCCTCCTTGTCCGCATCGAGGATGCTCACGAGGGAGACCTCCGGCAGGTCGAGCCCCTCGCGGAGGAGGTTGATACCCACCAGGACGTCGAACGTGCCCATGCGCAGCTCCCGCAGCAGCTCGACGCGCCGCAGCGTGTCGACGTCCGAGTGCAGGTACTCCACCTTCACACCGTGCTCCAGCAGATACCCCGTGAGGTCCTCGGCCATCCGCTTGGTCAGGGTCGTCACGAGCACGCGCTCGTTGACCTCCACGCGCTTGCGGATCTCGTCGAGCAGATCGTCGATCTGCCCCTTGGTGGGCTTCACCACCACCTCTGGATCCACGAGACCCGTGGGACGGATGATCTGCTGGACGTACCCGTCGGCCTTGCCCAGTTCGTACTTGCCCGGAGTTGCCGAGAGGTAGACGGTCTGCCCGATACGGTCCTGGAACTCGTCCCACTTCAGCGGTCTGTTGTCCATGGCCGACGGGAGCCGGAAGCCGTGGTCCACGAGGGTGCGCTTACGGGACATATCGCCCTCGTACATGGCGCCGATCTGGGGGATCGTGACGTGCGATTCATCGACGACCAGCAGGAAGTCGTCCGGGAAGTAGTCCAGGAGGCAGTGCGGCGCGGATGCGGCATCGCGGCCGTCGATGTGCCGGGAGTAGTTCTCGATGCCGTTGCAGAAGCCCATCTGCTGCATCATCTCGAGATCGTAGGTGACGCGCATCCGCAGCCGCTGGGCCTCGACGAGCTTGTTCTGCGACTCGAGCTCCGCAAGTCGCTGCTGCAGCTCGTCCTCGATGTCCTTGATGGCGCGCGTCATGCGGTCCTCACCGGCCACGTAGTGCGAGGCCGGGAAGACGTACATCTCCTCCTCCTCACGGATCACAGTGCCGGTCAGGGGATCGAGGGTGTAGATGTTCTCGACCTCGTCACCGAAGAACTCGATGCGCAGCGCGTGCTCCTCGTACATGGGGATGATCTCCACGGTGTCACCGCGCACGCGGAAGGTGCCGCGGTGGAAGTCGATGTCGTTGCGCGTGTACTGCATGCCCACGAACTGCCGGAGGAGCTCGTCCCGGTTCATCTGGTCGCCGCGGCGCAGCGTGACCATCTTGTTGATGTACTCCTCCGGTGTGCCGAGCCCGTAGATGCAGGACACGGTGGCCACGACGATCACGTCGCGCCGGGTCAGGAGGGCGTTGGTGGCCGAGTGCCTCAGGCGCTCCACCTCCTCGTTGATCGAGGAGTCCTTCTCGATGAAGGTGTCGGTCTGCGGGACGTACGCCTCGGGCTGGTAGTAGTCGTAGTAGGACACGAAGTACTCCACCGCGTTGTTCGGCAGCAGTTCCCGGAACTCGTTGGCCAGCTGGGCCGCGAGGGTCTTGTTCTGCACCATGACCAGGGTGGGGCGCTGCACCTGCTCGATCAGCCAGGCGGTGGTGGCGCTCTTGCCGGTTCCGGTGGCACCGAGCAGGACGACGTCCTTCTCACCGGCGGTGATCCGCTCCGCCAGTTCGCCGATGGCCGTGGGCTGATCTCCAGCCGGCGTGTACTCGCTGATGACCTCGAACGGGGCTACGACACGCTTGATATCCTGCGCAAGACTCATGCCTCAAAGATAGTCCCTGGCGGTGACAGTGCACCCGGAGTGTGCTGCCGGCTGAATGCGCCTTTGATTCCCCGTTCGGGCCCCGATCAGTCCCCCGGCCCGGTGCCGTGATCGTGGGTTGCCGCGACGAGGACCGTCACCTCCAGCGCCGGGTCGGCGGAGCGGTGCACGGCTTCTGCACCAGGACCGGCATGGTCCGGGACGCCCTCGAGCAGGGGGAAGCCGGCGGCCGCCACGGCGAGGGATGCACGCCCCAGCTCGCGTGGCTGCAGGAGCGGTACACGGATCGCGGTGCGCCCCACGTCGTCGTCCGGCGCCGGTCCGGGCGAGGTTCCGTCCTTCGTGCCGGGGACGACGGCGCCGATGCGGAGGGGTTGGCGTGCCATCCCTTCGGGCAGGGCCGCTTCGAGCTTCGCGATGATGCGCCGGGTGAGACCACGTGTCCCGGCGAGACCTGCATCTGTTGCCGCCGTCCGAGGCCCGTCCTTGGATAGGTCCGCCGGTGCATCAGCCGGTGCGTCCGTTGGTATGCCCGCCGGGCTGTTCGAGGCCAGCGTATCCCGGAACGGGATGATCCGCTCGTGCCAGAGGGCGTCGGCCGCCGCGAGCAGCTCCTCGAGCGTGCTCTCGTTGTCGAGAACGGCGTCGGCCTCCCGCAGTCTGTCGGCCCGTGACGCCTGCGCGTTGATGCGCTGCAGCGCATCGACGCGGTCCATGTGTCGCTGCTCCACCATCCGCTCCACGCGCACCTCGTCCGGGGCGTCGACGACGACGACGAGGTGGAAGCGCGCCGCCTGGCCCGTCTCGACCAGGAGCGGGATGTCCTCGACCACCACGGCGTCGTCGGGTGCGCTGTCGATGAGCTGCGCGGCGCCCCGGCGCACCCGCGGGTGCACGATGCCGTTGAGCCGCTCACGGGCGCCGTCGTCGGCGAAGACGAGTCGGCCGAGCGCTGCCCTGTCCAGAGCTCCGTCTGATCCCAGGACGCCCTCGCCGAACGCGGCCACCACCTCGTGCAGACCCTCCGACCCGGGGTCCAGTGCTGCCCTGGCGAGTACATCGGCATCCACCACGACGGCGCCGAGGTCGCGGTAGCGGCGGGCCACCTGGGACTTGCCGGCCGCGATGCCCCCTGTCAGTCCGATACGCAGCATGGGCCCACCCTAGCGCGAGCCCGGTCCCGCGTGGCGTCGTGCGGAACGCATACGCACCCGACTCGTCCGAGTGTCGGAGGGTCTCACTACGCTGAGTGGACCCGACCCGATCGAGGAGGATCGTGACCGCGACACTGCAGGACCTTCAGGACACAGCCGAGGCCGTCTTCGGGTGGAGCGAGCTGCGCCCCGGCCAGGAACGGGCCATGACAGCGCTGGTGGGAGGTAGGAGCGTCCTCTGCGTCATGCCGACCGGTTCGGGCAAGTCCGCGATCTACCAGGTACCGGCCATGACGCTGCCCGGCGTCGCCGTCGTCATCTCCCCGCTGATCGCCCTGCAGCACGATCAGGCGGAGTCCATCAACGAGCGCACCGGCGCGGTCCGGGCACGCGTACTCAATTCCGACCTGACCACGAGCGAGGTCGACGCCGCCTGGACCGCGGCCTCCGACGAGGACGAGTCCACCCGCGCCAAGTTCCTGTTCCTGGCCCCCGAGCAGGTGGCCCGCGACGACGTCGCCGAGAAGCTGCGCGCCCTCGAGGTCTGCCTCGTGGTGGTCGACGAGGCACACTGCGTCTCCTCGTGGGGCCACGACTTCCGGCCCGACTACCTGCAGCTCGGCCGTCTCCTGCGGAGCCTGCGCGCTCCGATCGTGGCACTGACGGCCACGGCCTCCCAGCCGGTGCAGCAGGAGATCGTCGAGAGACTGTACCTGGAGGAACCGCTGGTGCTCGTGGAGGGTTTCGATCGCCCCAACATCTCCCTCGAGGTCATCCAGCACGTCGAGGACGCGGACAAGGACCGGGCGGTGCGCGAGCAGGTCCTCGGACTCGAGGGTCCCGGTCTCGTCTATGTGGCGACGAAGAAGGGCGCCGACACCCTGGCCGCCGAGCTCGCTGCCCACGGCCGGGCCGTCGACGTGTATCACGCCGGGCGGAAGAGGAAGGAGCGGGAGGCCGTGCACGACGGCTTCCTGGACGGCTCGATCGACGTCGTCGTCGCGACGACCGCCTTCGGCATGGGGATCGACAAGCCGGACGTCCGCTTCGTCGTCCACGCGGACATCTCCGACTCACTGGACAGCTACTACCAGGAGATCGGCCGCGCAGGGCGCAACGGGCAGCCGGCGCAGGCGATCCTGCACTACCGACCCCAGGATCTCTCCCTCCGGCGGTTCTTCGCATCCACCTCGGCGAATCGCACGCAGCTGAGGGAACTTTTCCTCCTCCTGTCCGCGCAGGACAGGCCGGTCACGCTGAAGCAGCTCAAGGAGCGCTCCGGCCTCTCCGCGCGGAAGCTGACCGGCCTGCTCAATCTGCTGCAGGCCGGCGGCAGCGTGAAGGACGGGACCAAGGGGTACCGGGCGCGGAAGATGAGCCCCTCAGCTGCCGTGGACGGCGCCGTCGCGCAGGCGGAGAGTCGTGAGAGCATCGACCTCTCTCGTCTCGAGATGGCGCGCCGCTACGCGGAGACCAATCGCTGCCGTCGGCAGTCGCTGCTCTCCTACTTCGGGGAGGAACTCGCCGAACCCTGCGGGAACTGCGACAACTGCGCTGCTGCGGAACGCTCCGGGACCACCGCGGCCCTCAGCGAGGTACCAGCGGACATCATGGTCTCCGACGAGCCCTTCGCCGTCGACTCGGGCGTGGAGCACCCGGAGTGGGGCCACGGCACCGTCATGGGCTACGAGGACGACATCATCACGGTGCTCTTCGACACCGTCGGGTACAGGACGCTCTCGCTGACCCTGGCCCTGGAGAAGAAGCTGCTCGTCGCCGTCTCGTCCGGCAGGACACAGACCGGGACAGAGACGGTGACGAAGACCGGGACGAAGACCGCGGCGAAGACCGTGACAGAGACGGTGACAGAGACGGCGGAGAAAGCAGCGGGGTAGGACACCCCACCACCTAGGATTGACTGGGTGACTCCGTTCAGCCTCGATCTTCTGCGCCGCCGACCAGACCTCGAGTCGCCCGAACTGGTCGCAGTCGATGCGGCCGACCGCCTGCTCCTCGATACGGCGGCCCCTCACCTCACCGACCTCGACACGACACACGGCATCGTGACGATCAACGACGCCTACGGTGCGCTCACCCTCGGAGCCGCGCACCTGTCCGGCCGGCGCGACATCAGGGCGTTCCAGGACTCGGTGGTCGGTGAGCGGGCGTTGAGCCTGAATGCCGCCGACCAGGGTCAGAGCGGATCGTATCGGTCAGTGCCGCTCGGTGCCGGCCTGCTCGCGGGCGCGAGCATGGTCCTGCTGCGACTGCCGCGGTCCCTGGAGGAACTCGACGAGCTGGCCCGGACCGTCGCAGCCCATGCCCCACCGGAGGTGCGGGTGTTCGCCGCCGGTCGCATCAAGCACATGTCCCTGTCCATGAACGCGGTGCTCGGTCGGTACTTCGGTGACGTGAGGGCAGGCCTCGCGCGGCAGAAGGCACGCGTGCTGGTGGCGGCCGAACCGCGGGCCGTCGCCGCGCCGTCCCTCCCCAGGCGTGCCCGGTACGACGTCGGCCTCGCTCGCCCCCTCGAACTGCGTGCGTTCGGCGCCACGTTCGGCGGAGCCTCCCTCGACCCGGGAACGCGCCTGCTCCTGCCCCACCTGCGCACCCTCACCGGACCGACGGGACGCTCCGTACCTCCTCCGGAGGTGATCGATCTCGGCTCCGGCAATGGCAGCATCTCCGCCTATCTCGCCCTGACCGATCCGCTGCGCCGTGTCCACGCAAGCGACCAGTCCGAGTCGGCGATCGCGTCCACGATTGCCACAGTGACGGCGAACGGTGTCCTGGATCGGGTCTCGATGAGTCGCGACGACGCCCTGTCCGGGCGCCCGGACCGATCGGCGACGCTGATCGTCCTCAATCCGCCGTTCCATATCGGCAGTACCGTGCATACCGGCGTCGCTCACCGCCTCTTCGACGCCTGCGCCCGCGTCCTCGTTCCCGGCGGCGAGTTGTGGACCGTGTGGAACAGTCATCTGCGCTACCGGCCCGTCCTCGAGCGCACCATCGGTCCCACACGGCAGATCGACCGCTCACCCCGCTACACCGTCACCTGCTCCACCCGACGCTGACCCGCGAACAGACCCGGCGAATCGATCTCGGAAACCCACGGCAGTGCCCGTGGGACCTGCTACCGAACCCCGCTCAACGCAGTAGACCCCCGTCCGGAGGACGGGGGTCTACGTCAGGTGAGCTATCGAACTACGCTCCGGTGAGCTTCTCACGCAGTGCGGCGAGAGCCTCGTCCGAGGCGAGTGTCCCGGAACCTGAGTCAGCGACGACCGGCTCGGAGGAGTAGCTGGACGAGGTGGACTCCGCCGGCTCGGTGGCCGCACGCGCATCATCGGACTCGTGCTGCACAACCTGCTTCTTGTGGGCCTCCCAGCGTGACTGGGCCTCGGCGTACTGAGCTTCCCAGGTGGCGCGCTGCGTCTCGTAGCCCTCGAGCCACTCGTTCGACTCGGGATCGAAGCCCTCGGGGTACTTGTAGTTGCCCTCGTCGTCGTACTCGGCGGCCATGCCGTAGAGCGCCGGATCGAACTCGGTGCTGTCGGCGTCGACGCCCTCGTTGGCCTGCTTGAGGCTGAGGGAGATCCGGCGGCGCTCGAGGTCGATGTCGATGACCTTGACGAACAGTTCGTCTCCGACGGAGACGACCTGCTCGGCCAGCTCCACGTGACGGACGGCGAGTTCCGAGATGTGCACGAGGCCCTCGATGCCGTCCTCGACGCGGACGAACGCGCCGAACGGAACGAGCTTCGTGACCTTGCCCGGCACGACCTGGCCGAGGGCGTGCGTGCGGGCGAAGGTCTGCCAGGGATCTTCCTGCGTGGCCTTCAGCGACAGTGAGACGCGCTCGCGGTCCAGATCGACCTCGAGGACCTCGACCGTGACCTCCTGGCCCACCTCGACGACCTCGGACGGGTGGTCGATGTGCTTCCAGGACAGCTCGGAGACGTGCACGAGACCGTCCACCCCGCCGAGGTCCACGAACGCACCGAAGTTGACGATCGAGGAGACGACGCCCGGACGGACCTGGCCCTTCTCGAGCTTGTTGAGGAACGTGGAGCGAACCTCGGACTGGGTCTGCTCCAGCCACGCACGACGCGACAGCACGACGTTGTTGCGGTTCTTGTCGAGCTCGATGATCTTCGCCTCGATCTGCTGGCCGATGTACGGCGCCAGATCGCGGACACGACGCATCTCGACGAGGGATGCGGGCAGGAAGCCGCGCAGGCCGATGTCGAGGATGAGGCCGCCCTTGACGACCTCGATGACGGTGCCGGTGACGACGCCGTCCTCTTCCTTGACCTTCTCGATGTCGCCCCAGGCGCGCTCGTACTGAGCACGCTTCTTGGACAGGATCAGGCGGCCTTCTTTGTCTTCCTTCGTCAGGACGAGCGCTTCGACCTCATCGCCTACGGAGACGACGTCCCCGGGGTCGACGTCGTGCTTGATGGAGAGCTCGCGGGAAGGAATGACACCCTCGGTCTTGTAACCGATGTCGAGCAGGACCTCGTCGCGGTCGACCTTGACGACCGTACCCTCGACGAGATCTCCGTCGTTGAAGTACTTGATGGTGGCGTCGATCGCTGCGAGGAAGTCCTCAGCGGTGCCGATGTCGTTGACAGCGACCTGCGGGGCACCTTGCTTCTCGGTGGTGGTGATGGTCATGTAGGTGGGACTCCGTTGTGGATGATGACGATATGGGAAGAACCCCGGGAGGTTCTCTGGTGATCTGGCAGTTGGTCCAGCAGCGGCGTTGCGCTCAGGGTCCGGTGTTCACAGCAGGGTTCACAGCGGGGCCACCAGAGCGTACGACGTGCCTGTTCAGTCTAGCTCCGGCCCACAACACCGTCAAAGCAATCTCGACGACGGTACCGTTCACGGCGACGACGGTAGCGGTCACGGCGACGACGCCGAGCACCTAGAAGTGCGTGATGCAGTACGGTTCCTCGGACCGGCCGAACAGGGTGTCGAGCAGGTCCACGGCGTCCTCGGCGTGGGGGGTCAGGGCGCCGGCCGCAGCCAGGGCTGATGCCTGGACCCCGCCGAGATACAGGGAACCCAGCGCGTTGACCGAGAGTGTGGCGTCGGGTGCCGTCGCGGCATCGACGGCTTCGACGTCGGCCACGCCGTCGACCACGGTGAGGACGTAGGAGCCATTGGTGAGCTCCAGGGAGTCCTCCACTTCGAGGATCAGCCGCCCGCTGCCCCGGTACGACCGCGAGCCCAGGGCGGCCGTCACGTCGAGCAGTCGGACCCACAGGACGTCGTCGGCGCCCTTGACGCTGTAGCAGCGCCGGTCACGGAGCGCCCAGTCGAGCGGGTCGTCGCGGCGCGCCTCGTCCCACGTGACGCGCTGGACGAGATCCAGAGATCCGAGATAGCGCCACAGCTCGAGATACGCCGACGGCGTCGTCGCGACGAGGTCCACGATCTTCATGGTGTACGGAGTTGTCTCCCAGCCCGCGAAGCGATACGCCACATATCCCGTGGGTGCTCCAGCGGCGTCGTAGTGCACGGCCATCCGTACCGCACGGTCCTCGACGGGCCGCTCTCGCCCCCACTGCCCTGATGCCCGCCGAGGATACGAGTACTGCCGTCCCACGGAGCCGAAGGTCACGGCCTGGAACCGCTCGAAGATCTCGGCCGCGAGTCGCGCGGCGGACTCGGCGCCAACGAGAACCGTCGTACCCGTGCGCGGCGCGGTGATCTCGAACCGTTCACGGACATCGACCTCCACACTCTGCGTGAAGGTGGCGCACCCGAAGCCGAACCGACCATAGATTGTGGCTTCCGATGCGGTCAGGATGGCCAGCGGGAGCCCGCGGTCCTTCGCCTCCCGCAGATCGCTCGTGATCATCGTGCGGAGGATCCCGTTCCGACGGTGACTGGACCGCACCGTCACTGCAGTGACCTGGTGCGCCTCGAGCTGGGCGGCGCCGACGTTGATGGGGTGCACCATGGTGGCGTAGGTGGCCACCGGGTACCCGGCATCGAGCGCCTCGGCGGGCTGCGCACCGTCGTGCACACCCCACAGCACGCGCTGATCGGCGCGGTACGCCTCCAGGTAGCGCGGAATGTCCTCGGGGTCGGTCACGCCGTCGTGGAAGCCGATCCCCTCGGCGTCGAGCCACTTGGCGAAGCGACCCTCACGGGTGGCGTCCTCGTCGGCGTCGAGGGTGAAGAGTTCGGTGGTCAGCTCAGGAGTCGTGTAGTCGTTCACAGCAGACAATCCTAGTGGGCGGCGTCGTGCCAGCTGGCGCCGGTCCCCACCGACACGTCGAGCGGTACCGACAGTTCCGCGGCGCTGCCCATCTGCTCGCGCACCAGGGACTCGACCTCCTTTGCCTCCCCCGCGGCGATCTCGAGGACCAGTTCGTCGTGCACCTGCAGCAGCATGCGCGAGTGCAGTCCGCGCGTCGAAAGGGCGTCGTCGACGCCGAGCATCGCCTTCTTGATGATGTCGGCGGCCGAGCCCTGGATGGGTGCGTTGAGCGCTGCGCGCTCGGCCATCTCACGCAGCTGGCGGTTGTCGCTGGACAGATCGGGCAGATACCGGCGTCGGCCCTCGATGGTGGAGGTGAAGCCGTCCTTGCGGGCCTGCTCCACGATGCCGCGCAGATAGTCGCGGACCGCTCCGAAGCGCTCGAAGTAGTCGCGCATGAGGGTGCGGGACTCGTCCACCGAGATGTTGAGCTGCTTCGAGAGTCCGAAGGAGCTCAGACCGTAGACCAGACCGTAGGACATGGCCTTGACCTTCGAGCGCATCGCGTTACTCACCTCCTCGGGCGCCACACCGAAGATGTGAGACCCGACGAACCGGTGGAGGTCCTCGCCCTCCTGGAAGGCGGCGATCAGCCCGTCATCACCGGACAGGTGCGCCATGATGCGCATCTCGATCTGGGAGTAGTCGGCCGTCATGAGGCTCTCGAACGGGGAGCCGTCGGGAGCGCGCCCGACGACGAACACCTCCCGGATGCGCCGACCCTCCTCGGAGCGAACCGGGATGTTCTGCAGATTCGGGTTCGTGGAGGACAGGCGACCGGTGGCCGCGACGGTCTGCAGGTAGGTGGTGTGGATCCGCCCGTCGTCGCCGACCGCCTTCCGCAGTCCCTCGACGGTCTGGCGCAGCTTGGTCGCGTCGCGGTAGGCGAGGAGCTGCTCGAGGAACGGGTGGCCGGTCTTGGTGATGAGATCGGTCAGCGCGTCCGCGTCGGTGGAGTAGCCGGTCTTGATCTTCTTCGTCTTGGGGAGATCGAGCTCGTCGAACAGGACCGCCTGGAGTTGTTTCGGGGAGCCGAGATTGATCTCCTTCCCGATGATGCGGAACGCCTCGGAACCGGCGGCGCCAATGGTCTTCGAGAAGTCGTCGAGCAGGCGCTCGAGTCCCTCGACGGAGACGGCCACGCCGGTGAGCTCCATCCGGGCCAGCACCTCGGCCAGCGGCAGTTCGAGCCCGCCGAGCAGCTGGTTGGCGCCGCGTTCCACGAGCTGCCCGGCGAAGTGCTCGCTGAGGCGCAGGGCCGCGTAGGCGGCCACCACGGCGGGTGAGGCGACGTCGTTACCCCCCAGGTCGAGGGCCTGCTGACCCGAGGAGTCGTTCGCCGAGGCGGTGATGGACAGGCGCAGATGGTACTGGGCGAGATCCGCCAGATCGTAGCTGCGCCGATCGGGCTGGATCAGGTAGCCGGAGATCGCCGTGTCGTCGACCTCGCCCACGAGCTCGAAGCCCCGCGCCGTGAGCAGCTTCAGCACCGTCTTGAAATCGTGCACGATCTTGGGTGCGTCGGCGTCGGCGAGCCAATCACCGAGGATCTTCTCGGCGGCGGCATCCAGCCGCTCGAGGGCGATGAAGGCCGCGTGCGACGTCGTCACGACGGCGATCCCGACGACGTCGGTGGTGCCCGCCGTCGTCTCGGTCGCCAGGGCGATGGACGCCTGGGACTGGTTCGTCGCCTTCAGCCACTGCGCCAGGGCCGTGGCGTCCTCGAGCAGGACGTGCTCGGGTGCGTCCTGCTCGTCACCCGGTTCGTCGGTCTCCTCCTCTCCGAAGAGATCGAAGAGCCGCTTGCGCAGCGTGTTGAACTGCAGCGCGTCGAAGAGATCCTCGACGGCCGAGCGGTCCGGGTGCTGGGACACCATGGCGTCGAGATCGACGGGCAGGTCGAGATCCGTGAGCAACCGGTTCAGCCGGCGGTTGCGCTTGACGTCCTCGATGTTGGCCCGCAGTGAGTCGCCGACCTTCCCGCCGATGCCGTCGAGATTCTCGAGGATGCCCTCGAGTCCGCCGTACAGTTTGATCCACTTCGCGGCCGTCTTCGGTCCGACGCCGGGCACGCCCGGCAGGTTGTCGGCGCTCTCGCCCACCAGAGCGGCGAGATCCGAGTACTGGTGGGGCGGTACGAAGTACTTCTCCTCGATGGCGTGGGCGTCCATCTGCGGGATGTTCGTGACACCCTGCTTCGGGTACAGCACCGTCACGCGGTCGTTGACCAGCTGGAAGGCGTCGCGGTCGCCACTGACCACCTGCACGTCCCAGTCCGCCGCGGTCGCCTGGGCCGCGAGGGTAGCCAGGATGTCGTCTGCCTCGTAGCCGTCGAGGGAGATGGTGGGGATCCGCATGGCCTCCATGACCTTGATGATCAGGTCCACCTGACCGTGGAATTCCTCCGGTGTCTTCGAGCGCCCGGCCTTGTACTCGGTGTACTCCTCGGAGCGGAAGGTCGGCGTGTCCAGGTCGAAGGCCACGGCCACATGGCTCGGCTTCTGGTCCTTGATGAGATTGATGAGCATGGCGGTGAAACCGTAGACCGCGTTGGTGTGCTGTCCGGTGTCCGTGGAGAAGTTCTCGGGGGGCAGGGCGTAGAAGGCGCGGAACGCCATGGAGTGCCCGTCGATCACCAGCAACCTGTTGCGAGAGCCGTCACTGCGCCGGGCCGGAGTCTTCTGCGCGGCAGGTGCCTCCGTTGCCGGCACGGCTGCGGGGGACCTACCGTCAGGATCCGTCAGGGTCAGCGTCTGCGCAGGTTTGGTTGTTTCACTCACAGCTGCCAGCCTAGTTCCCATGACAGACAACCGCACCCGAGCCGACGCCGCCCAGGCACCATCCCCGGAGCGCCTCGCGGAGCTCGTCGCCGCAGGCGTGCCGCCCGAGATGCACGGCTGGCTGGGTCGCTACGGCGTGGGTGCGATGACCGTGAAGATGGGCATCGTCTTCCAGGAGATGAGCCCCGAACGCATGGTGGCGACGATGCCCGTGGACGGGAACCAGCAGGTGGCCGGGATCCTGCATGGCGGCGCCCACGTGGTGTTGGCGGAGACGCTCGGCTCCTTTGCCGCGGGGCTGCACGCGGGACCGCAGCGTCAGGCCGTCGGCATCGAGGTCAATGCAACACATCACCGCAGCATCGATGCAGGTCTGGTGACCGGGACGGCGACGGCGATCCACCTGGGGCGGACCCTGACCACGCACGAGGTGGTGATGACGGACGAGCAGGGCCGCCGGCTCTCCACGGCCCGCATCACCAATCTGATCCGGGACACGCGCAGCTGACCAGGTGACGCCTTCGACTGCGTCCGATCAAACCTGGGCTGCGTCCGATCAGACGTGGGCTGCCGCCATCCCCTCCTGGAGGTGACGGCGCAGCTCGGCCGGGCGGAAGGGCTTGCGCAGATAGCGGTCGGCGCCGGCCTCGAAGCCCCGCTTCTCGTCCGAGTCATCGACCCGCGCGGTGAGCATGACGATGAAGGTGCTCGAGAAGCGACGGATGCGGGAGGCCACCTCGAAGCCGTCGATGTCGGGGAGGCCGACGTCGAGCGTGACGACATCCGGTACCAGCTGGCGTACCATCTCCACGCCTGCGAGGCCGGCCGGGGCGGTGTGCACCCGGAAGCCGGAGCCGGTCAGCACGGTGTGGAGGAGGTCCCTGACGTCGTCGTCGTCCTCGATGACCACGGCGGTGCGGGGGTGGTCGTTGCGCTGCATGATCCCAGTTTACTCCGCGACGACGGACCGTCACGACTGCCCCACGCCTGTGGAGCGGCCCGGCGTCTCAGTCGGTCCTGCGTGCCCGACTCGGTTGCACGCGCGGCGGTTCCCCCGGCATCTTCGGAAAATCAGGTGGGAACGGCAGCTCCCCCAGCCCGGCCGCGACGTCGCGTTCCCACCACGCGAGCAGCACATCGATCGTGCCCGGTTCGGCATGGAGGTGCTCCCACGGATCGCCGACGGTGCGCAGCCGCTCGGGCACGGTCCGTAGCGTGAAGACTGCGGGATCGGCGCCGGTCAGCTCGTCCCAGCTCACGGGGCAGGAGACCGGCGCGTGCGGCAGTGCCCTCGGACTGTAGGCGCCCGCCATCGTGCGGTCCCGGTTCGCCTGGTTGTAGTCGACGAAGATCCGGGCGCCGCGCTCCTCCTTCCACCACGCGGTGGTGACCTGCTCGGGCATGCGGCGCTCGAGTTCCCTGGCCGCGGCGATGACGGCCCGGCGAACGGTCAGAAACTCGTGGGCCGGTTCGATGGCCGAGAAGACGTGCAGTCCCCGGTTCCCCGACGTCTTGACGAACGCGTCGAGCCCTGCCTCGCGGAGGACACCGCGCAGGGCGTGCGCGGCTAGGACGACGTCGGAGAAGGTTGTGCCCGGCTGGGGGTCCAGATCGATCCGCAGTTCGTCGGGCAGATCGGGCTCGTTGGCGCGGGAGGCCCAGGGATGGAAGACGATGGTGTTCATCTGGATGGCCCAGACGGCCGCTGCCGGTTCGTCGAGGACCAGTTGCGGGTGCGATCTGCCGCTGGGATACGTGACGGTCTCGCTGCGCACGTACGCGGGGGCGCCCCTTGGCGGATTCTTGCTGAAGAACGAGTCCCCGTCGACGTCCCCGCCGAAGCGCTGCAGGGAGACGGGCCGCCCGCCATTGGCCCGGAGGAACGGCGGGGCCACGTCGATGAGGTACCGCGCGAGGTCCAGCTTGGTCAGTCCCACCTGCGGCCACACCAGCCGGGAGGGGCTCGAGACACGTACTTGACGCACGTCATGGGGACCGACGACGTCGAGGATCGTAGCTTCGCTGGCCATCGGCCCAATGTACCCCCGGAGGTACCCGGCGTAGGGGTCATCAGCGCCATCCCTCCTGGGGAGCGGCACCGCCGCAGCTCGAGAACATTCACCGGAAATTGTTGAACAATACCGTGTCGTCGTGCATGCTGGGGGGATCAGCCAGGAGAGACGGGGATCACAGTGGTGGGCATCGATCTGAACAGCGACGTCGGCGAATCCTTCGGGAACTGGACCATGGGCGACGACGCCGCCATCTTCCGCTCCGTCTCCAGCGCCAACGTGGCGTGCGGCTTCCACGCCGGTGACCCCTCCACCATTGCGCAGACCTGCCGTGATGCGGTCGCCTCGAACGTGACGATCGGCGCGCACGTGGGGTATCGGGATTTGGCGGGCTTCGGTCGCCGCTTCCTCGACTGCTCCCCCACCGAACTGGCCGACGACGTCCTCTATCAACTCGGCGCCCTCGACGCGATCTCCCGCGCCGCCGGTGGCACCATCGAGTACGTCAAACCCCACGGCGCCCTCTACAACACCATCGTCTCCCACGAGGCCCAGGCCCAGGCCGTCGTCGACGCCGTGAAGGCGTTCGGCGGTGACCTGCCGCTCCTGCTCCTGCCGGGCTCGGTCGCGCTGACCGCAGCCGAGAAGGCCGGTCTCCGCGGCGTCGCCGAAGCCTTCGCCGACCGCGCCTACAACCCCGACGGCACGCTGGTCTCCCGGCGGGAAACCGGTGCGGTCCTCCACGACGAGCGTGAGGTGGCCCTCAACATGGTCCGCCTCGCCACCGACGGCGTCATCATCGCGCGTGACGGATCGACCCTGAGGATGACCTCCGAGAGCATCTGCCTCCACGGCGACACGACAGGAGCGGTCTGCATGGCGGCCGCCGTCCGTCGTGAGCTCGAGGTCGCGGGCGTCGAGATCCGGAGCTTCGTGTGAGAACGCCCGGCATCCGGTGGGCCGGGCCACGAGCGCTCCTGATCGAGCTGGAATCGCTGGAGTCGGTACTCGCCGTGCATACGCACCTGCAGGCGCATCCCCTCCGCGGGCAGGTCGACGTCCTCGCCGCCGCCGGCACCGTGCTGGCCGTCTTCGACTCCGGCGCCGACGCCCGTGCCGCCCGGACCCTCGTCGGGCAGCTGGACACGGCGCCCGGGCCGGAGTCGGCTGCTGCCGGTGATCCGGTGCGGATCGAGGTGGTGTACGACGGCGAGGACCTCGCCGAGGTCGCCCGACTGACCGGTCTCGACGCCGACGGCGTCATCTCCGCCCACACCGGCCAGCTGTGGAGGGCGGCGTTCGGCGGTTTCGCCCCGGGGTTCGCGTACCTGGTCGGCGAGAACGAGACGCTCACCGGTCCCCGGCGCACCACACCGCGTACGGCGGTCCCGGCGGGGGCCGTCGCGCTCGCCGGGACGTTCTCGGCGGTCTACCCCCGCCGCTCCCCCGGTGGCTGGCAGCTGATCGGGCGCACTGCGGCACGCATGTGGGATCTCGGCCGCGACGAGCCTGCCCTGCTCCGACCC
>JARIBG010000098.1 GCA_029257465.1 Arthrobacter sp. | reverse complement strand
GTGCAGCTGCGGATCGAGGAGGCTGCCCGCGCTGGAGCGCGTGAGGCCATGCGAGGTGAGGGCGCTGCGTCGGTCCGTGAGACAGTGCACCGACTCGCAGGAAGCGATGCCGCCGTGGACGTGGCATCAGGGTCGGGATGGACAACGGTGGAGGTCAGGTCGACCGTCGACGGCCCGGCGATTGGTCTGCTCGGGATACAGCTCAGCGCCACGGCGTCGGGGAAGGAGGAACAGGGTGGGTAATCGGCGGTCGGGGGATCATCCGTGCTCCAGTGGTCCGAGGCAGGACACCTGCTGCTCGGAGACCGGCGCGGGGACCGTCCTGATGGCAGGGTTCGCCGTCCTGGTGCTCGTCATGGTCGGCGTCGTGGTCCTGCTGCTGCAGGCCTCGGCTGCGGCGTCGAAAGCAGCGACGGCGGCCGACCTGGCTGCACTGGCCGCCGCCGACGCGGCCCGGGGCCTTGCACCCGGTGACCCGTGCGCTGTCGCCGGAACAGTCGCGGAACAGCACGGCGCGCGGATCACGGAGTGCGGCATCGGGACGACGGGCCCTGGGACGGCGATCATCAGGGTGTCGGTCGATCTGCGGGGTCTGCTGCCCGACGCGACCGGCGCAGCGAGAGCAGGACCACCGTCCTGAAGGGTCCGGAATGATCAGCACCGCGGACCCTAGTTGGACTCAGGACACCGGGTTCACGTCGGCTGCCGAGGAGTTCACGGCAGCGGCCTGCTGCAGGATGAGGGAGAGCACGGCGACGGCGCCGCCCTTGCTCAGCGGGTTGTTCCGGTTGCCGCACTTGGGGGATTGCACGCAGGACGGGCACCCGGACTCGCACTCGCACGCCGCGATCGCGTCGCGGGTCGCGGTCAGCCAGATCTGCGCTGCCTCGAAGCCCCGTTCGGCGAAGCCCGCGCCGCCGGGGTGCCCGTCGTACACGAAGATGGTCGGCTGACCCGTATCGGCGTGCAGCGCCGTCGACACGCCGCCGATGTCCCAGCGATCACTCGAGGCAACGAGGGGCAGCAGGCCGATCGCGGCGTGCTCCGCGGCGTGGAGCGCCCCGGGGATCTCCTCCGCGAGGATTCCTTCGGCCTGGAGCAGCTCCGGGCTGATCTCGAACCACACGCTCTTGGTGAACAGCTCCCGGGCCGCGAGCTCGAGCGGTTCCTCTCCGAGGATCTCGTTGGAGGAGAATGCCTTGCGCTGGAAGGACACCACCTGGGTGGTGACTTTCACATCCCCGAACGTGGCGAGCACGCCTCCCCAGAGCCGGCTCTCGTCCCTGTCCACCACTTCGATGCGCGTGATGTCGCGGGCCTGCGTGTAGTAGTCCGGCTGCGCCCGGGACACCACGGCGCAGTGGTCCTCCTCGTCGAGCTCCTCGACGACATAGCTCCGGCCCTGGTGAACATAGACGGCGCCGGGATGGGCCTGGTAGTGGCTCTGCGCCGAACCCATCGTCCCCAGTACCGTCCCGGACGCAGCATCCACCAGAGTGATGGGACTGCCACCGCCGCCTCTGAGCTGGACCATGGACGCAGCGCTCTGCGGGTGTGTCCAGAACCACCCCGCGGGCCGCCGCCGGAGGAAGCCCTGCTCCACCAGCGTGCCCAGGAGCTGCTCGGAGCGCGCACCGAACACCTCGAGGTCCTGCTGCGTCAGGGGCAGTTCGGCGGCGGCCGCGCAGAGGTGCGGGCCGAGGACGTAGGGGTTGGACGGATCGAACACCGTGGCCTCCACCCCGAGATCGAAGACCGCCTCGGGATGGTGCACCAGGTAGGTGTCGAGCGGATCGTCGCTGGCCACGAAGGCGGCGAGGGCGTCCTGACCCGAGCGGCCCGCCCTGCCGATCTGCTGCAGGAGCGAGGCACGGGTACCCGGCCAGCCCGCCACGAGGACGGCGTCGAGCCCGGAGATGTCGATCCCCAGCTCCAGCGCCGACGTGCTGGCCACGCCCAGGAGCTCACCGCTGCGCAGGTTGTTCTCCAGGGCGCGGCGCTCCTCGGGCAGATACCCCGAGCGGTACGCCGCGATCCGGTGCGGCAGGCTCGGATGTACATCCTCGAGCATGCGCCGAGAGGTCAGGGCGACGGATTCCGCCCCACGTCTCGATCGGACGAACGCGATGGTCCGCACGTGCGCCGAGACCAGATTCGCGAGCAGGTCCGAGGTCTCGGCGATGACGGTCCGGCGCGTAGCCGCCCCGTTCTCGCCCTTCAGCCCGGTGAGCTGTGGCTCCCAGAAGGCGACCGTGGTGGAGCCGTGCGGTGAACTGTCCTCGGTCACGGCCTGCGCGTGTGTGCCGATCAGCCGGCTGAAGGACGCGGCCGGGTCCGCGGACGTGGCCGAAGCCCCGATGAAGACCGGATCGGCCCCGTAGTTCGCGCACACCCGCCGGAGCCTGCGCAGCAGATTGGCCACATGGGAGCCGAACACACCCCGGTAGCTGTGCGCCTCATCGATCACCACGTACTTGAGGCGGCGGAAGAAGCGCGCCCACCAGGTGTGATTGGGCAGGATGCCGTGGTGCAGCATGTCCGGGTTGGCCAGGATCAGATTGGCGTGATCGCGGATCCAGCGCCTGGCGCCTGAGTCCGTGTCGCCGTCGTAGGTCTCCGCACGGACGGTGGGCAGCTTCAGCGCATTGACGGACGAGAGCTGATCTGCGGCCAGAGCCTTGGTCGGAGCGAGAGACAGCGCCACAGCTCCGCTGGGCGCAAGGGTCGCGCGGCTGCCCAGCTCACTGCGGTGGATCTCGTCCAGCACGGGCAGCTGGTAGGCGAGGGACTTACCCGACGCCGTACCCGTGGCGATGATGGTGTGCGTCCCGGCGTGCGCCGAGGT
>JARIBG010000082.1 GCA_029257465.1 Arthrobacter sp. | reverse complement strand
CCGCGCCCGGGGGCACCGCCGCGCGCCGGGGCGCCGGGGCGCCCGACCGCGGACTTGCCCGGCATCATGCCGGGGTTGGGGCGAGGACCACCGGGGCGCGGACCCCCGGGGCGGTCCCCGTCTACCGGTGGGGCGTCGCCTCGCCGGGTACCTCGGCCAGCTCCGGATCCGCTATCGGGTGGACGAAGCCCCGGGCATCACCTCCCCTGCCCGCCGCCGGACACGACTCCGCTCAGAACGGCCCAGACGGTCCGATCCCGTCCTGGGACGTCGTCTGCCGTGGACCGGCGACAACTTCGACGCGCTGCGAACAGGCACGTTGCAGGTACACCGGTACGCGGGCGAGCCTGCGACCGAGCATCAGGCGGTCGCCGCCGCGCAGGCGCTCGGCTTTCCCCTGCACACGTTCAACAACACCGGGTCCACTCCTCTTCGGCCGGGCCTGCTGTACCTGGTCAGACCCGACGGGTTCGTGGCGGCAGCGTCATCGCCGGAGGATGCCGTCGTCGCCTTCCGGGCAGCACGTGCGCAGACCGGTCACGCACAGCACGAGTCCCGGTAGCGGGACCACCCCGCTGCATCGTGCCTTACGAGCTCCCCGTACGGTGTCGCTCGCCCGACGAATCGGCGTCGGCGTCGTGTCGCCGGTCGGTGTCCTCGGCCACTGCCTGTTCCACGACGTCGTCGAGCTCGTCGAGCGTGAGCAGATCCCGGCGGAGATGCCGCGTACGGTAGCCGGCGCGACCCACCATATGAGCGGACACGGGGCTGGTGAGCAGCTGGAAGAACCAGCACAGGAACAACAGCGGGATCAGGGGCCAGCTCCCGGTCTCGATCGCCAGCGCCAGGAGGAAGAGCAGGAGTCCGAGCACCTGCGGTTTCGTTGCTGCGTGCATGCGCGAGAGCAGATCGGGGAAGCGGACCAGCCCGATGCCGGCCGCGAGGGACATGAGGGCTCCGCCGATCAGCAGAATCGATACGACGACGTCGGCGATCATGGCGCTATACCCCTGTCCGTCACGAAGCGGGCCACTGAGACCGAACCGATGAAACCGACCAGCGAGATGACCACGAGCAGGATCAGGTTGTCCAGGTGGTGGTTCACGATCATGTTGAGGACCAGCGCGGCGGCGATGATGGCGAGCACGACGTCGAGCGCCAGAACACGGTCGAGGATCGACGGACCGATAACCGCCCGGTACAGCGCGAGCAGGACGGCCAACGCCAGTATTCCCTGGACGGTATAGATGACGACTGTCACGACGTGGACTCCTCTGCCTTCAGCTCCGCGAGCTCCTGCTTGGTCCCCATGATGCGGATGAAGCCCGCCTCGGACTTCCGTACGGTGTTCCGCATGGCTTCCGCATCCTCGGAGGTGACGACGTCCAGGCAGTGGAGATAGAGCGTCGAGGACGCTCTGTCGACCTCCACCACGAGCGAGCCGGGGATCAGCGAGGTCGCGTGGCCGGTCGCCGTGACGATGAGATCCGAATGGCTGCGCAGGTGCACCGCGACGATGGCATTGCGCACTGCCGGCCCCTTGGTCACGGCGAGCCAGAAGACCTCGATGCTGGCCTTGACGAGATCGACGAGGAAACCGGCGCTGAAGGTGATCAGCGCCAGGACATTGAAGCGGCCGCTCAACCCCACCGGTGGCAGGTAGAAGAAGTTCACCACCACGAAGGCGATGAGTAGCCCGAGAACCAGATTGGCCAGGCCGAAGTCCTGCCAGAGGGCACCCCAGACGAGCGTGAGCCAGAGGATGAGCGGGACATCGGTGACGAGGGAGAACTTCTGCCGGCTCATTCGCCTGCTCCTGCTCCGAGAACGGCCTCGATGTAGGGACTGCGCTCGAGCATCTGGCCCGCAGCACTGTCGGTGAGGGTATACAGCGGGCCGGCCAGAAAGGTCAGGCCGAGCCCCAGTGTCACGAGACCGATCGTGGCACCCGTCATGGGGCGGGGCAGGAGGGGCGCGGACTTCGTCGCGAGGATCGTCCCGGTGTCCTCGTTCCCCGAGCGGGGCGGGACGCGCTGCGCTGCCGTCGCACTCGGTCCGTCGGACGTGCCGGCGAGCAGCAGAGGATCCGGGTCCTCGACGTCCTCGGGGCTGCGCCAGAAGGCCCGGTTCCACACGCGCGCCATGACCAGCAGGGTCAGCAGGCTGGTGACCACCGCCCCGCCCACCAGGACGAGGGCCAGGGGGGTGCCGACTTCCACTCCTGCCTCGAGCAGGCCGAGCTTGCCGAGGAAACCCGAGAAGGGCGGGATCCCTGCCAGGTTCATGGCCGGGACGAAGAACAGGATACCCAGGAGCGGCGAGAGTCTGGCCAGTCCACCGAGGCGATCCACATCCGCCGTCCCCCCGCGGCGCTCCACCAGCCCCGTGACGAGGAAGAGGCTCGTCTGGATGGTGATGTGGTGCACCACGTAGTAGACGGCGGCTGCCAGGCCCAGCCGGGAGGACACCGCCAGTCCGAAGACCATGTAGCCGATATGACTGACGAGGGTGAAGGACAGGAGCCGCTTCAGATCGGACTGCGCCAGTGCGCCGAGGATCCCCACGATCATGGTGAGCAGGGCGACCACCATGAGGAACGAGTCGAGGCGGTCCCCGGGGAAGAGCAGGGTCTCCACACGCACCATCGCGTAGACACCCACCTTCGTCAGCAGACCGGCGAACACCGCCGTCACCGGTGCCGGAGCGGAGGGATAGGAATCCGGCAGCCAGAAGGACAGCGGGAACACGGCGGCCTTGATGCCGAACGCCACGAGCAGCATCAGATGCAGGACCAGTTGCGTCGCCGGGTCGACGTCCTGGAGCTTCACCGCGAGATCGGCCATGTTCACCGTGCCGGTGGCACCGTAGATCATGCCGATGGCGATGAGGAACAGCATGGAGGACACCACGCTCACGACCACGTAGGTCACGCCCGCACGGATTCGCGGCGCCGTCCCGCCGAGCGTCATCAGCACGTAGCTCGCGGTCAGCAGGATCTCGAAGCCCACGTACAGATTGAAGAGGTCCCCGGTCAGGAAGGCGTTGGAGACACCGGCCACGAGGATCAGGTACGTGGGATGGAAGATGGACACGGGGCCTTCCTCGTCCCCGTCCGCCGTACCCTGCCCCGCTGCGTAGATCAGCACCGCGAGGCTGATCGCGGAGGAGACAACGAGCATGAGCGCCGAGAACTGGTCCACCACCAGCACGATCCCGAAGGGCGGCTCCCACCCGCCGAGCCTCACCGCGTGCGTCCCGGTAGAAGGCGCCGCGAGGAGCATCACCACCTCCAGGGTCAGGGTGATGGCCAGCGTCGTGATGCTGATGGAACGCTGGGCGCGCGGATAGCGGATGAGGATGAAGGTGACCGCTGCGCCGAGGAGGGGCAGGGCGACGGCGAGCGGCGCGAGATCGGCGGCGATCACGACGCTCCTCCTGCAGCACGGTGCGAGCCCACCGCCGGGCGCGCCTTCCTGCGGCGGAGCGGGCGTGCTTCAGCGGTGTCCGAGAACTCGGAGGCGTCCTCGGCGCTGTCGGTGTCCGTGTGGGCGTAGTCGTCCTGGTCGTCGGCGCGCAGGGCTTCGGGATCGTCCTGCACCTCGTCCTTCCGGGCCAGGTCCCAGGACCGGTAGATCATGCCGAGCATGAACGACGTCACGGCGAAGGTGATGACGATCGCCGTGAGGATCAGGGCCTGTGGCAGGCTGTCCGCGTAGTCCTGCGGCGGTGTGCCCTCGCTGTAAAGAGGCGCCGTGCCGCTTCCCCCGCTCATGGCGAGAATGAGGATGTTCACACCGTTGCCCACCAGGATCAGGCCGAACAGGACGCGCGTGAGGCTGCGTTCGAGCAGCAGGTAGAGTCCGGCCGCGAAGAATGCCGCCATGAGCACGATCAGCGTGACGTTGACGGTCATGGGCGTACCTCCTCGATCGTCGATGGGACAGGGGCGTCCGGGACCGGTTCGTTCTGGACCGGCGTTCCGGCCTCCGTGCGTGAATCGAGCTCGGACCCGAAGCTCCGCAGCACGTCCAGGACGAGCCCGACGACGATGAGGTAGACGCCGATGTCGAAGAAGGTCGACGTCACGAACTTCACCTCGCCCGCGAGGGGCAGCGAGAACTCCAGGACGTAACTCTCGAGGACGGCCCCTCCGAACACCAGGGGTGCCATCGCGCTGAGGGCTGCGACGGCCAGACCAGTGCCGAGCAGCGCGCCCGCACTGACCGGCGTCGCCTCGGCGAGTTCGAACCGGCCGCCGGCCAGATAGCGGATCGCCAGGGCGATCCCGGCGAGGAGTCCTCCGGCGAAGCCGCCACCTGGCAGATTGTGACCGGCGAACAGGAGGTAGACGGAGAGCAGGATGACGGTGTGGAACAGCAGGCGCGTGATGACCTCGAAAACGATCGAGCGCCGCTCGGGCGCGAGGGTCCGTCCTGCGACGAGCCATGGATCCCGTGCGACATCGGCGAATCTGGCAGCGAGCTGGAGCGCGGCCTCGGCGCGGCCTCCCGCGTCCAGCGACTCCTGTGCCCTGTCCACCGAACCGTCCTCGACGTCGATGGCCCGGTTCCGTGTGTCCCTGCGTCCCCGGATGAAGATCAGACTGGCGATACCCGTCGCGGCCAGTGCCAGAACGGTGATCTCGCCGAAGGTGTCCCACGCGCGGATGTCCACGAGCAGCACGTTGACGGTGTTGGCGCCCCCACCCTCCTCGTACGCGAGCTCGGGATACGCGTCCGAGATGGGCGCTGCCGTCCTGGAAGCCATGGCCGACATGGCGATGACGGCCATGATGGAACCGAAGGCGACGCCGAGAATCGCACGGAGCAACCTGCGCTGCCGGCCCGCCCTGCTCCACAGCCTCGGAGGCAGCGAGCGCAGGGCCAGGACGAACGCCACGAGCACGATGGTCTCCACGAGCATCTGCGTGAGTGCCAGGTCCGGCGCTCCGTGCAGGGCGTAGATCATGGCCAGGCCGTACCCGGTGATCCCGACCATGACCACGGCGGTGAAACGCTTGCGGGCCCTCAGCGCGCCCACGATCCCCACGAGGATGGCCAGCGCCACGACTGCCTGTGCAGGTGATTGCGCCCACTGGAAGTCGGTGGGTACGGGACCCTCGAAGAGAATGAGCGCTGTGAGCGGTACGAGGACGGCGGTGGCCAGGATGATGAAGAGGTAGAACGCCAGGGAACCCCGCTGGGTGCGGGCCGTGACCCAGCGGGCGACGGCGTCGATGGCGCCGAGGATCCCGCCGTACACGGCCGAGGCCTCGGGCACCCGGGGTAGGCGGGCCTGGAACCGCTCGACCGGACTGCGCAGGAGGAACAGGGCCACTCCCGAACCGAGCGTGAGAACGGTCAGCACGAGCGACAGACTGACCCCGTGCCACAGGGCGAGGTGCGGAGCGGCCACGTCGGCGGTGAAGGCCGTGGCGTACGGCTGGACCAGGAGATCCAGGGGGACGGGCCAGAGACCGAACACCACGGTGGCGACGGCCAGGACCGCCGGCGCCAGGAGGAACGACGCCCGCACCCGGGGAAAGGAGGTCCGCGGGGTGCCGTGCTTGAGCGCGAATGCGCCCCACACGAAGCGAGCACTGTAGGCGAAGGTCAGGATGGATCCGAGCACGATACCGCCGAGCAGAAGCGTCCCGACGACGCCGTCCTCCGCACGGTGCACGAAGGCTTCGTAGACCGCCTCCTTGGCCACGAAACCTACCAGTGGCGGGACCCCGGCCATCGAGGCCGCGGCGATCAGGCCCACGACGAAGAGTGCCGGAGAGGAACCTCCGACGCCCGAGAGCGCCCTGAGATCTCGTGTCCCTGCCTGGTGGTCGATAATGCCTGCCACCAGGAAGAGCGTGGCCTTGAAGAGCCCGTGGGCCAGCAGCAGACCGAGCCCTGCGACAGCTCCGTCGCGGCCTCCGAGTCCCACCACCATGGTCAGGAAGCCGAGCTGGCTCACCGTCCCGTAGGCCAGGACGAGTTTGAGGTCGAACTGGCGCAGTGCCCTCCAGCCACCGAGCAGCATCGTGGTCATCCCGAGGACGAGGATCACCGGATACCACAGGGTGGTCTCATGGAAGCCGGGCGCGAAGCGCGCCGTGAGGAAGATACCCGCCTTCACCATGGCCGCGGCGTGGAGGTACGCGCTGACGGGCGTGGGCGCGGCCATCGCGGCGGGCAGCCAGAAATGGAACGGTACCAGCGCCGATTTGGTGATGGCACCGACCAGGATCAGGACGATCGCGACGTCGACGATCGTGCCCTGCGCCACCAGGGAGCCCGCGTCCGCCAGGATCTCGGAGATGCGGTACGTCCCGGCCTCCTCCCCGAGGATGATCAGGCCCACGAGCATGGTGAGCCCGCCGGCGGTCGTGACGATCAGCGCCTGCAGGGCCGAGCGGCGGGCCGAGAGACGGTGGCGCGAGTAGCCGATCAGCAGGTAGGACAGGATGGTGGTCAGTTCCCAGAAGATGAACATCAGGATCAGATCATCGGCAAGTACCAGCCCGAACATCGCCGCGGCGAAGGCCAGCAACTGTGCACCGAATGCACCGAGGTCGGGCTCGTCGTCCTTGAAGTAGCGCGCACAGTAGAACAGGACCAGGGCGCCGACGCCGAGGATGAGGATGCACAGCACCGCGGCGAGCGCATCGAGCCGGAACGCGAGCTCCAGGTGCACGGCGGGGATCCATGGCACGACGGCGGACGGCGGTGCGCCCTGCTGGCCTCCCAGCGCACCCTGATCGGCGGCGAGGACCCCGGGCACCATGAACAGCAGCCAGGCGAACGCCGCCGCAGGCACCGCCGCAAGAACGAAGAAGGCCGACCGTCCGAGGCGTGAGAACAGCACCGGAGCCACGAGTGCCAGCGCGAACATCGCGATGAGCACTGTGAACATGGGGTCTCGATCTTCAGCTGCGGAGGGTGGTCGGGCTCTCGTAGTCTAGCCGCGGAACCCCGGCGATCCTGTATCGATGACGCGGCGGAACAGGCAGCGCGAAGCCGTATAATCAGCGTCCTGCCGGGCTAGCATTCACCCTATGAGTACGCATCAGCAGCTTCCGGGCACTCCTGCCGGCCCGGCGACCGTGCCGATGGTCGGCTCCGGTCGTATCTTCAGCAGACCGGTCCTTGCCTGGGCCTCCTGGGACTGGGGCTCCGCGGCCTTCAACGCCGTCATGACCACGTTCGTCTTCACCGTCTATCTCACCTCCGAGGCCTTCGGTGGTGAAGCACGGACCTCGCAGGCGCTCGCCTGGGGTCTCGCCGCCGCCGGCCTGCTGATCGCTCTCCTGGCCCCCGTCACGGGTCAGCGCTCCGACAGCGGCGGCAGACGCAAGCGGTGGCTGGGGATCAACACCCTGCTGGTCGTCGTCCTGACCGGCCTGTGCTTCTTCGTCTTCCCGAGCACCGACATGCTTGTCCTCGGGGTGGCACTCATCGCCGCCGCGAACATCTTCTTCGAGTTCGCCGGCGTCAACTACAACGCCATGCTGACCCAGATCTCGACGCCGTCGACCATCGGCCGCGTCAGTGGCTTCGGCTGGGCGATGGGCTATGTGGGCGGCATCGTCGCGCTCGTGGTGGTCCTCGTGGTGTTCATCTCACCGATCGTCGACTGGCCCGGAGCATCCAGTGACAACGGCCTGAACATCCGGCTCGTCGCCGTCTTCTCGGCGCTGTGGTTCGCGGCGTTCGCACTGCCGGTCCTGTTCACCATCCCCGAGCTGCCCCGCAGGACATCGGCCGCCCAGCTCGGGTTCTTCGCCTCCTACGGTCTGCTCCTGCGGCGCGTGCGGCAGATGTACCGGCAGAGCCCGCACACCATCTACTTCCTGCTGGCCAGCGCGATCTTCAGGGACGGACTGGCCGCGGTCTTCACTTTCGGTGGGGTCCTCGCGGCAGGAGCTTTCGGCTTCTCGGCGAGCCTGGTGATCGTCTTCGCGATCGCCGCGAACGTCATCGCCGCGACGGGAGCGGTGATCGGGGGTTTCCTCGACGATCGGCTCGGCCCCAAGCGCGTCATCATCGGGGCCCTGATCGGACTGCTGGTGGCCGGGTCGGCGATCCTCCTGCTGGGAACCGGCACCTACTCCGTCTTCGGTGTTCAGTGGTCCTCGGACACCACGTTCTGGGTCTTCGGCCTGCTCCTGACACTGTTCGTCGGCCCAGCTCAGGCGTCGTCGCGTGCGTTCCTCGCACGCCTCGCACCGGTGGGCGGGGAGGGCGAGCTCTTCGGGCTGTACGCGACCACCGGCCGCGCCGTGAGCTTCCTGGCCCCGACGCTCTTCGCCGTGAGCATCGGCATCTTCGGCTCCCAGCTCTACGGCGTCATCGGCATCCTCGTGGTGCTGTTCGCCGGGCTGCTCCTGCTGCTCCCGGTGAAACCACCCGCACAGGTCGCCCGCGCCGTCCTGCCGGAAGCCTGACCCACTCAGCGTTGGAGGTGCAGCGCTCGGCGGCTTCAGCGCTCAGTTCTCCGCCGCGGAGATGTCGGTGCGGTGGAAGTTGAGGTGGCTGCGCGACGCCGTCGGGCCCCGCTGATTCTGGTAACGGTTGCCGTACACCCCTGATCCGTAGGGGTGTTCCGCAGGGGAGGTGAGCCTGAAGAAGCACAGCTGGCCGATCTTCGACCCGGGCCACAGTTTGATGGGCAGGGTGGCCATGTTGGACAGTTCCAAAGTCACATGACCGGAGAACCCTGGATCGATGAAACCCGCCGTGGAGTGCGTCAGCAGGCCCAGCCGCCCCAGTGAGGACTTTCCCTCGAGGCGCGCAGCGACATCATGCGGGAGCGTCACGGTCTCGTAGGTGGAGCCGAGGACGAACTCCCCCGGATGCAGGATGAACGGTTCGTCGGCCGCCACCTCGACGAGGCGCGTCAGCTCAGGTTGATCCTGTGCAGGATCGATGTGCGCGTACTTGTGGTTGTCGAAGAGCCGGAAGAAGCGGTCGAGCCGGACGTCCACGCTGGAGGGCTGCACCATCGCCGGGTCGAAGGGATCGAGGGTGATACACCCCGCGGCGATGTCCGCCCGGATGTCGCGGTCTGAGATCAGCACCGTCCAAAACTACCAGCCTGGCCAGAGCCCTCCTGAGCCTGGCGCTCAACGACCGATCTCGGTGCGGACGGCGAAGAGTTCGGGGAAGAAGGTCAGTTCCAGGGCGCGCTGGAGGAAACCGACGCCGGACGAGCCACCTGTTCCCGGCTTGAAGCCGATGGTCCGGGCGACGGTCTTGAGATGACGGAAACGCCACAGCTGGAAATTGTCCTCGAGATCCACCAGTTCCTCACACGCCTCGTAGATGTCCCAGTGGCGTGCGGCGTCCTCGTACACCTCCTTGTACACGGCGACGAGTGCGGGCGAGAACTCGTGGGCCGTCCTGACATCGCGCTCCAGCAGATCAGCGGGGACGCCGTACCCGCGGCGGGCGAGCAGGGCAATGAACTCGTCGTAGATGCTGCTCTGCCCGAGCAGCTCGAGCAGCAGTGCCTGGGCTGCGGGATCGGCGTCGAAGACGTCGATCATGCCGGCGTTCTTGTTGCCGAGCAGAAACTCGACCGCACGGTACTGGTAGGACTGGAAGCCGCTCGAGGACCCGAGATCGCCGCGGAACTCCGCGTACTCGGAGGGTGTCAGGGTGGCCAGCACCGACCACTGCTCGGTCAGTGAACGCTGGATGTGCTTGATGCGGGCAATGCCCTTCATGGCCGCGCGGAGATCGTCCGCCCGTAGCTTCAGGCGCACCGCGCGGAGTTCGTGGAGGACGAGTTTGAGCCACAGCTCGGAGGTCTGGTGCTGGATGATGAACAGCATCTCGTCGTGGTGCTCGGGAGAACTGACGGGTCGCTGCGCGTCCAGCAGCCGGTCCAGCTCCAGATAGGAGCCGTAGCTCATCTTGTCCGAGAAATCCCGCTCGATCCCCTGCTCCAGCCTGCGGGTGTTCCGCTCCACGCTCATGGACCAAGCGTACGTGCCTTGATTCGTCAGGCCATGGGTCTACCGTGGGTCACAGCGAAGGAGGCCTCCATGCCGCGGATCCACTGCAGTATCGTCCCCCCGTACCTGCTGGACCGGATCGCCGCTCTCGACGATCCGCAGCTCGCCCTGGCATCCCGCGCGGCGCGTTCTGCGCTGGCCGAGCTGGATCCCGTTCTCCAGGCTCGGGCCGAGGCCCTGAGCGCGCCGGTCCGCCGCGGTGGCGCCGTCGTCGGAACACTGAATCGACGCATCCACGATGCCGGTACCCGGGAGGAGCTGCCCGGGAGGCTGATCCGCGAAGAGGGCGCCGGCGCGACGGGTGACCGCGCCGCCGACGAGGCGTACGACGGGCTCGGCGCCACCTATGCGCTCCTGAGTGAGGAGTACGGACGGAGCTCGGTCGACGGGATGGGCAAGGCCCTGCACGCCACGGTCCACTACGGGGTGAACTACGACAATGCTTTCTGGGACGGCGGTCAGATGGTGTTCGGCGACGGCGACGGCGAGATCTTCAGCCGCTTCACGGCCTCGCTCACCGTGATCGGCCACGAGCTGACGCACGGCTTCACGCAGTACTCCACGAATCTCGAGTACCAGGGCCAGTCGGGTGCGCTCAACGAATCGCTCTCCGACGTCTTCGGTGTCCTGGTGGAGCAGCGATTGCTCGGCCAATCGGTGGATACCGCCACCTGGCTCGTGGGAGAGGGGATCTTCACGGATCAGGTGGAGGGCGCGGCGCTGCGTTCGCTCAAGGCGCCGGGCACGGCGTTCGACGACGACGTCCTCGGTAAGGATCCGCAACCGGCCACCATGGCCGACTACGTGGAGACGTCCTCCGACAACGGCGGGGTGCACATCAACTCCGGTATACCGAATCATGCGTTCTATCTCGCGGCGACGGCGCTCGGCGGGCAGGCCTGGAAGAGCGCGGGACGCATCTGGTACGACGCCGTCGTCAGCGGCAGTGTCCTGACGGACTGCGACTTCGGCAGGTTCGCCCGGACCACGCAGGACGCCGCGGTGCAGCGCTTCGGGGAGGGCAGCCGCGAGGCCGAGGCCGTCGCCGGGGCATGGACCCAGGTGGGTGTGCCGGTGTGAGGATCGAGATCACCCGATCCGGCGGCGTCGGTGGGTTCACGCGGACCTGGACGATCGACGTCAGCAGCGCCGAGGCCGAGCAGCGGTGGCTTCCTCTGGCCGAGGCCGAAGCGGCGGCCCCGGATCCGCCGGACGACCAGCGCGACCGCTTCACCTACCGCATCATCATCGGGTACACCGAGGTCCACGTACCCGAGCACCGGCTCGAGGCGCCATGGCGTGAACTGATCGACCGCGCTCATGCCGCCGCCGCAGGAACGATGCCCGATCAATCGTCCGACTCTTCCGAGACCGACACCTCGTCGCTCGACGCGGGAACCACGGATCCCGGCAGGTTCCCGGACTCCGGAACCTAGGAGTGTGCGTAGGAGTGTGCCCAAGAGTGGAGGTAGTGCTGCGTGAGCGTGTCCTTGAGCCCGGTCGGGGTGGGGTAGGCTCGATCTCGTTGTTTCGCAGGACATGCCGGTCCGACCGGTGCAGTTCCTTGCGGGCGTAGCTCAATGGTAGAGCGCTAGCTTCCCAAGCTCGATACGCGGGTTCGATTCCCGTCGCCCGCTCAGCTCCTCCCCGCCGAGGCCATCGGCATTGGCGTGCGACCACGCCACCCAGCCGGTCCGCCCGTGTACCGGCGCACAGCGGCACCGCGTCCAGCACCTTCCTGCGGAGCCCATGACGCGTCACACCCTTACCTCTCGTGGCTTTCAGGGTCCTGCCTAGCGAATCGGGCGCCCAGGGCATATGGTCAAAAGCACGTTAGCCCAGGCTGTCGGGTCAATCGGGCCGGCCGCCGGGTTGTCTACGAAGATGTGGAGGCTCGGTGCGTATGCCGACCAGTCGAAGAACACCGAATCCGGTGAAGAACCGCCCGAGGGCCGCCATCGTGGCCAGCACCCTCATGGGAACGCTGCTCCTGGGTGGCTGCGGCTCCGGGGACACGGACAACACCCTCACCTGGTACATCAACCCGGACGCCGGCGGCCAGGCCGCCATCGCCGAGAAATGCACCACGGAGGCGAACGGACGCTATCGCATCGAGACCTCGCTGCTACCCAGTGACGCCGCCTCGCAGCGCGAGCAGCTCGCTCGCCGTCTCGCTGCGGGAGACTCGTCGCTCGACATCATGAGCCTCGATCCGCCCTTCGTGCCCGAACTCGCAGGCTTCCTCGCCCCTGTGCCCGACGACGTCGCCCAGGCCACCACGGAGAACGTGGTCGAGGGTGCCCTGGCCGGTGCCACCTGGAAGGACGAACTGGTCACCGTACCCTTCTGGGCGAACACGCAGATCCTCTGGTACCGGAAGTCCGTGGCGGAGGCCGCGGGTCTGGACATGAGTGCTCCTGTCACCTGGGACCAGGTCATGGAGGCCGCCGCGGACCAGGACAAGGAGCTGGGGGTCCAGGGCGCTCAGGCCGAGTCGATGACGGTCTGGGTGAACGCCCTCGTCGCCTCCGCGGGCGGTTCGATCATCACCAATCCCGAGGCCCCGTCCGACGAGCTCGAACTCGACCTCGTCTCCGATGCAGGACGCGAAGCCGCGCGGATCATCTCCACCATCGGCAAGGACGGCCTGGGCGGACCCGGGCTGGCGACGCAGAACGAGAACGCCTCCCTGGACCTGTTCCAGAGCGATGCGGGCTCCTTCATGGTCAACTATCCCTTCGTGTGGCCCGCCACCGTCGGCGCTGTCGATGCCGGAACACTCGACCAGGCGGTCCTCGACGACATCGGTTGGGGCATCTACCCCCGCGTGTACGACGACGAGTCCGCGGCCGCTCCGCTCGGTGGTATCAATCTCGGCGTCGGCGCCGAGAGCGACAACCCCGACCTGGCCTACGAAGCCGTCCAGTGCATCGTCTCCGTGGAGAACCAGGCCGAGTACTTCGTCACCAACGGCAATCCACCCTCCAACACCGAGGCCTACGAGGATCCGCGTATCGAGGAATCCTTCCCCATGGCCCCGGTGATCCGCGATTCCCTGCAGGACGCCGCGCCACGCCCGCAGACACCGTTCTACAACGAGGTATCGACGGGGATCCAGCAGCTCTGGGCCCCACCGTCCGACGTGGATCCTGAGACCACGCCGGAGCAATCGACCGATTTCATCACCGCTGTGCTCCGAGGAGAGAGGCTGCTATGACCTCCGCCGTACCCGCTCCACCGGCTGAGCCCACCAGCTCTCCCGACACGACACCGAGTGTCCGCACGAGGTCGACGCCGGGGAAGAAGGCACCGAAGCAGTACAGCGAGCGCGCTCGGGCCGAACGTCGTCTCGGCTGGCTGCTCGCAGGTCCGGCCTTCATCGTCATGCTGCTCGTCACGCTGTATCCGATCCTGCAGGCCACCTACGAGTCCCTGTTCCAGTTCCGTTTGACCACACCGGACGAACGCGACTTCATCGGGCTGGGCAACTACGCAGTCATCCTCACCGATTCGGTGTGGTGGCGCGATCTCGGCACCACCCTCCTGATCACGGTGATCACCGTGGCGGTGGAGCTCGTGCTCGGCTTCGCGCTGGCGCTCGTGATGAACAAGGCACTGAAGGGCATCAAGGGCCCCCTCCGGACGGCGATCCTGGTGCCGTACGGCATCATCACCGTCGTCTCGGCGTTCGCATGGTTCTACGCCTTCGACATCAACTCGGGCTACGTGAACTCCTGGTTCAACTGGCTTCCCGGTATCGACGAGGACCTCAACTGGTTCGCCCAGACCGGCACAGCCCTGTTCGTGATCATGGCCTCCGAGATCTGGAAGACCACGCCCTTCATCTCCCTCCTCCTGTTGGCAGGCCTGGCACAGGTACCCGACGAACTCAGCGAAGCCGCGAAGGTCGACGGCGCCACCTGGTGGGAGCAGATGCGCAAGGTCATCATCCCGAACATGAAAGCGGCGATCATGGTCGCCGTCCTCTTCAGGGCGCTGGACGCCTTCCGGATCTTCGACAATGTATTCATCATGACCAACGGCGCGTACGGGACCGAGGTCCTCTCGCTGCTCGCCTATCGACAATCGATCAGCAGGCTGGAGATAGGACTGGGCTCGGCTGTCTCCGTGCTCCTCTTCCTCTGCGTCCTGATCATCAGCTTCGTCGCGATCAAACTGTTCAAGGTCGATCTCGCCGGCACCCAGGGAGGAAAAGGATGACGAACTCCAGCACCAAGAACAAGGTCCTCTGGGGCATCGTCACGGTCCTCGTACTCGTGTACGCGCTCTTCCCCGTGGCATCGATCCTGGCCACCTCCTTCAAGGCTCCGAGCGATCTCACGAGTGGCACATTCCTCCCGACCTCGGGGCAGGCGACCACGTCGAACTACGAGCAGATCCTCGTCGGCAATGCGCAGGGACTCTTCCTCTCCGCGCTGCGCAACTCGATCGGTATCTCGCTGATCGCGACGTTCATCGCCGTCGTCCTGGCCACCCTGTGCGCCTATGCGATCGCCCGGCTGGACTTCCCCGGGAAAGGTCTGGTCCTCACCACGGCTCTCGCGGTATCGATCTTCCCGGTCATCTCGATCGTCACGCCCCTGTTCAACCTCTGGCGGACCATCGGGCTGTACGACACGTGGCTCGGTCTGATCATCCCGTACCTGTCACTGACCCTCCCGATCTCCATCTGGACCCTCGCCGCCTTCTTCCGCCAGATCCCCTGGGAGCTCGAGCAGGCTGCACAGGTCGACGGCGCGACGACGTGGCAGGCGTTCAGCAAGGCGATCGTGCCACTGGCCGCACCGGGTGTCTTCACGACGGCGATCATCGCCTTCTTCATCGCGTGGAACGACTTCGTCTACGGGATCTCGCTGACCTCCACGGAGACGGCGAGACCCGTTCCCGCAGCGCTCGCCTTCTTCACGGGCGCGTCCCAGTTCGAGGCGCCCACCGGTGCGATCTCGGCGGCTGCGATCATCGTCACCATCCCGGTGGTCCTGCTCGTCCTCCTCTTCCAACGTCAGATCGTCTCGGGCCTGACCTCCGGCGCCGTCAAGGGCTAACGCCCGGTTCAAGTAAAGGATTCGCACCATGGCTTCAATCACCCTCAACAACCTGGTCAAGAAGTACGGCGACGGCTTCCCGGCCGTCAACGACATCAGCATCGACATCGCCGACGGCGAGTTCATCATCCTGGTCGGGCCCTCCGGCTGTGGTAAGTCCACTCTGCTGCGCATGATCGTGGGGCTCGAGGACATCACCGACGGCGAGCTCCTGATCGACGGCAAGAGGGTCAACGAGAAGGCTCCGCGCGACCGCAATCTGGCAATGGTGTTCCAGAACTATGCTCTCTACCCGCACCTCACCGTGTACGAGAACATCGCCTTCCCCCTGCGCCTGGCCAAGGGCAAGCACAGCGAGGATCAGGTGGACAAGCTCGTCACCGATGCGGCGGCCACGCTCGAGCTCACCGAACACCTGCAGCGCAAGCCCGCGAATCTGTCGGGCGGTCAGCGCCAGCGCGTCGCTATGGGGCGGGCGATCGTCCGGCAGGCCGACGCCTTCCTGTTCGACGAGCCCCTCTCCAACCTCGACGCCAAGCTCCGCGGCCAGATGCGGTCCGAGATCTCCCAGATGCAGCGCCGGCTCGGCGTCACCTCGGTGTACGTCACGCACGACCAGACCGAGGCGATGACCTTGGGCGACCGCGTCGCGGTACTCAAGAAGGGTGAACTCCAGCAGATCGCCTCGCCGCGTGAGCTCTACGAGCAGCCCGTGAATCTCTTCGTCGCAGGTTTCATCGGCTCTCCCTCCATGAACTTCCTGCCGGCGACCATCGAGGGGAATGTCCTGCACACCGCGCTCGGCAATCTCGAGATCCCCGCGGCGAAAGCCGAGAAGGCCGCGGGGAAGAGGGTGGTGCTCGTGGGTCTGCGCCCCGAGTTCTTCGAGGACGCCCAGCTGGTGGAGGACCACAAGCGGTCCCACGGAACCACCTTCACGGCAACCCTGACGCACACCGAGTGGCTCGGTAACGAGCAGTACGGGTACATCGACTTCGACCCGGCACCCGAGATGCGGGACGTGCTGAACAGTCTCGCCCGCGAGATGGATGCCGATGAGCTGCGCCCACAGATCGTGGTCACCCTGGATGCGGCCAGCCGTATCCGTGGCGGACGGGAGGCGGAGCTCTGGCTCGACACCCGCAAGCTGCACCTGTTCGACGCCGAGACGGGTGAGAACCTCACGCGCGACGCCGAGGCAGGTGCCGAACTGACGCGGGAGGCGAACGAGGAGCGCGCGGAGGAGATCGCCACGGCGCAACAGGCCGACGACGAGCACGATCGGGGAACGGGCGAGCGCTCCTCGGGCCATTCCACCGCGACGGCCCAGGCGGGGGTGCCCCGTTCCTCGGGCGCCACGGCAGCCGGCGGGAAGCACTCCGCGAGCTGACACGGGGCCCCGCGGTGTTGCTCGGGCCTGCGCTGTCAGGGTCCGCCGGGCAGAACAGGTAGTGACATATCGGGCACTGACACAACAGGCAATGACAGGATCAGCAGTGGCAGGATCGGCATCCTCAGGGGTGCCGATCCTGCTGTGTAGGCTGACACCCATGGGTGAATGCGACGCCACCGTGCAGATCCCGGCGGCTTTCCCGACGTCGCGGGGGTCGGGTGAGCGGCAGTCGGGGGTCCGGCAGGGCGCCGGCCCATGATCGTCCTGGAGATCGTCAGCTCCACTCTCACCGCCCTCGGTCTGGGCCTTCTCCTCGCGGCGCTGGCGATCCGACTCATCTACGGCTCATGGACCAGGACGCACGCCATCAGCTTCGAGCACCAAGGGCATGCCTACCTCCGGTGGCACGACCACCGGTACCGGATCATCGAGGCGCTGTGGTCGTCCCACCTGCATCCCAGGGGTGCCACGAGGGCGGATCCTCCGCCGCCCGGCGACGACGTCAGCATCTATTTCCACGTTCGCCGGCCCCTCACCTGGTCCATCCGTCCGCCGTATCGGGGCACGCGCGGTCTCGCCATCGCAGGGCTCGACCTCGCCGTCACCGGGGTACTGCTGGGCTTCCTACCCGCCTGAGCAGCTCCAGCCGGTACCGTTGAACCGTGCAGACAACCCCGGTCGTGAAGGTTCTCGCAGCCTGGGTGCTGGTCGTCCTGCTGATCGGGGCAGGTTTCATCGCGGTTGTCGCCATTATGAATGCCCGGCTCTACAGCCCCGAGCACCGCGTGGACCGGTACCTCGGAGCGCTGCAGGAGGGTGAGGGAGCGCAGGCCCTGGGCCTGCTGAACGCAACTGTCCCCGAGGGCGTTGATCCGAGGCTCCTGGACGGCGATGCGCTGCGAGCAGCCAGTGACCCCCTGGAGCACCTCGAGGTCCAGGACGCGCACGACACGGGCCCGGACCGGGTCGATGTACCGGTCACCTTCCGGCTCGACGGCGCCGATCACACCGCGCTCTTCCCGCTGGAGCACACGGGAACCGACTGGGGTGTGTTCGAGGTCTGGGAGTTCGAACGGACCACTCTGCCGAGCGTCGAGGTCTCAGCCCGCCGTGCGCGCGATATCGCGGTCAACGGCATCGAGATCGGGCTCCAGGACGGCAGAATCGCCCTCGCCTCGTTCTACCCGGCCGCCGTCACCGCACAGGTCGAGGGCACCTTCCTCACCTCGCCCGGGCAGCAGTCCCTGGTACTGGGCCCCGACGGACCACCGGCGTCGCTCGCGCTCTCCGCGGAAGCCACGCCCGAGCTCACCAGGGCGGTCGACGAGCAGGTGCACACCTTCCTCGACTCCTGTGCCGACCAGGCAGTCTTCCAGCCGACCGGGTGCCCTTTCACCTATCTCACCACCGAACCGCTGGCCGGGGACATCGTGTGGACCATCGAGGACTACCCCACGATCACTGTTCAGGAGAACGACGACGCCTGGAGCCTGTCCACGCTCCAGGGCTCAGCGCGGATGGAGACGACCCTGCAGGACTACCTCTCCGGGGCCGAGACCGACATCTCCGAGTCCGTACCGTTCGAGTTCGATGCGGATCTCCGGGTGACGGACGACGACGTCACCGTGGTCCCGGATATCAGCTACTGACGCCGGGGGGAACGGACTGCCCCGGCCCAGAAGCCCCGATCAGTCCGGTCCGCCGGGTCAGTCCAGACCGCGCAGTTCCAGTGTCAGGGCGCTCTCGCCGTCGCCCGTGACGGACACGGGGATCCCCCAGTCCTGCTGGTACAGGTGACACGCTGCGTGATCGGGGATCTCCCCTCCCGGTTCCCCGTCGCAGGACGCGGCCCGCGCGGAGATGTGCAGCACGCCGTCGCCGGCCTCGGGTGAGAGCACGAGCTCCCGCGCCAGACCCGCCGAGGTCCCGCCACCGGAGACGATGAGCGACTCCGGGGAGGCGCTGATCGCCAACTGCGTCGGATCCCCCCAGCGGTCGTCGAGCTTCTGCCCGCGGGGGGAGGTGAAACGGACCGTGAGCGCCAGCGGTTCGGCCGAGACGTTCGTCCTGGGCCTTTGGGTGCGCGATGCCCCCTCGTCGACCGCGAGTGCCTGCCTGGGCAGTGGCGCCCGCACGAGCTGATGCCTGTTCGCCTCGACGACGATGAGCAGGGGATCCCCGCCGCCTGCCACCGGGCCCAGATCCACGAGCACGTCGGACGGCTCCGCGAGCCCCCGCAGCAGCGTGGACACCTCATGCGTCGCGGGATCGTAGCGGCGCACCGCTCCGTTGTACGTGTCGGCGATCGCGATCGATCCGTCGGGCAGGGCCGTCACACCGAGCGGGTGCTGCAATCGGGCCTGGTCCGCGTCGCCGTCGCGGAACCCGAAGTCGAACAGACCGGTCCCGATGGCTGTCCCGACGTGCGTGCGGATCCGGCCGTCGAGCTCACTGAACGTGAGGGAGCGAAGGGCTGAGGTTTCCGAGTCGGCCACCCAGAGGGTGCCGTCGGCGTCTTCCGCGAGCCCCGAGGACTGGGCGAACCAGGCTGCGGAGGCATCGCCGTCGAGCAGTCCCTCCAGCCCGGTACCGGCGAGGACATCGATCGCGTGGGTGCGTGGATCGTAGCTGAAGAGCTGGTGCGTGCCGGCCATCGCGATGACCACGCGCTCCAGGACGGACGAGTACACCACGTCCCACGGTGAGGAGAGCGAGACGTTCAGCGCATCGGTGCCCAGGTGTGTCTCGGTGAGCCGGGGTGCCTCGCTCTCCGCCCCCACCTCACGGGCGTTCTCCTGCAGCCCCGCCCTGGTGTGGTTGTCGGCGTCGAGCAGCCTCTGCGTGCCGTTGCCGGCGAGAGTTCGCACCTCGCCGGTGGTGAGATCGACGCCGCGGAGCAGGTGATTCACGGAGTCGGCGACGACGACGTCGTACCCGACGTCGGCGGCCAGCGCGGCGGGTAGCAGGGCCACGCCCTGCGGCTCGTTGAACTGGGCCTCGCTGGCACCGCCGTCGGCCGAGCCCTTGGTGCCCGACCCGATGGTGCGGCGCACGGTGGTCAGGTCCGCTTCGAGTTCCACGAGTCGGTGGTGCCCCGTGTCGCCGACGAGGAAGGTGCCGGTGTCGGGGACCGCGAGGAGCTTGCCGGGGAATTTCAGGTCCCCTGCGGTACTCGCTGCCGGCACGTACGGCCCGTCGCCGCGGTGGAGGGTTCCCTTCTCCTCGTGTTCGGCCACGAGTTCGGCGACCAGCGAGGTGAGCCCTGCCGCGTGCCCCTCCCCGGAGAGATGCGCCACGATGTAGCCTTCGGGATCGATCACCACCAGCGTGGGCCAGGCGCGTGCCGTGTACGCCGCCCAGGTACTCAGCTGCGGATCGTCCAGGACCGGGTGGTGAATATCGTACCGCTCGACGGCGGAGGCGAGGGCGAGCGGATCGGCCTCGTGCTCGAACTTCGGCGAGTGAACGCCCACGGTGACCAGCACATCGGGGTAGGCCTGCTCGAGGGGACGCAACTCGTCGAGGACGTGCAGGCAGTTGATGCAGCAGAAGGTCCAGAAGTCGAGAATCACGATCTTGCCGCGCAGGTCCTCGAGCTGCAATTGCTTGCCTCCCGTGTTGAGCCAGTTACGGCCGGTCAGCGCTGAGCCGCGCACCCGGTACCGGGTGCGCACGGTGGTCTCGGTCATTCATCGTCTCCTGCTGTGGTGGCCCGCGCTGCGGGCTCTGGCCGGGAAGCCCGGGGGCCGACGTCGCGCGCGGCGAGGTCGGTGAACATGCTGTTGTAAGCGGCGAGCTCGGCGTCGTTATTCCTGTCTGCCGCACGGTCCTTCCGCTTCGTCTCCCGTGCGTCGGACCGGGACCACATGACGGCGACACCGATGGCGAGCAGGAGTGTGGGGAGCTCTCCGACGCCCCAGGTGACAGCCCCTCCGACCTGCTGGTCGGCGAGTGCGGACGCGCCCCACTCACGGCCCATGTTGCCGAACCAGGACGCCTGGAGGAGGGATGTCGAGCCCATGAGCGCGACGCCGAAGAACGCGTGGAAGGCCATGGTTGCGAAGAGCAGCAGGATCCTCAGGGGGTACGGAGCGCGGTACGGCACGGGGTCGGAGCCGATCATCGAGAGGACAAAGATGTACCCGGTGATGAGGAAGTGCGTGATCATCAGTTCGTGTCCCACGTGCTCGCGCAGTGCGAAACCGAACAGCGGCGAGTAGTAGAAGACGATGATGGAGGCCACGAAGTTGCCGGCAGCGAAGAGGGGGTGCGTGATGATCCTCGACGGCCACGAGTGGACGATCGTGAGGATCCACTCGCGGAGGCCGCGCGTACCGTCGCGTCGCGCGCTGAGCGCCTTCAGTGCCAGTGTCACGGGCGCACCGAGCACCAGGAACAGCGGCACCACCATGGTCAGCGCCATGTGGTCGATCATGTGCGCGCTGAACAGCACCATCCCGTAGACGGCGGGTGCACCGGAGGTGAAGTAGGTCAGCAGGACCAGACCTGTCAGCCAGCTGACCAGTTTGAGGACCGACCAGGAGTCTCCGCGACGACGCAGCTTCACCACGCCCAGGAGGTAGGCGACGCCGAAGGTCAGCGCGACGGCGACCCACAGCCAGTCGGGGCGCCACTCCGAGAGCCAGCGGGAGAGGGTCGGTTCGGGCGGCAGCTCGTATCCGGTGAGGATGCGGGCGGGTCCTGCCTCCGTGGGGAGGACCTCCGCACGGGGTGGTGCTGTACGACCCAGAGCCCCGGCTACACCGAACACGGCGCTCATGATCACCAGCTCGACGGCGATGAACTGCCAGAGCACGCGACGTGCCGAGAGCCCGGACGCAGGTGTTCCTCCCGGTAGGCCGAGCTGGGGAATGATCCACTGCCGGTGCATCCACCCGATCCCGCCCAGGAGCAGTGTGGCGACCGTCTTGAACGTCACCAGCAGCCCCCACTGCGAGCCGAGTTGCCCGAGGTCGGTGATCCTGAGACTGGCGTTCACCACACCCGAGGCGACCACGAGGACGAAGGCGAAGCCGGCCAGCGCGGAGAATCGTTTGAGCACCGGAAGCGTCTGGTTGCCGAGCTTCCCGCTCACCACGGCGAGAGCGATGATCCCTCCCGCCCACAGGCACACTCCCACGAGGTGCAGAGCAATGGAGTTCACCGCGGCGTTGTGGTCGTCGCCGCTGGCGGAGTGGCCGATCAGCGCCATCGGCAGCAGATTCAGCAGGGCCAGCACCAGCGCGAGCGCCAGCCCGATCTGCGATCGCACACCGAACAGGATCGTTGCGAGGACGGCCGCGACGATCGCGGTGACGAGCCACGCGCGTCCGGTGGCGAAGTCCGTGAGGAAGGCTGCGAGTCCCTGCGTGTACGTCGGATCCGAGCTGAGGGGCAGCCCGGCTGCGTCCGAGTAGGTGAGGACCAGCACACCGAGAGCACCGAGCGTCCAGGCGACGGCGGATACCGAGGCCAGGAGCAGAACCCGCGCGAAGGCGGGGTGCTCGGTGGCTCCCTGACGTGGCTTGCGGCCTGCGTCGCTGATCTGTCGTGGCAGCATGACGACCGCGAAGACGAGGGCCCCGATGGTTCCTGCGGCAGCGGTATTGTTCAGGGTCTTCGCCACGGGCAGTCCCCAGCGGGTCAGGGCGCCCGGATCCCCCAGCTGCCGGCTCGCCGCAGCTCCGGAGTACAGCAGACCGATGATGAGCGCGCCGAGGACCACCGCGCCCGCGAGGACCAGCCAGCCGGTCCCGACGACGCGTTCGGGCGCGGGTTCGACCTGGGTTTCACGCGGCTGTTCGGCAGTTGTGGACACGCACCCTATTCTCTACCCGGAGTAGAAATAGGGCCAACTTGCTGCGCATCATCGCCGTCCGTCCGCACTGCCTTCACGACGGGCAGGAACGACGGGGCCGCAGCGACGAACCTGGAACGACGAAGGACCGCTGCCGTGATCGGCAGCGGTCCTCCGGGAGCATGACTACTTGGCGGAAGCCTTGAGCTTCGAGCCGGCGGTCAGCTTCACGCTGTGACCGGCGGCGATCTGGATGGTCTCGCCGGTCTGGGGGTTGCGGCCCGTGCGCGCTGCGCGGCTGGTGCGCTCGACGGCGAGCCAACCGGGGATGGTGATCTTCTCGTCCGCCTTGACGGACTCGGCGAAGACCTCGAACAGCGCGTCGAGGACGCCGTTCACTGCAGCCTGACTGGTGTCGGCCTTCTCTGCCACTTCAGCAACAAGTTCACTACGGTTTTTAGCCACGTCAGATCCTCCTGGAAGTCATTCTTCGGATTGAGCTCTTCACGGTATTCGAAAAGCCTCTGTTCGAGAACCTATCAGCTTGGCAGGGCTCTTCCGCGTGTTCGCGGGCTTTTCGAGGTAAGCAGCCACAATTTCTGCTGCCCCGGGGCCCCCGCAGCGCGGTCGGCGCCCGCCACCGCCAGCGGCACGAAAAAGCCGGCAACCCATGGGCTGCCGGCTTGTTCCTGCCATCGATCATATCGACGGGTCATGCTGCTGGATCACACTGCCGGGTCCGAAGACCCGCGTCGGCTACCAGCTCGACTTGGTCACGCCGGGCAGCTCGCCACGGTGAGCCATGTCGCGGAACCGAACCCGTGAGATGCCGAACTTCTGCAGTGTTCCACGGGGGCGCCCGTCGATCTGGTCACGGCTACGAAGGCGCACGGGGGAGGCATTGCGTGGCAGCTTCTGCAGCCCGAGGCGTGCCGCCTCACGTGCCTCGTCCGAGGCGTTCTGATCGACGAGGGTCTTCTTGAGTTCGAGGCGCTTGGCCGCGTAACGGTCGACGACGAGCTTGCGCTGCTCGTTGCGGGCGATCATTGACTTCTTGGCCATGTCTAGCGCTCCTCGCGGAATTCGACGTGCTTGCGGATCTTGGGGTCGTACTTCATCAGGACCATGCGGTCCGGATTGTTACGGCGGTTCTTCCGCGTCACGTACGTGAAGCCCGTGCCGGCGGTGGACTTCAGCTTGATGATCGGACGTACGTCCCTGTCCTTCGCCATTAGAGCTTCACTCCTCGTGCGAGGATCGACGCGACAACGGCTTCGATCCCGCGGACGTCGATGGTCTTGATGCCACGGGCCGAGACCTGCAGCGTCACATTGCGGCGCAGGGAGGGCACGTAGTAGCGCTTCTTCTGAATGTTGGGGTCGAACCGGCGCTTGTTGCGGCGGTGCGAGTGCGAAATGCTGTGTCCAAAGCCGGGCTCGGCTCCGGTCACTTGGCAGTGGGCTGCCATAACTCTCCTCCAGATTAGATGAACGTGACGGAATCACTTGTCGGGCGTCCCGCCACCAGTAATGACACCGCTATTACTGCAGCTTTCCGGAGGTTGACCTGGCAGGGTGAGGACCTGCCGAAGTGCCTCGCCGCGGGGAAGACGGTGAAGATCGGGTAGTGCACGACGTCGCCGTCGGCACAGTCCCGAATTCCAGGTAGTCGCGGGTAGCCGGTGACTGACCGCCTGTTCTCGAACAGGCAGGCCACACTCCGGCCAAACGCCCTCCCATGCTACCGGCAGGTCCGGTCTCGGCCAAACGCCGGCACTGCCCCGACCATCGACGAGGCGTGCTCATGGCACGCTCGACCCTCAGGCGTCGACCGAAACCCGGCGCGGGTGGACAGGTCGAGGGTACTTCGCGCTGAGTCCGTCGCCCGAGGACACCCGTCGCAATCTGCGACCCACCCACGGTGTGAGGTACTCGCGGGCCCACTGCGCATCGGCCTGCAACTGTTCGAGCCGTCGCAGCGCCGGGCGTGCTGCCAGTTCCGGCAGGTCGATCCGGTGCGAGGCATTGATGGCTTCCAGGACCCTCGCCGCCATGAGGGTGTGTCCGGCCGTAGACATGTGCATCCTGTCCACGCCCCAGTAGCTCCAGTCCTGGAACTCGCGCATGCGCCAGTAGTCCACGATCGTGGCCCCGCGCCGGTCAGCGATCTCCCGCACCCACTCGTTGTAGATGGCGGTGCGGCCGCGGGTGGTGCCGAAGACGGCGGAGGCAGAGGCATCGAAGCCCGTGAAGAGGACGACGTCGGCGCCCGCCTCACGGAGCCTGCGGATGCCGTCGTCGTACTGGCTCATCAGGTGGTCGATGTCGATGCGTGGACGCAGGATGTCGTTCGCGCCGGCGTAGAGGGTGACGAGATTCGGCTCCAGCGCCAGCGCGGCGTCGATCTGGTCATCGAGGATCTGGCGCATCTTCTTGCCGCGGATCGCCAGATTGGCGAACCCCCAGGTGGGATCGGCGCGGATCAGCTGTTCCGCGACACGATCGGCCCAGCCCCTGACACCGTTGGGCGAGCCTGGATCATCATCGCCCACCCCCTCGGTGAAGGAATCGCCGAGTGCCACGTACCGCTGGGTGAAAGTCACCAGCAGAACACTACCGCCCGACGCCGGCGCACGACGGGATAGGCTCGGGACTCAGCCGCTGACATCTGCACGAAGGACATCATGCCCAACGACGCTCCCTCCGAGGCGATCCCAGGTCCGGGTACGAGCACCAGGACCGGTACCGACACCAGGACCACCACCCGTCGCGCAGCGCTCATCATCAACCCCACCAAGGCCGCGACCGGCGACGTCCGGGACGCCGTCGAACGCATCTCGCGCGAGGAGGGCTGGGAAACGCCCCTGATCGTCGAGACCACGAAGGACGATCCGGGTCACGGGCAGACACGTGAGGCGCTCGATGCGGAGGTCGATCTCGTGATCGTGGCCGGCGGGGACGGCACGGTCCGGTGCGTCGCCGAGGAACTCATCGGGACCGACACCCTCATGGCGCTGATCCCGCTGGGCACCGGGAATCTTCTGGCCCGCAACCTCGATATCGCCGTCGATGATCCGACATCCGCCGTGGAGGCCGCCTTCCGCGGCACCGAGCGCAGTATCGACGTCGTGCACCTCACCATGAACCGTGAGCAGGAAGCCCAGGTGTTCCTCGTGATGGCCGGGCTCGGCTACGACGCCGCAATCATGGCCGACACGCGTGAGGAGCTCAAGGACAGGGTCGGCTGGCTCGCCTATGTTGATGCAGGCATCCGGAACCTGCCCGGTGAACCCGCACATGCCTCCATCTCGATCGACGGCGCCGAGCCCTTCGATTGCCGCCTGCGCGGTGTGATGGCAGGGAACTGCGGGAAGATCATGGGCGGGCTCGAGATCTTCCCGGGCGCGAAGATCGACGACGGACTGATGGATCTCATGACCATCGCACCCAAGGGTGCGCTGGGTTGGCTGGCCGTTGTCAGAAAGCTGTTCGCGCGGGGCAAGGGAAGGGATCCCTCGCTCCAGTACTACCAGTGCCTCACGGCCGAGGTCACCCTCAGGGAACCTCTGGAGGTCCAGATGGACGGCGATGCGCTCGGTTCTGCGACGCATCTGCTCTTCGAGGTCAAACCCAAATCGCTGAGGCTGCGGATGCCGCTGGGCTACAAGGACCCCGCCGTCGTGAGTGACCCACTGCCCTGATCCCCTCCCCTGACCCGGTGCTGCG
>JARIBG010000061.1 GCA_029257465.1 Arthrobacter sp. | reverse complement strand
TAGGTGAACACGCCGCGCTCATGCTCCGCAGCAGCGAGCAGAGCCCGGGCACGTTCCACCTCATCGACGGTCGGCGCAAAGGCTGCACGGATGGTCGCGACCTGACCGGGATGGATACAGGCCTTCGAGCCGAATCCCGAGGCGACGGCGTCGTCGGCCTCCTCCTTCAGACCGGCACCATCGGCGATGTCCACGTACACGGAATCGATCGCGTGTCGTCCCGCAGCACCCGCCGCGAGCAGCACCTGCGAGCGCGCCTGCAGCGCCACAGCCCTGTAGCTGCCCGATGCGGTCCGGCTGGAGGTGCCGCCGAGGGAGGCCACGAGATCCTCCGCGCCCCACATGAGCGCGACGACGCCCTCCGACCGAGCGATCGACACCGTCTCGACGACGCCCCGCGCCGTTTCGCACAGGGCTATGACCGACACGTCTCCCAGGGCGTCCCGGAGCGCTGCGATATCGTCCGCGGACTCCGTCTTGGCAAGCATGATGGTGCGGTACGCGGTTTGTCGGACAGCCTCGCAGTCGAGCGCGAAGTCCGTGGTCCCCACGGGATTGACGCGCACCACGGTCCATGCCGGATTCAGCGCGGACTCCACGAGCGCCTGCCGCGCTGCGGACTTCGCAGCAGGAGCGACGGCGTCCTCGAGATCGAGGATCACGGTATCGGCGCGATCGGCGGCCTTGGTATAGCGCTCGGGTCGGTCCGCAGGGCAGAAGAGCAGTGCCGGGCCCAGCACGCTGCCGCTCACGATGCGCCGTCCTGCTGCGCCGTCGAGGACCACATGAGCACGGAGCGCGTCGCGGTCACCACGACGTCGCCGTGCTGGTTCCGCCCGGTCTGCGCCATGGAGACGATGCCCTGCCCGGGCCGCGACGACGACGGTCGCACCGCAGTGATCTCCGTCTGTGCATACAGCGTGTCGCCGTGGAACAGCGGTTTCGGGAAGGCGACGTCGGTCAGGCCGAGCTGCGCCACGATGGTGCCCTGCGTCAGCTGCGAGACCGACTGCCCCACGAGCGTGGCCAGCGTCAGCATGGAGTTGACCAGCCGCTGCCCGAACGGCTGCTCCGCAGACCACGCGGCGTCAAGATGCAGCGCCTGCGTGTTCATGGTGAGCGTGGTGAACAGCACATTGTCCGCTTCGGTCAGCGTACGCCCCGGCCGATGCGCGTACACGGCGCCGACCACGAGTTCATCGAAATAGAGCCCGCGCTGCACGATGACGTCCTGGGCGTCCTGTCCACCAAAATCGCTCACGCCCTTGCCTCGAGCTCGATCCGCAGGGACGCTCCCGTGGCAGCCACGACGTCGTCCGTGGAGACACCCGGTGCGGTCTCACGCAGCACGAGGCCGTCGGGTCCGACGTCGATCACGGCGAGATCGGTGACGATCCTGTCCACGCACTCCTTGCCGGTCAGCGGCAGCGAGCAGGCCTCCACGATCTTGGGGTTGCCCGAGCGATCCACGTGCTCCATCATCACGATCACGCGCTTGGCGCCAAACACCAGGTCCATGGCGCCGCCCATGCCCTTGACCATCTTGCCGGGCACCATCCAGTTGGCCAGATCGCCGTTCTGCGCCACCTCCATGGCCCCGAGGACGGCGACGTCCACGTGCCCGCCACGGATCATGCCGAACGAGGCCGCCGAGTCGAAGAATGCCGCTCCGGGATTGGCGGTGACGGTCTCCTTGCCGGCGTTGATGAGGTCGGGGTCGAGCTCGTCCTCCGTCGGGTACGGCCCGACGCCGAGGATCCCGTTCTCCGAGTGGAGCACCACCTCCACGCCGTCGGGGATGTAGTTCGGGATCAGCGTGGGCATGCCGATCCCCAGATTGACGTACTGACCGTTCTCCAGCTCCCGCGCCACCCTGGCGGCGAGTTCGTTGCGCGTCAGTGCCATGCTCATGCTCCTTCGGGTGCGTTCAGGCCGGCCTGCGGATCGGGAGTCCCGTGCAGTGAGACGGTCCGCTTCTCGATGCGCTTCTCCACCTCGGGGGCGACGACGACGCGCTGCACGAAGATGCCCGGTGTATGGACCTCGGCCGGGTCGAGCTCTCCGGGCTCCACGAGCTCCTCGACCTCCGCGATGGTGATCCTCCCGGCCTGGGCACAGAGCGGGTTGAAATTCATCGCCGTGGCGTGGAACACCAGATTGCCGTGGCGATCACCCTTCCAGGCATGAACCAGCGCGTAGTCCGGGCGCACCGACTCCTCGAGCACGTAGTCCACGCCGTCGAACGAGCGCACCTCCTTGGGCTTCGAGGCGACGGCCACCTGGCCCTCGGCGTCGTACCGCTGGGGAAGCCCGCCCTCGCTGACCTGGGTACCGACGCCCGCCGTCGTATAGAAGGCGGGGATCCCGGCGCCGCCCGCACGGAGCTTCTCGGCGAGCGTGCCCTGCGGGGTGAGCTCCACCTCGAGCTCACCGGAGAGGTACTGGCGGGCGAACCCCTTGTTCTCGCCCACATAGGAGCTGATGGTCCGGCGGATCCGGTGATCGGACAGCAATCTGCCGAGCCCCCAGCCGTCCACACCGCAGTTGTTGCTGACCGTCTCGAGGTCCGAGGTGCCCTGCGCATGCAGGGCATCGATGAGCGCCACCGGAATGCCGCAGAGCCCGAAGCCTCCGACCGCCAGCGACGCGCCGTCGGGAATGTCCGCCACGGCCTCCGCCGCGCTGTCGATCACCTTGTTGATCACTGCATCTCCTTCGCTGCTGTCCGATGCGCCTGTGAGGAGGCGAGCTAGAGACCGAGCTCCCGGGCGATGAGCATGAGCTGGACCTCGGTGGTCCCCTCGCCGATCTCGAGGATCTTCGAATCACGGTAGTGCCTGGCCACCGAGAACTCGTTGATGTAACCGTAGCCACCGAAGATCTGCGTCGCGTCCCGCGCGTTGTCCATGGCTGCTTCCCCTGCGACAAGCTTCGCGATCGAGGCCTGCGTTTTGAAGGGTTTGCCTGCGAGCATCCGAGCTGCGGCGTCGTAGTAGGCCAGGCGGGCCATGTCGGCCCGGACCTTCATCCGCGCGATCTTGAACTGGATGGACTGGTAGGAGCCGATATTGGTGCCGAACGCCATGCGCTCACCGGCGTACTTGATCGACTCCTCCACGCAGCCCTGCGCCGCACCCGTGGCAAGGGCGGCGATGGCGATCCGGCCCTCGTCGAGGATCTGCAGGAAGTTCGCGTAGCCGCGACCCCGCTCACCGAGGAGATTCGACTCCGGGACGCGGACGTCCTTGAGTGTCAACGGATGCGTGTCGGAGGCGTTCCAGCCCACCTTGTTGTAAGCCTTCTCGGCGGTGAATCCGGGCGTGTCCGAGGGCACCAGGATCGTGGAGATCTCCTTCTTCACGGTGCCGTCCGGCCGCTCGGAGGTACCCGTGACGGCCGTGACCGTGACGAGCGAGGTGATGTCGGTGCCGGAGTTGGTGATGAACTCCTTGGTGCCGTTGATCACCCACTCGGAGCCGGCGGCGCCCTCCTCGAGCTTCGCCGTCGTCTTCGTGCCGGAGGCATCGGAGCCGGCCTCGGACTCGGTCAGGCCGAAGCCACCGAGGGCACTACCCGCGGCGAGCGAGGGCAGCCACTGCTGCTTCTGCTCCTCGGTGCCGAACCGGTAGACCGGCATGGCGCCGAGGGAGACGCCCGCCTCGAGGGTGATGGCCACCGACTGGTCCACGCGGGCCAACTGCTCGAGCGCGAGGCAGAGCGCGAAGTAGTCCCCGCCCATTCCCCCGTACTCCTCCGGGAACGGCAGCCCGAACAGGCCCATGTCCCCCATCTGCTTGACCACCTCGTAGGGGAAGCTGTGCTCGGCGTCGTGCCTGGCCGAGACAGGAGCCACCACCTCGTCGGCGAACTCGCGGACCGTGTCGACGAGATCCTGGTATTCCTCGCTCAATTCGAAATTCATGCTGCGCTGCCTTCCGTGGAACTGGTTGTGTCTTTCTCTGCTGCTACTTCGATGGTGGCGACGACCTGCTGGGCCCTGACCAGATCGCCGGGCTTCAGCGACAGGCGGACGACGCCGGAGAGGCCGGCGGTGAGCTGGTGCTCCATCTTCATGGCCTCGACGGCCACGAGCACGTCCCCTGCCTCGACGAGCGCACCGTCCTCGACCGCTACCGAGACGACCGTGCCCGGCATGGGACTGCGGACCGCCGGATCGATCGAGCCCTCCTCGCGCTCGATGCGTGAGAGGACGGCGTCGAGCAGCTCTCTGCGGCCGAGCCGCCTGATGCGGGCGGAGAATCCGGCGTCACCGAGCCAAACAGTATCGCCGTCGACCACGAGTCGGCGGTGTGAGCGCAGCCCATCGACGGCCGTGCCGCCGGCGCCGACCGAGATCGTGCGGTCATCGACAGTGGCGCTCCACCCGTTCTGGGTTTGCTGAAGGCCGACAGTGCTGGTGCCGCCGTCGTACTCGAGGTGGATCGAACGGGGCCGGGGTGTGCCGAGCCGGAAGCCGTCACCGCGTTGCCACGGGGACGAAGTGCTCGTCGGCGCGTCCGCCTCGACGAGCAGGACCGCGGCGAGCGCGAGGTCCTCCGGGCTCACCTGGCGGAAGGCCAGATCGGGGAGCTTCCGCTCGATCATGGTGGTGTCCAGCCGGGCCGCCCGCACGTCGTCGTCGTTCACGAGCAGGCGCAGGTACTCGATATTCGTGTCCACACCGAGCACCACGGTGTCGGCGAGTGCGGCGTCGAGCCGGTCCAGTGCCTGACTCCGGTCGGTGCCCCAGGCGATCACCTTGGCCAGCATCGGATCGTACGACGACGAGACGGTGCCGCCCAGCAGGAGGGAACTGTCCACCCGGATGCCCTCACCCTCGGCCTCGGCGAGCGCGACGATGGTTCCGGTGGACGGCAGGAACCCTGCCTCGGGATTCTCGGCATAGACGCGGGCCTCCACCGCATGACCGTTCAGGACGACGTCGTCCTGGCTCATGGGCAGGTGCTCACCGGCCGCGATGCGGATCTGCCACTCGACGAGATCCACCCCCGTGACGAGTTCCGTGACCGGGTGCTCCACCTGCAGGCGGGTGTTCATCTCCATGAAGAAGAACTCATCCGGCGCAGCGTCCGAGACGAGGAACTCGACCGTCCCGGCGCCGGTGTAGTCGACGCTGCGCGCGGCATTGCAGGCGGCCTCGCCGATCCGTTTCCGCGTCGCCTCGTCGAGCAGGGCCGACGGCGCCTCCTCGATCACCTTCTGGTGGCGGCGCTGCAGGGAGCACTCACGCTCGCCGAGGTGGATCACGGTGCCGTGACCATCGGCGAGGACCTGCACCTCGATGTGCCTGGGGCGTTCGATCAGCCGCTCCAGGAACAGGGTGTCGTCCCCGAAGGCACGGGCGGCGACGCGGCGGGCCGTCACGAGGACCTCCGGGAGTTCCTCGGAGCGCTTCACGGCATGCATGCCCTTGCCTCCACCCCCGGCCGAGGGCTTGATCAAGAGGGGGAAACCGACGTCGTCCGCTGCCCGGAGCAGATCCTCGTCGGAGAGGCCGGGCTCGGCGATGCCCGGCACCACGGGCACGTCGAAGCCGGCCACGTGGTTCTTGGACCTGATCTTGTCGCCCATCACGTTCAGCGCGTGCACGGAGGGGCCGATGAAGATGATTCCTGCGTCCTCGAGCGCCTCGGCGAACGCTGCGTTCTCGCTGAGGAAGCCGTAGCCGGGGTGGACGGCGCCGGCACCCGTGCGTCGGCAGGCCTCGATCACGGCGGGGATGGAGAGGTAGCTCTCCGACGGCGCGGCAGAACCGATGCGCACCGCGACGTCGGCGTCGCGGACGTGGCGTGCATCGGCGTCGGCGTCGCTGTAGACGGCGACCGAGCGCAGCCCGAGGTCGCGGACGGAACGGATCACGCGGCTGGCGATCTCTCCCCGGTTCGCGACGAGGACGGTATCGAAGGGCCAGGAGGACAGGTTCGGGCTGGAGGAGTGGGTGCTGGGGCTCATCTGGTCACATCCTGAAGAGGCCGAAGGAGGATTCGGGCAGTGGCGCATTGGCGCAGACATCGAGCGCCAGCCCCAGGACAGTGCGCGTGTCCGCGGGGTCGATCACGCCGTCGTCCCACAGGCGCGCCGTCGAGTAGTAGGGATTGCCCTGCGCCTCGTACTGCTCGCGAATGGGGACACGGAACGCCTCCTCGTCATCGGTGGACCACTCGTCGCCGCGGGCCTCGAGCTGATCGCGCTTGACCGTCGCGAGGACGGACGAGGCCTGGTTGCCGCCCATCACGGAGATGCGGCTGGCCGGCCACATCCACAGGAAGCGCGGCGAGAATGCCCGCCCGGACATGGAGTAGTTGCCGGCACCGAAGGAACCTCCGACGACGACGGTGAGCTTCGGGACGCGGCACGTGGCGACGGCGGTGACCATCTTGGCGCCGTTCTTGGCGATGCCTCCCGCCTCGTAGTCCTTGCCGACCATGAAGCCGGAGAGATTCTGCAGGAACACCAGCGGGATGCCGCGCTGGTCGCAGAGTTCGATGAAGTGGGCGCCCTTGAGCGCGGATTCGCTGAACAGTACGCCGTTGTTGGCGACGATCCCCACCTGGTGCCCGTGGATACTCGCGAACCCCGTGACCAGCGTGGTGCCGTACTCGCGCTTGAACTCGTGGAACAGGGAGCCGTCGACGATCCGGGCGATGATCTCGCGTGCATCGTAGGAGGCGTTGACGTCGGTGGGAATTGCCCCGTAGAGCTCGTCCATCGGCACTGCGGGCTCCTGCACGTCCTGCGTGCCGGTCACCATGAGCGGGGTCTCGACGGCCGGTGGCAGGGTCGCGATGATGTCGCGCACGATCTCGAGGGCGTGCTGATCGTTCTCCGCGAGGTGGTCCGTGACACCGGAGACCCTCGAGTGCACGTCGCCACCGCCGAGTTCCTCCGCCGTGACCACCTCACCGATCGCGGCCTTCACGAGCGGCGGTCCGCCGAGGAAGATGGTGCCCTGGTTGCGGACGATCACCGTCTCGTCGCTCATCGCGGGCACATAAGCGCCTCCGGCGGTGCAGCTGCCCATCACCGAGGCGATCTGCGGGATCTTCCGCGCCGACATGGTGGCCTGGTTGTAGAAGATCCGGCCGAAGTGGTCACGATCGGGGAAGACCTCGTCCTGCCGGGGCAGGAAAGCCCCGCCGGAGTCGACCAGATAGACGCACGGCAGATTGTTCTCCAGCGCGATCTCCTGTGCCCGGAGGTGCTTCTTCACCGTCATCGGGTAGTAGGTGCCACCCTTGACCGTCGCATCGTTGGAGATGACCAGCACCTGCCGCCCATGGACCAGACCGATACCGGCGATCACGCCGGCACCCGGGGACTCGCCGTCGTACATGCCATCCGCCGCGAGCGGGGCGATCTCGAGGAAGGGACTGCCGTCGTCGAGCAGCTGATCGACGCGCTCGCGCGGCAGCAGCTTGCCGCGGGCCACATGCCGCTCACGGGAGCGCTCCGGCCCACCCAGTGCCGCGGTGGCGATCCTGTCCCTCAGCTCAGCGACGAGGTTCGTCTGTGCCTCGTGATTGGCACGGAACGACGCCGAGAGCGGATCGACCTTCGATGCAAGAGTCTCCATCGACTACTTCCTGGAGGGATTCAGTTAGCAGACACTAACCGGAATCAGGTTAGTATTCATCAACCCGCTTGTCCACCACCTCAGTGTCCGCCCACCCCAGTGTCCACCCACGGTGGAGGGCGACTGCCCAACCGACGACAAGGACACCCATGGAGGCACAGCCCACGGAAGACCGCGTCACGGGGCGCAGTATCGCCAAGGCTACCCGGCGCGCTGCGCTCCTGGATGCTGCCGCCCACCTCTTCGCCGACCGCGGCTACAACGGCGTGTCGATCGAGGATCTCGGGGCTGCCGCCGGCGTCAGCGGCCCGGCGGTCTATCGCCACTTCGCCGGCAAGCCGTCCGTGCTCTCCGCCCTGCTCATCGGGGTCAGCGAGGACCTCCTGAAGGGCGCACGAGCCGTTGCCGGGGTGTCCTCCTCCCCGGAGGAGGCACTCAAGGCCCTCATCGGATTCCAGGTGGAGTTCGCGCTGAACCACGCCGACGTCATCCGCGTCCAGGATCGCGACCTCGGCTCGCTCATGACGGACGACGAGCGCAGCGTCCGCTCGCTGCAGCGCAACTACGTGCAGCTGTGGGTGGACGAGCTTGCAGCCTATCGACCGGACTCGGACCGCTCCCTGCAGCGGCGACGGGTCCACGCGGTCTTCGGCCTCATCAACTCCACGCCGCACGCCGCGCACGGCACAGGCGCCGGACCGGAGCGGGATCTGCTGCGGACACTGCTCGAGGAGATGGCGTGGGCAGCCCTGACCACGTGATCCTCCGTCGTCGTCCATCGGGCTGGCTGTACGCTGAAGCACGAAACGCCCCGGCCGCGCTGAACCGCCGGCCGATCGACCGACCGGGAGAATTGCCGTGATCACCCTCCGCGCCGTTGAAGCCACCGACCTCGACGAGTTCTTCTCGCACCAGCTGGACCCCCGCGCCAACCACATGGCCGCTTTCGGCGCCAAGAACCCCTCGGATCGAGGCGTCTTCGACCACCACTGGCAGGACATCCTCAATGATCCGTTGATCTCGGTGCGGACCATCCTCTCCGACGGCGAGGTGGTGGGCAGCATCCTCGCATACCACGACGGCGAGGTACCCGAGATCAGCTACTGGATCGATCGCTCGCACTGGGGGAAGGGCATCACCACGGCGGCGGTGGGGCAGTTCCTCGAGGAAGTATCCGAGCGACCCGTCCGAGCCCGGGCGGTGGCCGACAACATCGGCTCCATCCGTATCCTCGAGCGCTGGGGCTTCGCGGAGATCGGCCAGACGCAGGGCTTTGCTGTGGCCCGCGGCGCCGTGGTCGAGGAAGTCGTCCTCGAGCTGCAGTAGCGCCGTCCGGGCAATCGCTTGCGACGAAATTGCAGCCATGACCATACTGTGCGATCACGCGCGGTCACTTCTGCCGGCTCGGCCGCAATGTCACAGCTAGACCATGGTGAGGACCATCGCCGGGTTCCGGAGGATCAGCCCGATGTCGGCGAGGAAGCGCGAGCCCTGTTCGCCGTCCACCAACCGGTGATCGAAGGACAGGCTGAGCGTCATGACGGACCGGAGGGCCACGGCGCCCTGGTACTCCCACGGCATGCTGCGCACCGCTCCCACGGCCAGGATGGCCGCTTCGCCCGGATTCAGGATCGGCGTGCCGGCGTCGATGCCGAAGACACCGATGTTCGTGATGGAGATGGTGCCCCCGGTGAGATCCGCAGGAGGTGTCTTCCCGGCACGGGCGGTCTCGGTCAGCGAGCCCAGCGCGCGCGCGAGCTCCACCAGCGAGAGGGACTGCGCGGCCTTGATGTTGGGCACCAGCAGCCCGCGCGGCGTCGCGGCGGCAATGCCGAGATTGATGTCCGCGTACTGCACGATCTCCTGGGCCTGCTCGTCCCACGACGAATTGAGGGTCGGGTTCCGCGCCGCAGCGATGCACAGGGCCTTCGCGACGATCGTCAGGGGTGTGACCCGGGCGCCCTCGAACGCCCGGCTCGCCTTCAGCTCCGCGAGCAGTTCCATGGTCGGCGTGACGTCGATGGTCAGGAACTCCGTGACGTGCGGAGCCGTGAAGGCACTGGCCACCATCGCCGCCGCGGTGTGCTTGCGCATACCTCTGATGGGTGTGCGCGTCTGCCCGGCGGTCGCGGGGGGCCCACCCGGATCGACGGCTGACAGGGCCTCAGCGGGCGGCGGCACCGACGAGAGCTCTGCCGAGCTTCCCCCGACGGCGGCCAGGACGTCATCGCGCACGATCAGGCCACCCGGTCCCGAGCCCGTCACGGTCTCGAGGGAGATCCCGAGATCACGCGCCAGTTTGCGCACGGGAGGCGTGGACCGTGGACGCTCGGCAGGAGGCTGTGAGGACTCGGCGGGTGGCGGGTCCACGGGCTTCGCAACAGGGGACGGTGCTGCCGCGGCTGTCCTCGCCTGCTGCGCTCGACTCCGACGCTTGGGCCTCCCGCTCTTCTCCAGGGCAGCGCCATAGCCCACGAGATTCGGCTCCCGCCTGGCCGGAACTGACTCTGTGTCCGCGATCTCCAGGGGTGGTACGGCCACCTCGTCGGACGCGGTCTCCGGCGCCGACGGAGGTGTCACGGTGGGCGTGACCGGCGGAGCGTCCAGGGACGTCCCCTCCGGCTCCCCCGGCACCTCGAAGGAGACGATCGGAGCCCCGACGTCGACGACGGTCCCGGCCGTCTCGTGCAGGCGAAGCACCGTACCCGCGTAGGGCGAGGGCAGCTCGACCACGGCCTTCGCCGTCTCGACGTCGGCGATGATCTGGTTCAGCTCGACCGAGTCGCCCTCGGCCACGTGCCACTGGACGATCTCGGACTCCGTCAATCCTTCTCCGAGATCGGGCAGGCGGAACTCCTTGACCCGGTTGGTCGTCGTCGTGGTCACGAGGAGACTCCTTCAGTGGTCAGTCCGCTCAGGGAGTTGGGCCGGCGCAGCACGCGGTCCACCCCGTCGAGGATCCGGTCGAGATCGGGCAGGTGGTGGAACTCGAGCTTCGAGTACGGGTACGGGATGTCGAAGCCCGTGATCCGCACGGGTGCGTGCTCGAGGACGTCGAAGCACCGCTCGGTGATACTGGCCGCGATCTCCGCGCCGAGGCCGCCCGACTGCGCTGCCTCGTGCGTGATGACGAGCCGGCCGGTCTTCCGGACGGAAGCCTCGATCGTGGCGTAGTCGATGGGGGCGAGGGAGCGCAGATCGATGACCTCGATGGAGATGTCCTCGTCGGAAGCCGCGACGGCGGCATCGCGCGCCGTCGGGACCAGCGGCCCGTAGGTGACGAGTGTGACGTCGGTGCCCTCTGTGACCACCTGGGCCGCGCCCACATCCGGTGCCGGCCGATCAGCTGACTCGTCGACCTCGCCCTTGACGTGGTACCGGCGTTTCGGCTCGAAGTACAGCACCGGATCATCGCTGGCAATCGCCTGCTGGATCATCGTATAGGCGTCCTGCGGGTTGGAGACGCTCACCACCCGTAGCCCGGAGGTGTGGGTGAAGTAGGCCTCGGGAGACTCGGAGTGGTGCTCGGGCGAACCGATACCGCCCCCGAAGGGCACCCGGATGGTGATGGGCATCTTCACCGCGCCCTGCGTGCGGTAATGCAGCTTGGCCACCTGGCAGACGATCTGGTCGAACGCCGGGTAGATGAAGCCGTCGAACTGGATCTCCACCACGGGGCGGTACCCGCGGTAGGCCAGGCCGACGGCGGTCCCGAGGATGCCGGACTCGGCCAGTGGGCTGTCGAGGACGCGGTGCGCACCGAAGTCCTTCTGCAGTCCGTCGGTGATGCGGAAGACACCGCCGAGCTTGCCGATGTCCTCCCCCATGAGGATCACCTTGGGATCAACCTCCATGGCGCGTCGGAGACCTGCGGTGATGGCGCGGCCGAACGTCATGGTGGACATCAGCGTGATCCTTCCTGGGACGTCTCGGCGAACGAGGCGAGATAGCGCTCGTAGTGGTCCTGCTGGCGGTCGAGCCATGAGTTCGGTGCACTGTAGACGTGCTTGAAGACGTCCGTCGGCTCCGGTTCGGGCATCGACAGGCAGCCCTGGCGCAGCTCGGCGGCGATGGCATCCGCCGTGGCCTTCACCGCGTCCGTGTAGTCGGCGTCGAGCAGCCCGAGTGAATCCAGGAGCGTGGCGAGGCGGGCCAACGGATCACGGGAAGCCCAGTCCTCGAGTTCGTTCGCGTCGCGGTAACGCTTGGGATCATCCGCCGTGGTGTGCGGTCCCATGCGGTAGGTGACCGCCTCGATGAAGGTGGGGCCGCCACCCGATCTCGCGCGGGCCAGTGCCTCCCGGGTCACGGCGAGGCACGCGAGGACGTCGTTGCCGTCGACACGGACGGACGGGATACCGAATCCCGGGGCCCTGCGGGCTATCGGCACGTGGGCCTGCAGGCCCACCGGCTCCGAGATGGCCCAGTGGTTGTTCTGGCAGAAGAAGATCACCGGCGCCTGGTAGCTCGCGGCGAAGACCATGGCCTCGTTGACGTCGCCCTGACTCGTCGCACCGTCACCGAAGTAGGTCACCGCGACGGAATCCGCACCGTCCTGCGTGATCCCCATTGCATAGCCCGTGGCATGCAGCGTCTGCGCCCCGATGATGACCTGGGGTGTTGCCATGTTGATGGAGTAGGGGTCCCAACCGGAGGACGCGTTGCCCCGCCACACCCGCAGCAGGTCCGTGAGATCGACCCCGCGGCAGTAGGCCACGGCGTTCTCGCGGTAGCTGGAGAAGACGAAGTCGTCCTCGCGCAGCGCGCGTCCCGAGCCGATCTGTGCTGCCTCCTGACCCAGGAGCGGTGGCCACAGGGCCAGCTCGCCCTGGCGCTGGAGGGCGGTTGCCTCGGCGTCGATGCGCCGGACCACGACCATGTCCTCGTACAGCTTGCGCAGCGCGGCGCCGTCGACGTCGGTGATCAGCTCGTCGTAATGCTCGTGTGGGTGGCGGACACCGTGATGATCGATGAGCTGCACAAGGTCGTCCGCGCCGTCGCGCAGGGGTCCGGGCAGCACCGTACCGCTCGCTGAGGCCGGCTCTCGACCGGACGCGTCGTGTCCGCCGTCCGGCTCCGATCCTTGCAGGGCACCGTCCTGGTTCATGTCAGTCAACCTTCGCATTCATCGCAGCTCCTCCGCCGGCGCGGCTCCTCCGCGGGAAGGAGCGAGGCGGGTAGGCTCCGGGCGCCATTGCCCGGAGTAGCTGTGACCATACTCACAGCAGGCAGGTAGCGCAACCGAATGCGCTCCAGGTGAGCAGAGTGCACCATCAGCGCGCTTCACAGCGTGCTAGCGTTGCGCACTATGCAGCCCCTCGATCTCACTGACATGCGGCTCCTGCTGGCCATGGCGAAGGACCCCCGGCGTACCGTGGTGGCCCTCGCCCAACGACTGAGCCTGTCGAGGAACACCGTGCAGGCCAGGATGGCGAACCTGGAGAGGAAGAATGTCTTCCTCTCCTTCGAGCGGCGCATCAACACCGTCATGCTCGGCTATCCGCTGACCGCCTTCATCCACGTGCACGTCCAGCAGCAGAAACTAGGGTCCATCGCCACCAGCATCGCCGCGATACCGGAGGTCATCGAGGCGTTCGGGGTGACCGGCCAGTCCGACATCCTGGTCCGCGTGGTGGCCGTCGACGCCGAGGATCTGTTCCGCATCAACGGGAAGGTCCTGGCGTGCGACGGCGTCGAGCGGTGCGACACCTCCCTGGCCATGGGTGAGCTCGTCCCCTTCCGGGTGGAGCCGCTGCTCGAACGCGGGCCGCTGCCGCCGTCGTGACCGGTACTGAGCAGCACTTACGCCGGACGCGACGCGAGGCCGCCCCCGCAGGGACGGCCTCGCGTTGCATGACAGGAATCGTCAGTGATCGGTCGCCTTCTCGGCGCCGACACCCGTGAGCGAACGGACCTCCATCTCCGCCTGCTTCATGGGGTCCTCCTCGGTCCTGGACAGCACCGTGCCGAGCCAGCCGAGCAGGAACGCCAGCGGGATCGAGACGATACCCGGGTTGCTGAGCGGGAAGACCGAGAAATCGGCGCCCGTGATCATCGATTTCTCCCCACCGGAGACCACCGGAGAGAGCGCGATCAGCAGGATCGCCGAACCGAGACCGCCGTACATGCTCCAGACGGCGCCCTGGGTATTGAACTTCTTCCAGAACAGCGAGTAGAGGATGGTCGGCAGATTGGCGCTGGCGGCCACCGCGAAGGCGAGCGCCACGAGGAACGCCACGTTCTGGCCCTGGGCCCCGATCCCGCCGACGATCGAGAGGAGGCCGATCACGACCACCGTACGGCGCGCCACCTTCACCTCACCGTCGGGGTCGACCTTGCCCTTGCGAATGACTCCCGCATAGATGTCATGCGCGAAGGACGCCGCGGCCGTGATGGTCAGTCCGGCCACGACGGCCAGGATGGTCGCGAACGCCACGGCCGAGATCAGGCCGAGCAGAACCGATCCGCCGAGTTCGTACGCCAGCAGCGGTGCCGCAGAGTTGACGCCACCGGGCGCCGCCTGGATGCGCTCCGCGCCGATCAGCGCACTGGCGCCGTAGCCGAGCACGAGGGTGAAGAGGTAGAAGGCACCGATGAGCCAGATGGCCCACACCACCGACCGTCGTGCCTCCTTGGCCGTGGGCACGGTGTAGAAACGCATCAGCACGTGCGGCAGGGCGGCGGTGCCCAAAACCAGGGCGAGCGCCAGGGACAGGAAGTCCAGCCGTGTGGTGCCACTGACGCCGTACTGCAGGCCGGGGCTCGTGATCGCCGCATTGCCGGAGGTCTCGATCGCCGCACCCAGCAGGGTGGAGAGATTGAAGTCGTGCAGAACCAGCACCCAGATGGTCATGATGAATGCGCCCGCGATCAGCAGGCAGGCCTTGATGATCTGCACCCAGGTGGTGCCCTTCATGCCGCCGATCAGGACGTACATGATCATGAGGACACCGACCACGGTGATGACCAGGGACTGGCCGAGGCGATCATTGATGCCCAGCAGCAGCGAGACCAGTCCGCCGGCGCCGGCCATCTGCGCGAGGAGGTAGAAGAAGCAGACCGCCAGGGTGGTGATGGCCGCCGCGATCCGCACCGGACGCTGCTTCAGGCGGAAGGACAGGACGTCGGCCATGGTGAACTTGCCGGTGTTGCGGAGCAGTTCCGCCACCAGGAGCAGGGCCACGAGCCAGGCCACGAGAAAGCCGATGGAGTACAGGAAGCCGTCGTAGCCGTTGATCGCGATGGCACCCACGATGCCGAGGAAGGATGCGGCCGAGAGATAGTCCCCGGCGATCGCCGTCCCGTTCTGGCCGCCGGTGAACGAGCGCCCGGCAGCGTAGTAGTCTGCCGCCGTCTTGTTGTTGCGGCTGGCCCGCAGCACGATCACCAGGGTGATCGCGACGAACGCACCGAAGATGGAGATGTTGAGGACCGGCGAACCGACACTCGTCGCCTCCGCACTCTGGAGCGGGACGCGGAGAACCGCACTGCCGAGGGAGGTCATTTGGTGCCGCCTGCAGGATCGATGAATGCTTCTGGTGCGGCTTCCTCGAGCTCGTGCCGCAGCTCGGCCGCGATCGGGTCGAGACGTCGGTTCGCGTAGCTCACGTACCACATGGTGATGACGAACGTGCTGACGAACTGCAGCAGCCCGAGGATGATGCCGATGTTGATGTTGCCGAAGACCGGTGTGGCCATGAAGTCATGGGCGTAGTCGGCCAGGAGGACGTAGGCGAAGTACCACAGCAGGAAGAACACCGCCATAGGGAAGACGAAGCTGCGGTGGCGTTTGCGCAGCTCCCTGAACTGCTCGGTCTGCTGGACCTCGGTGAAGTCCACGGCAGCACCGGAGCCGGCAGGCGGCTCTACTGGGTGGGAACCCATGATTGCTCCTTCGGTTGGGACGTCACCCTCGCCGCAGGGCGGCGTCCCCGCCGCTCGGCAGGGCGGATCGGTGTGACAGTCATCACTGTGGGGTACGAGGGCGGTCATTGCCAGCCCGACGAGCTGCCGCGTCGGTGAGCGCGCCGCCGCGTGCGGTGAACGGTAGGCCGGCACGATGAACCGTCGATCAGGGTGGGCACCGCACGGCTAGTCTGGAGCGATGTTCAGCGTCGCCGTCGACACCGCCCTGGTGTGCGCCGTCGCGGCCATCACCCTCGCCGTCGTCGCCTCGCTCGGTTTCCGCCTCTCGCGGTCCTCGCGCGATCTGGGGTCCGACGCCGACCGCGCCACGTACGCGACCCTCCACACCGCCGCGCTCGCCTCCGAGTACCTGCGCGAGGGTCTGACCCCCTCGGGCGCACAGAAGGCCAGCCGCCATCTGCGCGGTCTCCTGCGCTGCGACGTCCTGCTGATCAGCGACGACGCCGGCGTCCTCGCCTGGGACGGTAATCGTGGAACGCAGCAGGACGTGATGCCCCTGGTGGTGCAGGTCCTCGAGAGCGGGCGGACCCAGATCTTCCGGCGCCAGCGCGTGAGGGAGGCCGGCCTCGCGGATCTCGGCGAGCTCGTACTCTCCCCTGTCCGCGTGGAGAAGCGCGTGGTGGGTACCGTCGGCGCATTCGCGACGGTCGTCAACGCAGGACTGGTCCGCGCCACCAACGAGCTCGCCGGCTGGGTGTCGACCCAGGTGGAGCTGGCCGAACTGGACTCGTCGCGGCGGCTGCTCGCCGAGGCCGAGCTCCGCGCCCTCCGTGCCCAGATCAGCCCCCACTTCATCTACAACTCGCTGAACGCGATCGCCTCGTTCATCAACACCGACCCGGAGCGCGCACGCGAACTCGTGGTCGAGTTCGCCGACTTCACGCGCTACTCCTTCCGGCGCCACGGGGACTTCACCACGGTCGCCGAGGAACTGCTGAGCATCGACCGCTATCTGCTGCTCGAACGCGCCAGGTTCGGTGACCGGCTGAGAGTCACCCTGAACGTGGGGCCGGAGGTCCTCAGTACCGTCATCCCGTTCCTGAGCCTCCAACCGCTCGTCGAGAACGCCGTGCGCCACGGACTGGACTCGAAGGACGGCATCGGCAACATCACCATCACCGCGCACGATGCCGGCCCGTTCGCGGAAGTGACCATCGAGGACGACGGCGTCGGGATAGACCCGGAGCACCTGCGCTCCGTGCTCGCCGGCCACACCGAAGGAGTGCACGTAGGACTGCGCAACGTGGATTCGCGGCTGCGCCAGGTCTACGGAGACGATCACGGGCTCGTGATCGACACCGCCCCCGGTGCGGGAACCCTGATCACCATGCGGGTCCCCAAGTCACAGCCCGAGCACCGGGTCTGAGGCGCGTAGCCTAGGACCCATGGTCGATGTTGTCGTTGCCGATGATGAGCTCCCCGCTGTCGAGGAGCTGGCCTTTCTGCTCGGCAAGGACTCCCGGATCGGCACGATCCACCGGGCCTCCAGCGGGGCCGAGGCGCTCAGGGCGCTCGAGCAGTACCCCGTCGACGCGCTCTTCCTCGACATCCACATGCCCTCCCTGTCCGGACTCGACATCGCCCGCGTCATCTCGCGTTTCAGCAGGCCCCCGGCCGTGGTCTTCGTCACGGCGGACGAGGACCGGGCCCTGGAGGCGTTCGAGCTGCGTGCCGTCGACTATCTGCTCAAGCCCGTGCGCACCGAGCGCCTCGCCGAATCCGTCCGGCGCATCAGTGAGCTGATGGAGGGCTCGACGCCGCCGCCGGAGGTCATCACGGTGGACCAGGGCGGGGAGAGCCGCATGATCAGGCGCGACGACGTCCGCTACGTCCAGGCCCAGGGCGACTACGCCCGCCTGCACACCGTGGAGGCAAGTTATCTGATCCGCATCCCGCTCAATGATCTCGAGCGCCAGTGGGCCCCGGCCGGCTTCCTGCGCACGCACCGCTCCTACCTCGTGGCGATGGATCGGGTGCGCAAGGTCCGTATCAGCGCCGGACGCGCCAGTCTGTTCGTCGGCGACGCGGAGCTGCCGGTCAGCCGCCGTCATCTGCCCGATGTCAGGGAGAAGCTGGAAGCAACGCGCCTCCGCCCGGGCCACTGACCGTGGACCGGGGACGGTACGTCAGGGCGCTGCAGGAGATGATCCGATGACCGGGGAGCCACCGCAGACCACGCGCCGCGTCCGCGTCAGGGCACCGCGGGCGGCTGCGCGGGCCACGGGTGCTTCCTTCCCCGTGGCCCAGGAGATGGCCGAGCAGTCCGAGGTGGGACAGCTCTTCGTCGCCTCCCTGATCCGATCGCAGTTGCGCCTGGCCCTGGTGGTGGCCGGCGGCTTCCTCGTGATCCTCATCGGGATCCCGGTGCTCCTGGCCGTGTTCCCCGACATCAACGGCGTGCGGATAGCGACCGTACCCGTCCCCTGGCTGCTGCTCGGGCTCGGGAGCTACCCGCTCGTGATCGGCAGCGCCATCCTGTACGTACGCAGCGCCGCGCGCAACGAGCGGCGCTTCCAGGATCTCGTCGACGATGGCTGAGGCCCTCGTCGCCGCGGACCTCAACCCCGTCGTGGGTTACACGGCGCTCGTGCTGGTCTCCCTGAGCACGGTGCTGATCGGGATCTACGGCCTGCGCGTATCCCGGACCACGCATGATTTCTACGTGGCCTCCCGGACCGTCCGGCCGTGGTGGAACGCGTCGGCGATCGGGGGCGAGTACCTGTCGGCGGCGAGCTTCCTCGGCATCGCAGGCCTGATCCTCATCTCCGGCGTGGACGCCCTGTGGTTCCCGATCGGCTACACGGCCGGCTATCTCATGCTCCTCTTGTTCGTCGCCGCCCCCCTGCGCCGTTCCGGGGCGTACACCGTCCCGGACTTCGCCCAGTCCCGCTTGGATTCCCTGCTGGTGCGCCGCGTGACGAGTGCGCTCGTCATCGTGGTGGGCTGGCTCTACATCGTGCCGCAGCTGCACGGAGCTGCCCTGACCGTACGCATCACCACCGGGCTACCGTCCTGGGCCGGCCCGGTCGCCGTCGTCGTCGTCGTGTACCTCAGCGTGGTCACCGGCGGTATGCGCTCCATCACCTTCGTGCAGGCTTTCCAGTACTGGCTCAAGCTGACGGCCCTCGCCCTTCCCATCGTCTTCATCCTCGTCCGGCTCGGCCTCGACGGCGCGCCCGTCACAGGCGGCGGCAGCGCCTTCACCGCCGAGCTGGACACGACGGCGGATGCCTCCCTCTACGGGACCATCTCCCTGGTCATCGCACTCCTGTTCGGCACGCTCGGCCTGCCCCACGTGCTCGTGCGCTTCTACACGAGTCCCGACGGCGCTTCTGCCCGCCGGACCACCCTGATCGTCCTCGGGCTCCTGTCCGTCTTCTACCTCTTCCCCACCGTCTACGGCATCCTGGGGCGGATCCACACACCGGACCTCGCGGCGGCGGGCATGGCGGATGCCACCGTCCTGCTCCTGCCCGGGCGCATCATCGACGGAACCACGGGCGAGCTCCTCTCGGCCCTCGTGACCGCGGGCGCCTTCGCGGCGTTCCTCTCCACGACGAGCGGACTCGTGGTGTCCCTCGCGGGTGTTCTCAGCCAGGAGTTCTTCCAGGGCAGCGTGGTGGGCTTCCGGCGGGCCGCTCTCCTGTCCGCGCTCGTACCCCTCGGCCTCGCCCTCCTGACGGACAGCTCTGCGCTGGCCGGCAGTGTCGGTTCGGTCTTCGCGTTCACCGCGTCTACCATCTGCCCGCTCCTGCTCCTCGGGATCTGGTGGCGCGGCCTCACTGATGTGGGAGCTGTGGCCGGCATGCTGACCGGGGCGCTCCTGTGCGGTGGTGCGATCACGGTGAGCGCCGTCCTCGGCCCGGGCGCCGACACCCGTCTGGTGTGGCTGGCACAGCCTGCTCTGTGGACCGTACCGATGGCCTTCGCCGTGATGGTGCTGGTGTCCCGGCTCACCGCGCGACGACGTCCGACCTCGGCCTCACGCGTTCTGGCCCGCCTCCACACACCTGAACAGCGCTAGGCACGCTCGTCGGATCGCCCGACGGCTGTGGTCAGCGGAGGCCGGGCATCAGGGTGGCGGAGAGTAGATAGGCGGTCGGGGCGGCGAAGACGATCGAGTCGAGCCGGTCCATCACGCCGCCATGGCCGGGCAGGATGGAGCTCATGTCCTTCACGCCGAGCTCGCGCTTGATCATCGACTCGGCGAGATCGCCGGCGGTGGCGGCCGCGACGACGGCGACGGCGAGCGCCAGCCCGAGCCAGATAGGCTGCCCGAGCAGGAACACCGCGCACAGGCCCCCCACCACGAATGCGCCGCCGATCGATCCGCCGAAGCCCTCCCACGACTTCTTGGGGCTGATCTTCGGTGCCATCGCGTGCTTCCCGAAGAACGACCCGATGAGGTAGCCGAACGTGTCGTTGGCGACCACGAGCAGCAGAAGGGTCGCGATGATTAGGAAGCCGTCGTCGGCGCGCATCAGCACCAGTGCGAAACTGAGCATGAACGGCACCCACAACAGCGTAAACGCTCCTGCCACGAGACTCCTCGCACCCTCCGGAGCGGGGTCCAGGGACTGCCACACGAACAGGACGAGCAGCGAGCCGACGATCGCGGCCGCGAGACCCTCACCGCCGCCGAAGTACGCCGCGGACGGTAGGACCGCAGCCCCCGCGATCGTCGGTACGAGCGGCACGCGGAGGCGGCGGATCGCCAGTGCACGGCCGACCTCCCAGACGCCCACCATGCCGAAGATCGTCACCATCCCGACGAACACGATGGGGAAGAACAGGAGTCCGACCAGCACAGGAAGCAGCAGGGCGAGCCCTACACCCGTTGCCGCCGGCAGATTGCGCCCTGCACGGGAGGCCCGTGTGGGGTCGGCCCTGCTTCTGCGCCGACCCAGCAGCCCCCTGCCCCGGGGCGGCGTCTTCTCATGCGCCCGGGTGCCCGTCGCAAGGTCTGCGCCCGGCGATCCTGCCTCGGGAGGATCTACGTCAGCCATCAGACCTCGAGCAGCTCTGCTTCCTTGCGCTTGAGCAGTTCGTCGATGAGCTCCACCCGGGACTTGGTGAGCGCGTCGAGTTCCTTCTCCGCGCGTGAACCCTCGTCCTCGCCCGTATCGCCGTCCTTGACCGCCCTGTCGATGCCGTCCTTGGCCTTGCGGCGGATGTTGCGGATGGAGATTTTCGCGTCCTCCGCCTTGGTCCTGACGAGCTTGACGTACTCCTTGCGTCGCTCCTGCGTCAGTTCCGGCAGGACCACGCGGATCACATTGCCGTCGTTCGAGGGATTGGCGCCGAGATCGGACTCGCGCAGCGCCTTCTCGATGTCGTTCATGGCGCCGCGGTCGAAGGGAGTGATGAGCAGTGTCCGTGCCTCGGGGTTCTGGAAGGACGCCAGCTGCTGCAGCGGGGTAGGTGCGCCGTAGTACATGACCACCACCTTCGAGAACATGGACGCGTTCGCCCGCCCTGTACGGACCGTCGCGAAGTCGTCCTTCCCCACCTCCACGGCCTTGTCCATCTTGTCGGTGGCTTCCAGCAGTGTCTCTTCGATCACGATGTCTCCTTCGTCCGCGCTCGGTTGCCCGGCAACCATTCCAGTGGCCAATCCTAGTTCACGGGTGGTCTGCGCCTGCCGTCCCCGGCCACCGGGTGACCGCCGCATGGTCACCGCATGATCACCGCGTGATGACCGTGCCGAGCTTCTCGCCGCGGATGGCGCGGGAGACATTACCCTCGCCCTCCATGCCGAACACCACCATCGTCAGGTCGTTGTCCTTGCACATGGTCATGGCCGTCTGGTCCATGACGCGGATGTCACGGCGCAGAGCGTCGTCGTAGGAGAGTGTCTCCAGCTTCTCGGCCGTCGGATCCTTGTGCGGATCGGCCGTGTAGACGCCGTCCACACCGCTCTTGGCCATGAGGACCTCATCGGCGTGCACCTCGAGCGCGCGCTGGGCTGCCACGGTATCGGTGGAGAAGTACGGCAGACCGGCGCCTGCCCCGAAGATCACCACCCGGCCCTTCTCGAGGTGTCGGATGGCCCGGCGTGGGATGTACGCCTCCGCCACCTGACCCATCGTGATGGCACTCTGCACGCGCGTCTCCACGCCGGCCTGCTCGAGGAAGTCCTGCAGGGCCAGACAGTTCATCACGGTACCGAGCATGCCCATGTAGTCCGCACGGGAGCGGTCCATGCCGCTCTGCGAGAGTTCGGCGCCCCTGAAGAAGTTGCCACCCCCGACGACGATCGCCACTTCGACGTCGTCCACGGTCGCTGCGATCTGCTTGGCCACTGCTCGCACGGTCTCCGGGTCGACACCGAGTTTGCCGCCGCCGAACACTTCTCCGGAGAGCTTGAGCAGAACCCGCCTCCTGCTCCCGGTCCCACCTTTCGGAGCTGCGGAATGACTGTCCATGAATGCCTCCCGGGCATAGTGCTGTAGGCCGCCCCTGGTGGGACAGCCGGGTGGGGAAATGGTGTCGGACCCGTTACAGGATACGGCCGTGCCTACCGGGCGCGAAAAAGGGCGGCCACCTCATCGGCGGCCGCCCTTCGACGTCGAACTGCGGACCCGGTGTCAGGCTCCGACGCGGAAGCGGGCGAAGGCGGTGGCCTTCGCGCCGGCGTCGTCGAGCACCGTGGACACCGACTTCTTCGCATCCTTGGCGAATGCCTGGTCGAGCAGGACACCCTCCTTGAAGAAGCCGGTGAGTCGCCCCTCGACGATCTTCGTCAGTGCCTGCTCGGGCTTGCCCTCGGCACGCGCTGTCTCGTCGGCGATGCGACGCTCCGACTCCACGAGCTCGGCGGGGACGTCGTCGCGGGTCAGGTAGGTCGGCGAGTAGGCCGCGATGTGCACGGCGACATCATGCGTGGCCTCCGCTGCAGCATCGCCCGAACCCTCCGCGGCGAACAATACGCCGACCTGAGCGGGCAGATCCTTGGAGGTCTTGTGCAGGTACGCGTCGACGAGCTGCCCCTCGACCCTGGCGATCCGACGGACATCCACCTTCTCCCCGAGCAGTGCACCGGCTTCGATGACGTGCTCGGAGACGGGCTTGCCCTCGAACTCGAAGGACAGGAGCGATTCGACGTCCTGCGCTCCGGACTCGATGGCCGCACTGAGCACCTTGTTCGAGAAATCGATGAAGGGTCCTGCCTTCGCGACGAAGTCGGTCTCGCAGTTGACCTCCACCATGACTCCCACGCCGTCCTCGACGCGTGCGGCGACGAGGCCCTCGGCGGTCGATCGGCCCTCGCGCTTGGTGGCGCCCTTGAGTCCCTTGATGCGGATCAGTTCCAACGCCTTGTCGGCGTCGCCGTCGGCCTCGTCGAGGGCCTTCTTGACGTCCATCATGCCTGCGCCCGTGCGCTCGCGCAGAGCCTTGATGTCAGCGGCAGTGAAGTTTGCCATACGTACTCCTAAGTTGATGTGTTTCTCCGAAGGACCTCCGCGGTCCACCGTGGGCCCTCCGGACATGTTCGGCGGACATCGGTTGTCAGGGGCGTCGTCCGACTCCCCTGACAACGCCAGGACCTACTCGTCGGCGGGAGTTTCCCCTGTGGGACGGGATATCTCTTCGACCAGGCCGGGAAGGCTCTCCGCGGCACCGGGGACCTCGGCGGCAGGCACGTTCACTGCAGCGGGGGTCTCGGCGGCGAGAGTCTCCGCCTCGGCGGGAGCCTGGTCCGCGGCAGGGGACTCCGACGTCGCCGGAGCAGCCTCCTGGGTACCCGTGCCCTCGAGGAGCTCGCGCTCCCACTCGGCCATGGGCTCTTCCGCCGCTGCGGCGTCGGAGGAGTTCGAGCGGTTGTTACGGGCGATCAGACCCTCCGCCACCGCGTCGGCGATCACGCGGGTGAGCAAATTCACAGCGCGGATGGCATCGTCGTTGCCGGGAATCGGGAAGTCGACCTCGTCCGGGTCGCAGTTGGTGTCCAGGATGGCGACGACGGGGATATTGAGCTTCTGCGCCTCGTCGATAGCGAGGTGTTCCTTCTTGGTGTCGACGACCCAGACGGCCGAGGGTGCCTTCGTCAGATTACGGATACCACCGAGGTTGCTCTGCAGCTTGGTGAGCTCGCGACGCAGCAGCAGCAGCTCCTTCTTGGTGTGGCTCGATCCGGCGACGTCCTCGAAGTCGATCTCCTCGAGTTCCTTCATCCGCTGGATACGCTTGGACACCGTCTGGAAGTTGGTGAGCATGCCACCGAGCCAGCGCTGGTTGACATAGGGCTGTCCTACGCGGGAGGCCTGGTCTGCGATGGCTTCCTGGGCCTGCTTCTTCGTGCCGACGAAGAGGACGGTGCCCCCGTGAGCCACCGTGGCCTTCACGAACTCGTAGGCGCGGTCGATGTAGCCCAGGGACTGCTGCAGGTCGATGATGTAGATGCCGTTGCGCTCGGTGAAGATGAAGCGCTTCATCTTGGGGTTCCACCGGCGGGTCTGGTGACCGAAGTGGACGCCGCTGTCGAGCAGCTGGCGCATGGTTACTACTGGCATGTCATGCCTTTCTTCAGCCTCGGCTCGAGCGCAGGGCGCTGCCTGAAGCTTGTTGACGGTTCTCGTAGTAGGACCGGGGTGGCCGCTACATCCTGGCGCCGGCTCGTCGCGAACAACGTCCCAGCCCCCACCGGACTTCTCCGGACCGCAGGGCGGGTATCTCGGCGCCCTCCCAGGGACCCCGAACAGCAGGCACGCGTAGTCAGCCCGCAGCATCTCCTCGAGATTCGCGCCCGTGGGTGCAAGAAAGAGGAAGCAGCGGACTGCTCCTTCGAGTGTACTACAGCAGTGGTCCTCGGCCAGGCGGATCCGGTGGCTGCAGTGGCTGCAGTGGCTGTCCACATACCGGGCTCGATACCGGACACCGATCGGTTACAACTGGCCCACTGGGATCATGAGTCCTCGATCATTGCCTGCGGTACTGCCCCATCGCCGGTGCAGCCCGTTCCTGTTCGGCCCGTCACGGTCGCAGGAGCTGGGCCGGTCGCGCCGCATCGTCCTGGTGGTCCTCCTGGTGCTCCAGGGACTCTCCCCCGGCGTTCCCGCTCTTCCCGTCCCTTTGATCAGTGTCCCACCGGTCAGTGCCCCGCCGGTCAGTGTCCCGCCGATCAGTGTCCCGCCGGCCCCTGTCCCGCCGGTCCTCGTCCTGCTACCCACGTCCGGAAGTGTCGCCGGAGCAGCCGGTGACTACTCGGCGCCCCGTACCGGCCCTGCTGCGACGCCGTCGCGGGCCCGGCCCGTGCAGGGGGATCCGCTGCCGCCTCGCGGTACGGGATCGTTCGTGCCGCTGTGGTCGTGGCCCCTGGACCCTGTACCCGAGCTGGCGCGTGGCTTCGACAAGCCTGCGCAGAGATGGGAGCGCGGGCATCGCGGCGTCGATCTGGTCCCTGGAGCAGGCCGTGCTGGGGTCCCGGTGCTCAGTCCGGCCGACGGAGTGGTGTCCTTCGCGGGGACAGTGGTGAACCGGGGCGTCCTGTCCATCGACCACGGTGGTGGCCGGATCAGCAGCTTCGAGCCGGTGACCACCGAGCTGGTCAAGGGCGCGACGGTGAGCAGGGGCGAGGTGGTCGCCACGGTGGGGTCAGGGGGTGCCGGCGGGCCCGGGCACTGCCGCGGATGCCTGCACTGGGGTGTACGGGTGGACGGGGACTATGTGGATCCGCTCGCCTTCGTGCTGGATCGACGCCCCTCCATCCTTCTGCCCCTCGACGACCGGAGGTGACAAGCACCCGACACGGCAAAGGACCGGGCGGTGATTGATCCGCCCGGTCCTTCCCGGAGACAGTACGAAGCAATGAGGCGGGGCGAGACCCGGACGAAGGCCTAGACGAAGGCGGCGATGCCCGTGATCGAACGGCCTGTCACAAGGGTGTTGATCTCCTGTGTGCCCTCGTACGAGTAGATGGCCTCCGCATCCGAGAAGATCTTCGCCATACCGTAGTCGGCCACAATGCCGTTGCCTCCCAGGACGTTGCGACCGGCTGCGACGCTCTCCCGCATCCGGGCCGTGGTGAAGGCCTTCGCGAGAGCGGAGTGCTCGTCCTTGGCCTTGCCGGCGTCCTCGAGCTGGGACAGGCGCACCATCATGCCCATGGAGCTCATGGTGTTCCCGAGGATCTGGACGAGCTGCTGCTGCACGAGCTGGAAGCTCGCGATCGGCCGTCCGAACTGCTCGCGCTCCACGGCGTAACGCCGTGCGACGTCGAAGGCGGCGAGCTGCTGACCCACGGCCTGCCACGCGACGGCGAGCCGCGTGACCTTGAGAACCTTGTTCGTGTCGCGGAAGCTGTTCGCGCCCTTGAGGTGGAAGTCGTCGGAAATGACCACGTTCTCGAGGACGATGTCGGCGTTCTCCACCGTCCGTAGCGCGATCTTGTTCTCGATCTTCGTGGAGGTGAAACCGGGAGTGGAGGTATCCACCATGAAGCCCTTGACCTGGTTGTCCTCCTCGTCGCGCGCGTAGATGACCACCCAGTCGGAGAACGTCGCATTCCCGATCCAGCGCTTGGCGCCATTCAGGATCCACGTGTCCCCGTCCCGTCGCGCCATGGTCCGGGTCCCTCCGGCCACGTCCGACCCGCCGAGCGGTTCGGTGAGTCCGAAGGCTCCGATCTTCTTCAGTGCGTAGATGTCCGGCAGCCATTCATCCTGCTGCTCCTTCGACGCGAGGAGCTCGATCGACCCGGTGAACAGGCCGTCGTGGACGCCGAGGAAGGTCGCGACCGAGGCATCCGCACGCGTGAACTCTGCATGGCAGATCCCGGCGAACAGATTCGAGTAACCCTGGCGGTGCACAGGACTCATGGGATCGAGCTCGGCGATCTTCGGGATGAGTTCCTGTGGAAAGACTCCCCTGTTCCACCAGTCGATGGCGTTCGGCTGGACCTCCCGCGCCAGCCAGGAACGGATTTCCTCGAGACGTGCCCGTTCCTTGTCGGTCAAAAGCTCCTCGAAGGAGTAGAAGTCCCCGTCCGCGTAGGGGAGATCGTTGATGTCGATCGATGTCTTGCTCATGGATTTGCCTCGCTCCGGTCGGCGGCCGTCCTCGATCACGCGGACCGCGTGAGAGGCTCTCTGTATTCGTCCCCTATGTTACCCGTGGGTAACATAGGGCGCCAGTACCATTCGGCGAGCACTGCACAGCCGAGCGTGTGACCGGGACGACGTCGCCCTCTTGAGGGTGAGACGCCGTCCCGGCAGCAGGCGTGGTAGGGCTGCTGGGGCTTGAACCCAGGACAAACGGATTATGAGTCCGCTGCTCTAACCAGCTGAGCTACAGCCCCCGGGGCACGCCCCTTCATTGTATGCGGAGCCCGCGGCGCTCGATGCTGTCCGCGTGGCTCTCCGAGCCGCTGTCCGGGCTGGGCGGCACCGTAATACAGGCTCTCGAAGGTCTCGAGGGTCGCATCGATGTCGTGCCTGCTCACCAGCGTCCTGCTCGCCGCACCCATCCTTCGCCTGTCCTCGTGGGAGAGCTGGACGACGTCGGTGATCCGCCGAGCCAGGTCGTCGGGATCACCGGGTGTGAACAGGAATCCGTTCTCACCTGCTCGCACCAGATGCGGGAGCGCCATCGCATCGGCGAGCACCACGGGGGTGGAGGCGGACATGGCCTCGAGGGTCACCAGGGACTGCAGTTCGGCGGTGCCGGGCTGACAGAACAGATCCGCGCGGATGTAGTGCAAGCGTAGTTCCGCGTCGCTGACAAGACCGTGGAATCTCACCCGGTCCCCGATACCCAGCCGCGCGACCTGCGCCTGCAGGGCGGGTTTGACTTCTCCGCCACCCACGATCTCGAGGTGGACCCGCAGGTGTTCGGGGGTCCTGGCAACTGCGTCGATGAGCACGTCGACGTGCTTCTCCTCGGCGAGGCGGCCGACGAAGAGGACGGTCGGGTCCGCGTGGGGTTCGATCACCTCGCCCGCCTCGATCTCGTAGGAACCCGAGTCCACACCGTTGGAGACCGGCAGCACCCCGGGCAGCAACGCCTTCTCGAGCATGGCCTGCGCGGCGAGCGGCGTGGGCGTCGTCACGGCTGCGGCTCTGCCCATCAGCCTGCCCATGTCCTTCCACGAATTCCTGGCGATGATCTCCTTGAGCCACCTGGGGAACGGGAGGAACGGATTCAGATTCTCGGGCATGAAATGGTTCGTCGCCACGACGCGGATGCCGCGCCTGACCGCCTCGTTCAGCGTGTACTGCCCGACCATGTAGTGACACTGGACGTGGACGACATCCGGAGCCACCTTGTCAAGGAGCAGATCGATGTCGCGCCTGATCTCCCATGGGTAGCACAGCCTCCAGTAGTCATGCGTGGGCACATTGTGCGAGCGCAGGCGGTGCACCGCCCAGTCCCCGCCCTCCTCCGTGAAGCTGGCACCGTTCGCTGCAGCCGGTGCGAGCACATGGACACGGTGTCCCCGCGCAGTCATCCCCCTGGCGAGTCTGTACCCGAACTGCGCTGCGCCGTTCACATCGGGCGGGTACGTCTCCGCGGCGATCAGGATGGTCAGGGGCTTGAATTCAGCCGGGTCACTCACGGGTGGATCCCCTACGTCGGTGGAACGGATTCGATGATCACGGTTTCTCAGTCCTGCCGCTGCGGCACGTCGGGATGATGGCGCGCCAGCAGGACGACCCCAACAATAGCAATGAGAGCTGCCACGCCCATGCTCAGCACGGTGCCCATGCTCACGTAGGCCTGGAGTTCGTCGAGGATGGAGATACCGACCGCGATGCCGATGATCGGGTCGATCACGGTGAGCCCGGCGATGACGAGATCGGGCGGCCCGGTCGCGTAGGCGTTCTGCACGAACCAGGAGCCCAGGGCGGCCGCGGCGACTAGGGACACCAGCGTCAGCGGTGGCACGTTCAGCAGGAAGCGGCCGTTCGGCTCGAGCAGATGGCTGGCGACGATCTTCGTCAGCACGGCGACGAAACCGAAGAGGACGCCTGCTCCGAGAATGTACGAGAAGGCGCCGAGCCGGCGTCTGCCGATGATTGCCACAGTGCCGAACAGGGCGACGGCGACACCGAGCAGGAGCACCACCGTCGACTCCTGGTCGGTATCGATGGCGCGGTTCTCACGCGTGACGGTGACGGCGAGCAGGACGAACAGGGCGCTGCCACTGACACAGGCGGCGATCGCGACGATCATGGCACGGTTGAGCCGGATACCCTGATCGCGGGAATTGACGATGGTGGTGATCACCAGCGCGATGGCACCGATGGGCTGTACCACGGTGAGGCTCGCGATGGTCAGGGCGATGACGTTGAGCACCGTACCGAGACCGAGGAGGAGAAGTCCGAGCAACCAGCGTGGGTTGGTGAGGAGCTGCACGAACCCAGCAGGCCTGAGAGAACGCCCGCCCGTACTCCTCCGGACGGCACTTCCCTGGCGTTGGGCACCGAAGGCGAGGAAGAAGGCGCTCAGCAGAGCCAGCGCGATAGCAAGGAGAGGCACGCCGCTGCCTCGGCGGCCCCTACTTCGTCAGCAGGCGGCGCAGCATGAGAATCATCGCCGCAACGGATGCCGTGAGGACACTCAGCGGCTTCCAGCGATCAGCCAGCGTCGTGTTGTGCGAGACGACACGGCGCACCGAGACTGCGGCGACCTCGTCGCTGCGGGAGGCCCTGGTGGATCCCCGGGCGACAGGGCCCTGCGACGAACGGTGCCGGGCTTTCTCGAGACGCGTCTTGACGTCCACGCGCGCTCCGAGGGAATCGCGTGCTTCCGCCATGTGCGCACGCCGCTCACCGGAGCGGCCACGCAGTTCCTCGTAGGACGGTGCCGGCTCCTTCGGCGTGGAGTCCTTCTGGTCGTCGTCCTTGCCCTTGTCGTCCTTGCCGTCCTTCGACTTCTTGACGTCGAGGGTTGCGGGATCGAACCTGCGGCCCTCCTTGAGGACGCCGAGGTCGTAGCGGAGACCGTAGATCGCGTCCTCGGGGAGCAGGGGCAGTTGCTTCTTGAAGCGGGAGACACCGATCAGCGCCAGCACTCCGGCGATCACGAGGAAGAGCAGCGCGACCAGCAGGGCTGCGAGCCAGGCCGACATCAGCTCGGCAAGACCCATGATGGCTGCGACGACGAGCGCCACGGCGAAGAACAGGGCGAAGACCAGCGCGACCACGAGCAACGCAGCGGCGATACCGGCCTTGATCCCCTTCTGCTTCATCTCGTTGATCGCTATCGAGACTTCGTCGCTGATCTGCCGGGGCGTCAGGCGCCCGAGGAGCTTGATCAGTCCGAAGAGTGAGAGCGAGCCCACGGGGCGCTTGACACGCGTACTAGCCGAGCTGTTCATAGGCCCTGCCTCCATTCCTGAGTTCCTGCTGGACGACTGCTCCACCAAAATTACCACCGTGAGGACTCACGGCTCGCCCCCGGGAGCGCATGAGCTTCCGGGGGCGAGCCGTCACCGATGAGGATGCACGGTTCCTCGACCGATCAGGCCTTGCTGAGCTGCGTGTTGTCCTCGAGATCCTTGTTCATGAACTCGGGGAGCCGCTTGCGCACGAACACGAAGGACAGCACGGCGAACACCGTGAAGGCCGCATACATGACCCAGAGGCCGAGATTCTCGCTGACCCAGGGGAAGGTGACGGTGACGATGAAGTTGAACACCCAGTTCACCATCGTCGCGACCCCGAGGGCGATCGACCGGATGCGGTTGGGGAACATCTCCCCGAGGGTGACCCACATGACCGGTCCCCAGGTCGCCGCGAAGAACACGACGAAGAGATTCGCGCCGACGAGGGCGATGGGCCCCCACACACCTGGCAACGCGATGTCGTCCCCCGTCCCTTCGGCCTGGAAGAAGGACAGCGTCGCGGCCAGCAGACCGATCGTCATGCCGACGGAACCGATGAGGAGCAGGCGGCGGCGGCCGATCCTGTCGACGAAGAAGATCGCGACGAAGGTCATGGACACGTTGATGACCGAGGTGATCACCGACGTCGTGAAGGAATCGGATTCACTGAAACCGACTGACTTCCAGAGGGTGGTGGAGTAGTAGAAGATCGCGTTGATACCGACGAGTTGCTGCAGGGCCGCGATGATCATGCCGATCCAGAGGATCGGCTGCAGTCCGAGAGCCTTGCCCCGCAGGTCACGGTACGAGGCCCGGTCCTCGGTCTCGAAGCTCTCTCGGATCTGCTTGATCCGACGATCGGTGTCCCTGACCCCCGATACCCGGGAAAGGACACCCGCGGCCTCCGCGTCGCGGTTGGCGCGAATGAGGTACTGGGGCGACTCCGGGATGATCAGAGCCAGGATGCCGTAGATCACCGCCGGTGCAACACCCACCAGGAGCATCCAGCGCCAGGCGGTCAGACCCCACCAGAACTCGTTCCCCGCTCCCCCGGCCGCGCTGGCGAGGGAGGCGTCCGAGAGCAGCGCCGCGAAGATGCCGACGGTGATGGCAAGCTGCTGGATGGACGCCAGACCGCCACGCCACTTCGTCGGGGCGATCTCCGCGATGTACCCCGGCACGATCACCGAGGCTGTACCGATGGCGAGGCCGCCGACGAGGCGCCAGGCCATGAGGTCCCACTCGGAGAACGCGTAGGCGGACCCGGCGGAGTTCACGGCGAAGAGGATCGCCGCGGCGACCATGACCTTCTTGCGTCCGAACCTGTCGGCGAAGCCGCCGGCGAACCAGGCGCCGACGGCGCAGCCGAGGAGCGTGATCGCGACGGTGAATCCCAGCACGCTGGCGCTCAGGCCGAAGTCCGCCTGGATGGAGTCAACAGCCCCGTTGATGACCGCGGTGTCGAAGCCGAACAGCAGCCCACCGACCGCGGCTGCCAGGCTGATCCCGATGACCCGGGCGAGATGCTTCGGTGACTCCGCTGCACCCGAATCGTCGTCGTTCTTGTCCATGTCGATCTCCCTGCTCGTTTGGTGATCCTCACCCTACGTCAGAGCGACGGATGGCGAACTGGACCGGACGACACACACCGTCAAGTTCCGCGGGGCGTCGATCGCTGCTGGAGGAGCTAGGATCAGTCAGTCCCGCTTCGGCTTCGCGACGCTGCGATTCTCCCGGTCGGCCGACGCGTCCGATCATCCGATATCCCGTCCGTCCCGTCCGTCTCCGAAGGCAGCATCGTGACCACCACCCACCCGGGCGATCTGCTCTCCCGACGGCAGAAGATCGTTTATATCGTCATCCTCGGAACCTTGACGGCACTCGGCCCTTTCACGATCGATCTGTACCTGCCTGCCTTCCCCGCGCTGCAGGCCGATCTGGGTGTGTCGGAGGCCGCCGTCCAGCTGACACTCACGGGGACGATCATCGGCTTCGCCGCAGGTCAGCTGCTCGTAGGTCCGCTCAGTGACGCGACCGGACGTCGGCTTCCCCTCATCACTGCCACGGTGGTGCACGTGGGCGCGTCCATCGGCGCCGCGTCCTCCGATGACATCACGATGCTGATGCTGTTCCGTGTGCTCCAGGGCGTGGGAGCGGCCGGAGGTGGCGTCGTCGCGATGGCGATGGTCCGGGATCTCTTCGGCGGCTACACGCTGGTGCGCATGCTCTCGTACATGGCACTCGTCAACGGCATGGCGCCGATCTTCGCCCCGGTGATCGGATCCCAGCTGCTCCTGCTCTTCCCCTGGCCGGGGATCTTCTGGTTCCTCGCCGGCTACGGCGTGCTGGTCATCACCGCCGTGTCGATCTTCATCGTCGAGACACTGCCCCGGACACACCGGCGTCAGTCCGGGCTGACGGTGACCGAGCGGTACCGCGTGGTACTCCGGGATCGCATCTTCATCGGCATTCTGCTGGTGGGAGGCATGAACTTCTCCGGGCTCTTCTCCTACCTCTCCGCCTCGCCCTTCCTCTTCCAGGGTCCCTACGGGCTCGACGAGCAACAGTACGGTCTTCTCTTCGCCGTCAACTCCCTCGGCATCGTCGCCGGCGTCCAGATCAGCGCTCGTGTGCTCCGCCGCGTGGGCCCTCAGTGGGTCATCGCGGGCGCGACGATCGTCCAACTCGTCATGGCCCTGTTGATCGTGGCCTTCGATCAGCTCGGGCTCGGCTTCTGGGGAACCGCTCTGCCCCTGTGGGGCTACATCATGGCCACGGGATTCATCTTCCCGTGCGTGCAGGTGCTGGCGCTGATCAACAACGGCGCCCAGGCGGGGACAGCGGCATCCCTCCTCGGCGCGGTGACCTTCGGCACCGCCGGCATCATCTCACCGCTCGTGGGGTTGCTCGGCGAGGGCATCGACTCGGCGACGCCGATGGCACTGATCATGGCCGCATGCGTGATCCTCGGAACGATGTTCCTGTGGACGGTGGTCAGACCCCGCTCGGTGCCGGCGCTGCAGTAGCCGGCCGCGAACCCGGCTCCGACCCGCCCGGCAGAGCTTCGGCCGCCCTGGCGATGTTCCGGGCCATCGCCTTGAAGATGAACCCGTGGAAGGGCAGCACCGCGAGCCAGTACAGGCGTCCGGAGAGGCCGTACGGGAAGAACACAGCACGCTGGTAGTAGTCACTTCCAGAACCATCCGGTGCCACCCGGAACTCCAGCCAGGCCCTGCCGGGAACCTTCATCTCGGCCCTGAGCCTGAGCCGTTCGCCGTGGACGAGCTCCTCCACGCGCCAGAAGTCCAGCGCCTCGCCCGTGAGGAGTTCCTTGGCGTCCCGGCGACCACGGCGGAGCCCGACGCCGCCGGCGATCTTGTCCATCCAGCCTCGCGCCGCCCAGCCCACGGTCCAGGAGTACCAGCCGTTCTCACCGCCGATGCCCTCGACCACGCTCCACAGCCGGTCCGGGGACGCCGTCGAGCTGTAGGTCTGCACGTCGGTGAAGACGGTATGTCCGGCCCACAGCGGATCGGAGGGCAGCGGATCGGCCTCCGTGAAGGTCTCCGGCTGGGATGCCCCGGCCCAGCTCGTCTCCACCTCCCCCGCGCGCATCTTCCCCAGCGCGAGGTCGACGGCGCGCCGGTAGCCCGTCAGTCCGCCCTCGGGAATGCCGATGTACTCGTCGATGTCGTGCTCGACGGTGACGGCGTCGTGCTGCAGAGACTCCACCAGCGGCATGGCCATACCTCGCGGGATGGGTGTCACCAGATTGACCCAATGACCGGCCAGACGCGGGGTGAGGACAGGCAGCGCGAGGATGGTGCGCCGTGGAAGTCCGGCTGCGACCGCGTACTGGTTCATCATCTCCGCGTAGGTGAGGACTTCACGCGAACCGAGGTCGAAGGTCCGGTTCAGGCCCTCCGGCAGCTCCAACGCCCCGACCAGGTAGTGGATGATGTCGCGGACGGCGATGGGTTCGATGTGGTTCAGCACCCACTTGGGTGCGGGCATGACCGGCAGGACGTCGGAGAGGTGCCGGATCATCTCGAAGGACGCCGATCCCGAACCGATCACCACACCGGCCTGGAACGCGATGGTCGGGGTGCCGGAGGCCAGGAGGATCTGGCCCACCTGGGTGCGTGAGCGCATATGGGTGGACAGCTCCACGCCGTCGGGGTGGAGACCACCGAGGTACACGATGCGCCGCACTCCTGCGTCCGTCGCGGCCTCCGAGACGATGGTCGCGATCTCGGCCTCACGCCTGTCGAAGTCCTTGCCGGATCCCATGGAGTGGACGAGGTAGTACAGCGTGCCGACACCCTTGCTCACCTCACGCATGAGGTCCCGGTCCTGTAGATCACCCTGCACGATGTCGACCGAGCCTGCCCACGGGACGTCCTTGAGCTTCTGGGGAGAGCGCACGATCACCCGGACCCGGTGACCATCTGCGACGAGCTTCGAGACGAGCCGGCCGCCGATGTACCCGGTGGCCCCTGTGACGAGGATGAGCGAACCGTCGGTGTCCATGCGCACAGCCTACGCCTGCCCACCGACACCCTGCCGGGGCCGCATCGTGAACCCGTGCCGGAGGATCGCGAGAAAATCGAAAGTGCCCCCGACCGGTGTTTCCACGGGTCGGGGGCACAGGAGCTCCTCCGACTGGACTTGAACCAGTAACCCTTCGATTAACAGTCGAATGCTCTGCCAATTGAGCTACGGAGGAAAGCGCAGGCCCAACATTACAGACCTTCCGGAGCGAAGTGAAATCGCCGCCGGCTCAGTCCTCGCGGAGCTGTCGGCGCTGCATCTCGAGGTCCATGAGATCGCGCTGCACCTGGTTGTACAGTGCCGGATCGGCCGCCGGGTCCATGCGCTGGAGCTGTCCGAGCTTGTCCGCCTTCTGCTGGGTGATCCGCAGTTCGGTGAGTCTGTTGAGGATGTCCCGGCAGTAGCTCACCATCGCGTCGGCGTCCTTGGCGGGCAACGGACGGACGGCGAGTTCGCTGACCAGGGGGCGCAGGACGTCCGGCACCCCCTCCCGGACCGACTCGACCCAGCGCGAGAGCTCCGTTCCTGCCGCTCCTGCCGCGAGGACCGCGGTGTGCACCACCTCATAGCCTGGGACGGTGAGCCGGAAGGCGGAGAAGGCCTCCCACTGCACCTTCGTGAGCAGCGTCGGTTGCTGGATCACCACTTCCAGGGCCTCACGCTCCATCCGGGCAACCGGATCGCGCGGATCAGGACGCTCGAAGAACGGTTCGTCGGAGGAGGGTCCGGCGTCGGCGGTGGTGCCCGGCGCTGCACCGTGGTCGCCGGCCGCGGGCGCCCGCCGCTGCCCGGAGGCGTCGGCCGCGTCCCGGCGGGCCGCGGCCGAGACGGCCCGGGCCACCTGGTCCTCGCCGACGTACTGCATGCCGAGCCAGCGCGAGAGCTCCCTGGTGTAGGTGGAGCGGAGGGAGACGTCGCGGATCGCCGCGACAATCGGTGCCGCGTGCCGCAGTGCCTTGACCTGGCCCTCGCCGGAGGACAGATCGTAGCTGGCGAAGGACGCCTTGATCGCGAATTCGAACAGCGGGCGGCGGTCGGCGATGAGCGCCCGCACGGCGTCGTCGCCCCCGCTCTGACGGAGATCACACGGGTCCGCGCCGGAGGCCTCGACGGCCACGTAGGTCTGGGCGTTGAAGCGCTGGTCCTCCTCGAAGGCGCGCAGCGCGGCCTTCTGCCCGGCAGCATCGCCGTCGAACGTGAAGATCACCTCACCTCCTGTGCCGTCATCGGACAGGAGCCGGCGGGCGATCTTGATGTGCTCGGTTCCGAACGCCGTACCGCACGTCGCGACGGCGGTGCCGATCCCGGCGAGGTGGCACGCCATGACGTCGGTGTAGCCCTCGACGACGACGAGCTGCCGGTTCTTGGCGATCTCGCGTTTGGCGAGGTCGATGCCGTACAGCACCTGGGACTTCTTGTAGAGGGAGGTTTCGGGGGTGTTGAGGTACTTGGGCCCCTGATCGTCGTCGTACAGCCTGCGGGCGCCGAACCCCACCGTGTCCCCCGTGATGTCGCGGATGGGCCACATGAGGCGTCCCCGGAAGCGGTCGTAGAAGCGGGTGGCGTTGGTCGAGGAGGCGCTGAACATCCCGGTCAGCTTCAGTTCGTCGAGGGTGAAGCCGCGATTCGTCAGGTGGTTCAGCAGGGCGTCCCAGGCCTGCGGTGCGTACCCGACACCGAAGTGATCCGCGGCCCCGCGGTCGAAGCCGCGCTCCTGCAGGAACTGGCGGGCCGTCGCAGCGTTCGGCGTGAGCAGCTGGTCACGGTAGAACTCGGCGGCGATCTTATGGGCGTCCAGGAGCCGCTGGCGCTTGCCGACGTCCTCGCGGCGCGGACCGGTACCGCCGTCCTCGTAGTGCAGTTCGTGGCCGATCCTGGCCGCGAGCTTCTCGACGGTCTCGGTGAAGGACGTGTGGTCGAGCTTCTGCACGAAGGAGATGACGTCGCCGCCCTCGCCGCAGCCGAAGCAGTGGTAGGAGCCCATTTGCGGCCGTACGTGGAAGGACGGGGAGCGCTCGTCGTGGAACGGACAGAGTCCCTTCCACGATCCGACGCCCGCGGACTTCAGCGTCACGTAGCCTTCGACGACCTCCTTGAGATCCGTCCGCTGACGGATCTCATCGATGTCCTCGCGCTTGATGAGACCGGCCATGGGACCAAGCTTAGGCCCGCGGCGGTGACGTACCGTCCGCCGTTGTCGCGCATGTGCGCAAGCCCACAGCGGGAGCGGACCGCGCCCCCTGCGCCGGGACTACCACAGGCTCGGGACGGGTCCGACGATCCGCTCGTGGAGGCCCAGGGCGGAGGCGTCGGTGAGGGACGCCACCTGATCGATGACCACACGCAGACGCGCGTCGTCGTCCTGGGCTTCCCGCCAGTCGGCGGCGAACATCGGTTCGAGCTGACGGTCACCGGCGGCGTGGATCTGCGCCACGAGGGAAGCGAGGATCTCCCGCTGCCGCTCGTACAGCGGCTGGCGGTGCTCGGTGGTCATCACGTACGTGGTGGCCAGGCCCTTCATCACCGCGATCTCCATACCGGTCTCCTCCGGCACCACCATCTGCGCGTTGTACCGGGTGAGTGCATCGGGTCCGTAGATGGCGCGGGTCGCCTGCATCGCGTCGAGGCAGAAGCGCCCAATCAGCTGGCTCGTCATGTTCTTCAGTGCAGCCATGGACCGCCGGGTGCCGTCTGCTTCGCGGACCCAGACCTCGGTGGCCTCGAGGCGGGCCAGCGCGGCGTCGACGGCGGCGGGATCGCTGCCGGGGAGGTACCACTGCTGCGTGTAGCCGACCACGCGGGCGCGGGCATCGGCGCTGTCCATCCACCGCAGCTGCAGATGCCCTGCCACGATGGCGTCCTCGACGTCGTGCACCGAGTAGGAGATGTCGTCCGCGAGATCCATGACCTGGGCCTCCACGCACGAGCGGGCCTCGGGGGCACCGCTGCGGAGCCAGTCGAAGACCGGGAGGTCGTCCTCGTACACCCCGAACTTCGTGGTCCGCTGTCCCCTGAGGACGGGCGCGGACGCCGCGGTCCACGGGTACTTGCACGCTGCATCGAGACTGGCCCGGGTCAGGTTCAGGCCGGCCGGTCCACCGTCGGCCTGCAGCACCTTCGACTCGAGCCTGGTGAGCAGGCGGAGGGTCTGCGCGTTGCCCTCGAAACCGCCGATCCCGTGGGCGATCCCGTTGAGCGCGGACTCGCCGTTGTGCCCGAAGGGCGGATGCCCCAGATCGTGGGCCAGGCAGGCGGTGTCGACGATGTCGGGGTCGCACCCGAGGGTCCTGCCGAGCTCGCGGCCCACCTGGGCGACCTCCAGCGAGTGCGTCAGGCGGGTGCGGACGAAATCGTCGGTATCGGGTGCGACGACCTGCGTCTTCGCCCCGAGGCGGCGCAGCGCCGAGGAGTGGAGCACGCGGGCGCGGTCCCGCTCGAAGTCGGTGCGGTGCAGGCTCTTGGGCGGCTCCTGCACCCACCGCTCGGTGTCGGCGGTGCTGTAGCCGGGCGTCGAGGTTGTTCCGGGGAAGCTCATGGTGCCTTTCTGATCAGGCAGAGTGCTCGTGTCTCGCGGCGATGGAGTGAGCCGTGCGCGTCTCACCCGCCGGAGACGTCCACCTCGGCGGCACTGATGTCGGCCTGCTGCGCACTGTCGAGGACGCGCGCGTCGAGCCAGTGCTCGGGCAGCGCCGTCCGCTTCGGGGATCCGGCGCGGCCCCGCGGCCCCTCGGCGTCCTGCCCGGGATAGGGCGAGGTGAGGTCGAGCTCGTCCAGCAGCCCGCGGAGCACCTCGAGGGTGGGGACGGCGGCGAGCCTGGCCCGCAGGTCGCCACCCACGACATAGCCCTTGAAGTACCAGGCCATGTGCTTGCGGATGTCGCGCAGACCCATCATCTCGCTGCCGAAGGTCTCGACGAGGAGCTCGGCGTGCCGGTAGACGGTCGCGGCGACCTGCCCGAGGTCGGGCCGGAAGCGCTCGGCGTCGCCCTCGAAGGCGTTCATCAGATCGCCGAAGAGCCAGGGGCGGCCCTGGCAACCGCGGCCGATGACGACGCCGTCGACGCCGGTCTGCCGCACCATGCGCACGGCGTCCTCGGCGCTCCAGATGTCGCCGTTGCCGAGCACGGGGATGTCGGGCAGCGCCTCGCGCAGCTCGGCGATGGCGTTCCAGTCGGCCTGCCCGGAGTAGAACTGCGAGGCGGTGCGGCCGTGGAGGGCGACGGCGGCCACGCCGCTGTCGCGGGCGATCCTGCCGGCCTCCCGGAACGTGAGGTGGTCCTCGTCGATGCCCTTGCGCATCTTGATGGTCAGCGGGATCTCGCCCCTGGATGCCTCGCGCACCGCGGTGCGGACGATATCGGTGAACAGATCGAGCTTCCAGGGCAGGGCTGCTCCCCCGCCCTTGCGGGTGACCTTGGGTACCGGGCAGCCGAAGTTCAGGTCGATGTGGTCCGCGCGGTCCTCCTCGACGAGCAGGCGCACCGCAGCACCGACCGTCTTCGGGTCGACGCCGTAGAGCTGCACGGAGCGCACGTCCTCGTCGTCGTCGTGCGAGATGATCCGCAGCGACTCCGGGCTGCGCTCCACGAGTGCACGCGATGTGACCATCTCCGAGACGTAGAGGCCACCACCGTACTCACGGCACAGGCGTCGGAAAGCCCTGTTGGTGATGCCCGCCATGGGTGCGAGGATCACCGGTGTGTCCACGGTGATGTTGCCGAGGCTCAGGGGCGGCAGCTCCAGCTTCAGGGCTCCCCCGGGCGCGGCGGAAGGGCTCGCGTCAGGGCCGGTGGGGATGTCGCTGGACAGGGCGGGGAGGGTCGATACTGCACTCACCTCTTCATTGTCGCAAGCATCCGCAAATCGGGGGCGCGACGAGGGTCCCCGCAGGAGGGTACAAAGGATATACGGGCGCCGGATCATCGTGCGCTCATCGACGGCCGGACGAGGGAGCTGACCATGGGCTGGAAGCCGCGGCAGAACGACCGCATGTACCGATGCGTGGTGTACGCGGGGAAGCTGGTCTTCGGCGCCTTGCGCCTGCCCATCCGGGTCACCGGCACCGAGCACCTGCCTGCCTCGGATCCGCTGAACGGGCGCTCGCGGCGCGCGGTGCCCGGGCACGGTGCCGTCGTCGCCATCACCCACTTCGGTTACCTCGACTTCGCCTTCACCGAGCTGGTGCTCTGGAACCACGCCCGCATCCAGGCACGCTTCCTCATCTCGAAGCGTGCAGCCGACCACTGGTTCGTCAGCCCGTTCGTCTTCGGCTTGGGGCACGTGGTCACCAACCGGATGGACGGGGCGGAAGCGTACGACGGCGCGCTCGCCAAGCTGCGCGCCGGGGAGTACGTGGCCGTGGCGCCCGAGGCAGGCGTGTCCCGCAGCTACACAGTCCGCGCGCTGAAGACCGGCGCGGTCCGCCTCGCGGCGGAGGCCGGGGTGCCCGTCATCCCCGTCTCCGTCTGGGGCGCCCATCGCCTCCTGAGCCGCGGGCACGGATTCTCCCTGAGGCGTGCCTGGAAGACGCCCGTGCGTGTCCACGTCGGCGAGCCGATCCGCCCCGCACCGGGACTGGAGGTCGCTGCGGAGACCGAGCACCTGCGCCGCGAACTGCAGGCGGGCATCGAGATCGGCATGGCCGACTACCCTGATCCAGAACCGGGTGCCTGGTGGATGCCGGCGCACCTGGGCGGTGGCGCCATGACCGACGACGAACGCGTCGCCGCCGACATCGCCGACAAGAAAGCGGGTCGGCACGACCGCGGCTGATACCGTGCGCAGCCGCGGTGGTGCCGGGCACACCCCCTGACCATCGGATCAGGCGGTCGCGACGACGAGCGTGTCGGGCCCTGCCACGTATGCCGCACCGGAGGCGAGCAGCGGCTCGACGACGGCGACGAGCGCCTCCATCGAGTCGTCCAGCTCGAGCCGGATGGGGTACTGGTGGACGAGCATGGCCACGAGGGTGGCCACCGCCGCCTGCTGTTCCTGCTGCGGCAGCGCTGTGTCGTACCCGAGCAGGACGTCCGCGGGGTCGTCCGTGCGGGCCTGCGTGTAGCTGACGGCGAACGCGGCGATCGACCCGCCATCGGTCTTCGGCTTCTCGCGCAGCACCACCGCTCCCCCGGCGCCGCTCGCCTCGCCCAGGAAGAGCTGTTGGGCTCGTCCCAGACTGAGCTCGGCACGATCCCAGGCGTGGACGGACTCGTAGAACGCGGTGAGCGCGCGGGTCAGTTCCACCGACCCTGTCGCGGCTTCCTCGAGCTGCGGACCGGCGGCGTCGTCGAACGCCGAGGGTGCCAGCGCGCCGGGTCCGACGACGACGAGCCGCGAGCGCTGCAGCGTCACCAGACCCAGAGCCGCTGCGAACAGTGCCCCACTCGCTTCCGGTGTCACCTTGGAGCGCATCGTCGTCACTCCTGACGGTGACCCGGCGGCCTCGTGCTGGAGCATCGTGAACAGGGTGGAGCCGATGCCTGCGCGGCGGTGATCGAGGGCCACCTCGATGTAGCACCAGAGCCGGTCCGGGTGGAGCGCAGCACCATAGACGCAGCCCGCCGCGACAGGGACACCCTGGTCCACCACGGTGATGCAGCGGTTCCACGGGGTGTCCGAGGAGGGCTGGAACGAGCCGCGGAACTGCTCCACCGCAGCCGATTCGGGGCCGCCCCAGAGCTGGAGGAGCTCGAGTTCGTCGCCCTCCTGCCAGGGGCGGTAGTCCAGTGCCATCAGGCCCCGATCAGGCGGGCGGCGAGGTAGCCCTGCACCTGGTCGAGGGCCACGCGCTCCTGCGTCATGGTGTCGCGTTCGCGGATGGTGACGGCCTGGTCCTCGAGCGTGTCGAAGTCGACGGTGATGCAGAACGGCGTGCCGATCTCGTCCTGGCGGCGGTAGCGCCGGCCGATGGCGCCGGCGTCGTCGAAATCGATGTTCCAGCCCTTGCGCAGCTGGGCCGCCAGTTGCTTGGCCTTCGGCGAGAGCTCCTCGTTGCGACTCAGCGGCAGCACGGCGGCCTTGACCGGCGCCAGGCGCGGATCGAGCTTGAGGACGGTCCGCTTGTCCACGCCGCCCTTGGCGTTCGGCGCCTCGTCCTCGGTGTAGGCATCGACGAGGAACGCCATGAACGAGCGCGTGAGACCAGCGGCGGGCTCGATGACGAACGGTGTGTAGCGCTCGTTGGTGGCCTGGTTGAAGTAGCCGAGCTCCGTTCCCGAATGCTTCGAGTGCGTGGAGAGGTCGAAGTCCGTCCGGTTCGCGACGCCCTCGAGCTCGCCCCACTCCGAGCCCTGGAAGCCGAAGCGGTACTCGATGTCCGTGGTGCCCTTCGAGTAGTGGCTCAGCTTCTCCAGGGGGTGCTCGAAGAGACGCAGATTGTCCGGGTTGATACCCAGCCCCGTGTACCAGGAGAAGCGCTCGTCGATCCAGTACCGGTGCCAGTCCTCGTCCGTGCCGGGCTCCACGAAGAACTCAAGCTCCATCTGCTCGAACTCGCGTGTACGGAAGATGAAGTTGCCCGGGGTGATCTCGTTGCGGAAGCTCTTGCCGATCTGTCCGATGCCGAACGGAGGCTTCTTGCGCGCGGTGGTCAGCACGTTGTTGAAGTTCACGAAGATGCCCTGTGCGGTCTCGGGCCGCAGATAGTGCATGCCCTCCTCCGATGCCACGGGGCCGAGGAAGGTCTTGAGCAGACCGGAGAACTCCTGCGGCTCGGTCCACCGCCCCTTGGTCCCGCAGTTCGAGCACGTGATGTCGAGCAGTCCGTTCTCAGGGGCCCTGCCCTTCTTCTCCTCGTACTCCTCCTCGAGGTGGTCGGCGCGGAAACGCCTGTGGCAGTTCAGACACTCTACGAGCGGGTCGCTGAAGACGTCCACGTGCCCGGAAGCCTCCCAGACCTGGCGGGGCAGGATCACGGCGGAGTCGAGTCCGACGACGTCCTCGCGTCCGCGCACCATGGCCTGCCACCACTGCCGCTTGATATTCTCCTTGAGCTCCGCGCCGAGGGGCCCGTAGTCCCAGGCAGAGCGGGACCCGCCGTAGATCTCCCCCGACTGGAAGACGAAGCCGCGCCGCTTGGCGAGGGAGATGATGGGATCGAGAGCGGACTTGGCTGCTGCCATGGGATTTGTCTCCAGTTCTGGGCAGGCCGCTGGGTGCGGTCCGCCGATGGTGGTCAGGTGGTGCTCTCCGGACGACTCCTGCGGTGAGGCAGGCGCTGGAACACACGATTCAAGCCTAGCCGCTCGTACTCAGGGGCCTGCGCTGTACGCCGTCCCCGTTCAGGCTCGTGGACCGGCCGCGCCCCCGGATCAGCCGCGGCGAGGCGGCACCGGTAGGCGGCGCGGCCAGGGCAGGGTCGTGAGGATGATCGCTCCCAGGGTCAGCAGTGTTCCGGCAAGCGTGGCGAACGTGATGATCGAGCCCGGGGCGGGGAACACCACGTCCAGGGCGAGCGAGCCGATGAGCTGCCCGCCGATCATGCACAGACCCGTGAGCAGCACCCCGAGACTACGCACGAGCAGAGCACCGAGTCCGATGAAGATGCAGCCCATCGGGCCGCCCAGGTAGTACCACCACTGGGTCGGCAACGGGTCACCCACCCCGACGACGGCGATCCTGATCAGCCAGGCGGGCAGCAGCACCGCGGTGCCTGCGATGAAGTTCATGAGGGTGGCGGCCAGCGGTGTGCCGTAGTGCAGCGCCGCCGTACCGTTCATGGCCTGCTGGAAGCTCAACAGGATGCCGGCCGCGACGGGCAGCAGCACGGGGAGCAGCCAGCTGGAGACCTGCCCGGTGGCGCCGAAACGTGGCGAGACGGCCCAGATCACGGACAGGACCGTCAGGGCGACGCCGATGATCCGCATCGGGGTGGCTGCGCGCTTGCCTCCGGGGCCGATGCCCGCCCGGTCCACCAGGATGCCGCTGAGGGACTGCCCCATGACGGCGGCAACCGTGAACAGTGCCACCCCGAGCAGTCCGATGGTCAGGGACTGGGAGAAGACGAAGAACGCCCCGATGGCTCCGGCTGCGATGTAGTAGGGCGGGAACCGCCGCTCCCGGACGGCGGGGAGGATCTGCCGTGCGCCGGCCCGCGCACGCGGAACAGCAACCGTGATGACGATCATGAGGAGGAGACCGGTACCGAAGCTGATCAGCGCCGCCGCGAGGCTGTCGTCGAGCCTGATACTCAGCGCTCCGTTGATCCGGCCCTGGACGGGGATGGCCAGACCGGCTGCGAGTGCGAGCGGGAAGCCGAGAGCGGGAGGAAGCAGGGGCGCGTCTGACACCCGTACAGCCTAGGGCGCGGTCTCGGGCATCATGGACAGCATGACGGACAGCGCACCCAGCACGGAACTGCCCATTCGGGACGACATGATCAGACTCGGTCAGCTCCTGAAGCTCGCCTCCCTCGCGGAGGACGGCGCCGAGGCCAAGACCCTGATCGACAACGGCCTGGTGCAGGTCAACGGTGAGATCGAGGAGCGGCGGGGGCGCCAGATCCATCCCGGCGACACCATCAGCGTGAACGGCGTGAGGCTGCGGATAGTGCGCGGTTAGCTGCCGCGCCTCCGGCAGCGGCTCAGCGCTGCACCGTCAGGGCCAGGAACTCCCGGACATGGGCGAGTTCCCGCTGCGAGATGCTGTGGAGCATGTCCGAGTAGAGGACCTTCGTCAGCCTGGTGTGGGTGGTCAGCCAGGCATGCGTGGTCTCGATCATCTCGGCCGAGATGACCGGATCCTCCTGGTCCCGTCCCCAGAAGAGCGGTGTCCTGGCGATCGACACCTCCTCGTCCCGGAAGAAGCTGTGGCCCTCGGCCGGGACGCAGTAGCCGGAGAGTCCGACGACGCACGCGAACGCGCGCGGCTGGTGCCGCAGGAGGCTCGTCGCGACCGCCATACCCTGCGAGAAACCGAGCAGACTCACACTCGAGTGGATACCGCGTACGCCGTCGAGCCACGAGGCCACCGCGCCCACACTCCGGGCCACGTTCTCCACCGCGTATGCAGGCTCGCTCGGCAGGGGGAACCAGGAGAAACCGGGCCCCGCAAGCTCCGGGGCGCGGACAGAGGCCACCGTGAAGTCCTCCGGCAGATGATCGGTGAGGCCCATCAGGTCCTCCTCGTTCGCCATGTAGCCGTGGAAGAGAACCAGGAGCGGAGTGCCGCTGCGCTCCGACTCGGGCCTCGACCACAGGACCACGGGATCCCAGGTCGTATCGGAGGGCGCGGCTGAGTCACGGGCGGTGTCGGTCATGGCCCCATCTTGGCACGGGCACCCTGCCCGCCCTGCATGGAAGCGGTCCCGCGTCGAGGCGTGGGGTGCGTCGGTTGCAGGGTGGCCGAGCAGGCGGGGCAGTTGGAGAATGAAGGGATGGAACCCTCAGTTGCTCCACCAGCCAGGCAGGCTGACAGCGAGCCATCATCCCAGCCTCACGTGATCGGCCCCGACCCGAGCGCACAGGACCTGATCGACCAGGGCTCCGGCGCGCATCCCTGGCACCGGTTCGTGGCCCTCGGGGATTCGTTCACCGAGGGTATCGGCGACCCTGATCCGGGAAGTACGGGTGGACATCGGGGCTGGGCGGACAGGGTGGCGGAGGAATTGGCGCGCGGGCAGGAGGACTTCGCCTACGCGAATCTGGCCGTGCGGGGCCGGTTGCTGCAGCAGATCGCGGACCAGCAGGTGGGGGCGGCGCTGGCCCTGCACCCGGATCTGGTCACCATCTCGGCCGGCGGCAATGATCTGCTGCGTCCGGGCGGCGATCCGGATCTCCTCGCGGACAAACTCGACGGCGTCGTCGCGACCCTCGCGGCCTCCGGCGCCACCGTGGTGCTGCTGACCGGTCCCGATGTCCGGGAGACCGTCCTCGGCAGTCTCCGTTCGAAGACCGCCATCTACAACGAGAATCTGCGGACCATCGCCGCCCGCCACGACGCGGTGATCGCCGACATGTGGGCGCTGCGGCAGCTCATGAACCCGCAGATGTGGGACCGCGACCGCCTGCACTTCTCGCCGCTGGGTCACCATACGATCGCCGTCATGGTCCTCGAGACGCTCGCCGTACCGCATACCCTGGATCCGCTCGAGCCGAAGGAGCCGACCCCGAGGACCTGGCGGACGGCGCGTGCCGAGGATCTCGTCTGGGCACGGGAGTACTTCGTCCCCTGGGTGCTGCGGCGGCTCAGGAGGCAATCCTCGGGTGACGGCGTGATCGCCAAGCGCCCGGAGGCAGTCCCGATCTTCGGTCCCGGCCTCCCTGCCGGTCCGATCGAGTGAACGACTGAGTACCCACAGCAACCTGCACGGCTTCCGCCTTCCGGACAGCACCCAGAGAGCAGAAAAGACCGGTCGGCGGGTCGCTGACCGGTCTCTTCTGCTCTCTCGCGTGGAGTTCGCGGTGGGAGCTTACTGCTCCAGCGAGATCTCCCCGTTGGCGACGGCGTCGGCGCAATCGCCGAGATCGGGCCCGGGCTTGAAGTCCACGAACTGCGGCTTCAGCGTCGCGAAGAGGAACTCGTAGACCTCGTCGCGGGACTTCCCGTCCATCGTCTCGACGGCCTCGCGCACAGCACTCTGCAACGCGTGGTCGGCGTCGAGCAGGATCTTGTCGCGTGCTTCCTGGTTCCAGCCGATAGTGCTCAGGTCCATGAACAGCTCCTCATGATCTCGGTTCGATGGGTCCGCAGGATCTTTCACCGGACCCGCCTGCCGCTCAAGGGGGGAAGCAGGCTCAGCCCCAAGACTAGAGGCGGGCTCCGACAAACCCAACCACTCAGCGCTGCCGCGGCTGGTGCTACCACCCGAAGAACGCGGCGCGCAGGGCAGGATCGAGCTGGTGGATCTCCGTCAGGAACGCGTCGTGCCCCAGCGGGGACGAGATCCGGTGGACCGGTACGCTCCCGGGCAGGGCCGCGGCCAGGCGCCGCGACTGCTCGGGGAGGTAGAGGCGGTCCGTATCCACCGCGGCGATGAAGAACTCGGCCTCCGTGACTGCCAGGGCATTGGCCAGAGAGCCGCGCTCACGCTCGACGTCGTGACTCATCAGCGCCTCGGTAAGGATCACGTAGCTGTTGGCGTCGAAGCGGTCCGCGAGCTTGGATGCCTGGTGATCGAGGTAGCTCTCCACCCGGTAGCGGCCGCGGTGCACGGGCAGGACGGCGCCGAAGGGCCGCTCCCTGCCCTGCCCGGATCGACCGAAGCGCGCATCGAACTCCTGCTCCGACCGGTAGGTGATGTGGGCTATGCGCCGGGCGAGACCGAGACCCGCCTCCGGGTGCGGAGCATCGTAGTAATCCCCGTCTCGGAAGGCGGGATCGAGGCGGATCGCCTGCACCTGGGCCTGGGCGAAGGCGATCTGTTCGGCCGAACTCGCTGCGGTGCAGGCGATGACGGCACACCGGCGGACGCGCTCCGGGAACGTGCACGCCCATTCGAGCGCGCGTGCCCCGCCCATCGAGCCGCCGAGGACCGAGTGCCATGCGGCGATGCCGAGCTCATCGGCGAGGAGCGCCTCGGCGCGCACCGCGTCGCGGATGGTGACGAAGGGGAAGCGCGAGCCCCACGGGGCGCCGTCGGGAGCCGGGCTCGCAGGGCCCGTGGAGCCGTAGCACCCGCCGAGCATGTTGATGGAGACCACGAAGTACCTGTCGGTATCGACCGTTCGCCCGGGCCCCACGAGTGCATCCCACCAACCCTCCTCCGCCGTGGCACCGCGCGCCACATGGGCGCTGCCCGTCAGGGCATGCAGCACGAGGACGGCGTTCGAGGCGTCACGGTCAAGCTCTCCCCAGGTTTCGTACGCGAGCTGCACCTCGGGCAATTCGCCCCCGGTCTCGAGGGACAGCGGCCCGATCGACGCGATCCTCGGCTGTCCATCGTCCGCCGAGTGTGCCGGAAGGATTCCACGCTGCAGCGGAGCAGGGGGGTGGGTGGTCGCGACCCGCACCGGCTAGGCGCCCTTGGCGGCCCGGAAGCCGGCGTCGAGATCGGCGAGGATGTCGGTGATGTTCTCCAGGCCCACGGACAACCGGACCAGCCCCGGACGCACTCCTGCCGCGATCCGCGCCTCGGCGTCGAGCTGACTGTGCGTGGTGGACGCCGGATGGATGACCAGTGAGCGGACATCGCCCAGATTCGCCACGAGTGAGTGCAGTTCGAGGGCGTCGACGAAGCGCTTGCCGGCCTCGAGTCCGCCGACGATGTCGAAGCCGACGATCGCGCCGATGCCGTTGGGTCCGTACCTCCTGCCGCGCTCGTACCACGGACTCGAGGCGAGCCCGGCGTAGGAGACCTGCTCCACGAAGCCGTGCCCCTCGAGCCACCTGGCCACGGCTTGGGCGTTCTGGACGTGCCGTTCCATGCGCAGGCTGAGTGTCTCCAGCCCCTGCGCGATGAGGAAGGCATTGAACGGTGACACGGCTGCGCCCAGATCGCGGAGCAGTTGCACCCGGGCCTTGAGGATGTAGGCGAAATTGGCGCCGAGGGCGCTTCCCACGCCGAGGTCCCTCGCGTAGACGAGACCGTTGTAGCTCTCGTCCGGTGTGTTCAGCCCGGGGAACCGCTCAGGGTACTGTGCGAAGTCGAAGGCACCGGAGTCGACGATGACACCGGCGATCGCGGTGCCATGACCACCGAGGTACTTGGTGGCCGAGTGCACCACGATGTCCGCCCCCCACTCGATGGGACGGAGCAGATAGGGCGTGGCCAGGGTGTTGTCCACGATCAGCGGTACCCCGTACTCATGGGCGACGGCGCTGATGCCCTCGATGTCGAGCACGTCCTGTCTCGGGTTCGAGACGGACTCGCCGAAGAACAGTTTGGTGGTGGGTCTGATGGCCCCGCGCCACTGCTCGAGGTCGTCGGGGTCGGCCACGAAGGTGGTCTCGATGCCGAACTTCTTCAGCGTGTGCTTGAAGAGATTGTAGGTGCCGCCGTAGAGACTGGGGCTGGCCACGATGTGGTCGCCCGCTTCGGCGATGTTCAGGACGGCCAGGAGCTCGGCGGCCTGCCCGGAGGCGAGCAGCAGCGCACCCACCCCGCCCTCCAGGCTCGCGATCCTCGTCTCGACGGCCTCCTGCGTGGGGTTCCCGATCCGCGTGTAGATGGGCGCCGGTTCCGCGAGCGAGAAGCGGTCCGCAGCGCTGTCGGCACTCGGGAAGACGAACGACGTCGTCTGGTAGATGGGCAGCGCACGCGCTCCCGTGGCGATGTCCGGCTCCTGGCCGGCGTGGATCTGGCGGGTCTCGAAGGACCAGTGGTGACTCAATGGGTGCTCCCTGCATCAGGGGCTCCGCCGGAGCCGGCACTCCCGGCCGATGCAGCCCAGAAGACCGGGCCCGCAGGAGCCCGCGCTTGTCCGGCGCCGATGCGACGGCGGACCTGGTCCTCACCCGGGGCACCCCACCGCGGTTGGAGGGTTGCCGGCCAGCAAGCCGGGGCTGATCGCTGGCACTCGTGACCTGCCACCATGAGAACCCATCCGGGTGGATAGGGCAAGAGTGTGACGCTTCGTGAATGTGCTATGGCGGGTCTGCGCTGGATCTGGTATTAGGCAACCCTAAGTCGAGACGTACATCACTTAGTGCCAAGATGACGGCATGAGACTGGATCACGTTTCTTTTGCCTGTGAACCCGACGGCCTCGCTGCGACAGCAGAGCGAATTGCGGCCAAGCTCGACATGGAACCCGTCAAGGGTGGTGTGCATCCACGCTTCGGAACCCGCAACATGATCTTCCCCCTGGTCAACGGCCAGTACCTGGAGGTGGTGGAGGTCCTCAACCACCCGGCGTCGGACAAGGCGCCCTTCGGGCAGGCCGTCCGAGCGCGGTCCGAAGCGGGCGGCGGCTGGATGGGCTGGTGCGTCGCCGTCGATGATCTCGCCCCGTTCGAGGAGCGTCTGGGCCGCAGCGCCGTACCCGGAAATCGCAAGTTCCCGGACGGCCAGGAACTCTCCTGGGAGCAGATCGGCATCAAGGGGCTCATCGCCGATCCGCAGGTACCCTATCTGCTCCGCTGGGACGACGGCACGGATCCCCTGCATCCCTCGAAGGCCCGTGCCGCGTCCGTCAAACTCGACTGCCTCACCATCGCCGGATCAGCGGAGCGTGTCACCGAGTGGCTGGGCACTCAGGTCGAGGACACCCTCGACGGTGTCCAGGTCCAATGGGTCGCGCCGAACGGGACCCCGGGCATCATGTCGGTCGTCTTCGAGACCGGGAAGCAGCGCGTCGAGATCTGAGCGTCAGGATCCGAGCGTCAGGATCTGAGGAACCGTCGAACAACGCTCCTCCGAGGCGCGCCTCATGCTCCGATGCCGATGGCCGGCCCGAGCAGCGCGAAACCCACGAAGCCGGCGATGTCCACCAGCGCGTGCGCTATCACGAGGGGCATGACGCGGTGGGTCCGGTGATAGAAGGAGGCGAACAAGAGCCCCATCAGCACGTTGCCGATGAACGGCCCGAAGCCCTGGTACAGGTGATAGCTACCCCTCACCAGTGAGCTCGTGAGGATGATCAGGGGCGTGGACCAGCCCAGCTGGCGCAGCCGGATGAACAGGTACCCCACCACGATGACCTCCTCGAGCACCGCGTGCCTCAGCGCGGACAGGATGAGCACCGGGATGGTCCACCAGTAGTCGTCCAGCGCCGCCGGGACCAGCGCCGTGGTGATCCCCAGAGCCCTGCCGGCCGCGTAGACCCCCAGCGTACCGACGCCGATGATCGCCGCGAGGCCCACACCGAAGCCGATGGTACGCAGCGGCTTCTCGAAGGTCAGACCGAGCCGGCGGACGGCGGAGGTCGAGTGGCCGCTGAGCAGGAACAGCACGAGAGCCACCGGTACCAGGGCGAAGACGATACCCAGGAGCTGGTACGTGAGATCGAAGTACGGGCGTTCGTTCAGGACCGGATTCAGGGTGGTGGTCTGCCCGGCCAGCGGTCCCCTCGACAGCTTCTCCGCGAGTCTCACGATCGCGTAGACGCCGGACTGCCCGAGGGACAGTCCGAAGACGATCAGCAGTTCCGTAGTGATGCGACGCTTCGACGCCGGGGCATCCTTGCGGTGAGGGCTGCCGGGCGACGGGACGGTCTGGGGGTGCATGGCGCCATCCTGCCAGTGGTCGCTGGGGATTCCCAGCAGCAGGCCTGCTAGTGCACCCGGACGCCGGCCCGCCATACCTCGCGCACCAGCGGCATGCCCGGGCGGTATGCCAGGTGGGTGGCCGAGGGTGCGTCCAGCAGCTGCAGATCCGCGCGGTGCCCGACGGCGAGCGAGCCGACGGCGCGGTGGCCGTCGACGTCGTCGCCCGTGTGCCGGCGAAGGGCGAGGGCGCCCCCGTAGGTGGCAGCGCGCACCGCTTCCTGGATGGTCAGTCCCATCTGCAGCACCGCCGTGGCCACACAGAAGCCCATGGAACTGGTGTAGGAGGTCCCCGGGTTGCAGTTGCTGGCGAGGGCGAGCTGCGCTCCTGCCTCGAGCAGTCGGCGCGCCGGTGGGAAGGGCTGGCGCGTGGAGAGATCGCACGCGGGCAGGCACGTGGCGACGGTGCCGGTCCGGCCCGCGGACCAGGAGCCGGAGAGGGCGTCGACGTCGTCGTCGGAGAGGTGATTGAGATGATCGACGCTCGCGGCGCCGAACTCGACGGCCAGGCGCGTACCGGCGCCCGGGCCCAGCTGGTTGCCGTGTACGCGCAGGCCGAGACCGGCCGCGGCACAGGCCTGCAGGACCCGTGCGGACTGCTCCGGTGTGAAGGCTCCCGTCTCGCAGAAGACGTCGGCCCAGCGCACGTAGGGTGTCACTGCGTCGAGCATGGGCCCGCAGACGAGATCGGTGTACTCCTCGGCGTCCCACCCCGTCGGTACCAGATGCGCGCCGAGGAAGGTGACCTCGTCGACGAGGCCGGCTGCGATGCGGGCGCTGCGGGCCTCGTGCTCGACGTCGAGCCCGTAACCCGTCTTGGTCTCCAGGTAGGTGGTGCCTCCGGCCACCGCCTCGGCGACACGGGCTCGCACCAGCGCGTCGAGTTCGTCGTCGTGGGCCGCGCGCGTGGCCCGGACGGTGACCTCGATGCCGCCGGCCGCGTAGGGCTCTCCCGCCATGCGCGCCTCGAACTCCTTCGTCCGGTCCCCAGCGAAGACCACGTGGGTGTGGCTGTCCACCCAGCCGGGCAGACCGGCACGTCCGGCCGCGTCGTGACGCTCGTCCGCAGCAGGGGCCTGTGCGGCCGGGCCGATCCAGCTGATGCGCTCGCCCTCGAGGACGACGGCGGCGTCCCGGAGAACGCGCTGCTCGGCATCCTGCGTCATGAGCTCGCCGATATGGGTGATGAGCAGGGACATCAGTGGCGCTCCCTCGTGTGGGCGTGGGCGTGGTCGGCAGGGGGCTGGTGCGACTCGGCGACGGCGGCGTCGACTCTCGCGATGGCCGCGCTCAGGAGCCCGGCGGGATCGCCGAGCGTGGCGTGGACACCGTCCCGGACCACGAGGACTCCCCCGACGACGACGGCCAGCACATCCTGCGCTGTCGCCGTGTACGCGAGTTGATCCCAGGTGGAACCGGCGGTCCGCAGGGTGTGCGGATCGATGGCCATGAGATCGGCGACCGAACCGGGACTGATACCCGCACGGCGGCGCCCCTGCGCCCTCGCTCCGCCGGAGGACGCTATTCCGTGGAGGATCTCGGGGTCGAAATGGCCGCGCGTGCCGGTACGCAGCCGTTCCCCGTGCTCGAGGGCTCGCATCTCGAGCCAGGGGTCCACGACGGCGTGCTGATCGGTCCCGAGAGCTAGGGAGACGCCCGCCTCACGGAAGTCCCCTGCTGGGCCGAGTCCGTCGGCGAGATCCGCCTCGGTGGTGGGACACAGCACGACGCCGGCCCCGGCGTCCCCGAGCAGGGCGATGTCCTGCTCCGTCATATGTGTGGCGTGTACCGCCGACAGCCGATCCGTGACCAGGCCGTGGCTGTGGAGGAGCCCGGTGGGTGTGAGCCCTGTGGCGCGCAGACAGTCCTCGTTCTCGGCCGGCTGCTCGGAGAGGTGGATGTGCAGGGGCAGGTCACGCGGCACGTGGCGTGCGATGACCGCCAGCTGGGCGGCGGGGACGGCGCGGACCGAGTGCAGTGCCGCACCGACCGACACCAGGTGCTCCGGGTAGAGCGCGGCGACGGTCTGGCGCAGGGAAGCTAGCCTCTCGAGCCAGCGGGTCGCAGTGCCGTCGGAGAACCGGCGCTGACCGTCTTCGAGCGGCTGCCCGAAGCCGCCGGCGAGATAGCAGGTGTCCAGCAGGGTGAGCCGGATCCCGGCTCGGACGGCGGCGCGTACCAGTGCCAGTTCCATGGCGTGGGGCTCCGGACCGTCTACGCCCTGACCGTACGGCGTGCCGTCCGGGAGGTGATGGACGTAGTGGAACTCGGCGACGCTCGTGAAGCCCGTCATGACCATCTCGGTGTAGACGGCGGTAGCGAGCTCCTCGTAGAGCTCCGGGGTCAGCGCGCCCGCCACCTCGTACATCGCCTCCCGCCAGGTCCAGAAGGTGCCGCCCCGGTCGTGGGTCCGCCCGCGCAGCGCACGGTGGAAGGCGTGGGAGTGTGCGTTCGCGGCCGCCGGGAAGACGATCCCGTGGAGGACCACGTCGCCCTCCTGCGCCGGTACGCCCGGCAACACGCCGCTGACGTACCCCTCGGCGTCGATCTGGATCCGCACGGCATCGCGGACGCCCTCCGTACCGAGCCAGACGTGCTCGCACCAGACGGCTCGACCCTCCGGACCGAGCTCCTCGGATCCGGAGTCCCGCCCACCGATGCGCTGGGTCACAGCAGCTCCTCGAGCACGTCCGCGAGCGCGAGCGCACCGGCATCGGCGTCGTCGCGCTCCACGAACTCCTCCGGCGAGTGGCTGATGCCGGTCGGGTTGCGGACGAAGAGCATGGCCGTGGGCGCGACGGCCGCGAGGATCCCGGCGTCGTGCCCTGCACCGGTGGGCAGCGTCGGCGCGCCCGGGAAGGAGCGGGACAGGGCGTTGCCGAGCGTGCGCTGTAATGTGCCGTCGAAGTGCACGGTGCCGCTGTGGGATTCCTCGGTCAGCGTGGCGGTACAGCCCTCGAACGCGCAGATCTTCTGGGCCTGGCCGTGGATCTTCTCGATCAGGGACGCCGTGACGGCGTCGTCCTCGTGGCGGACGTCGAGCCAGAGATCCACGCGGGACGCGATCACGTTCGTCCCCCCGGGCACGGGCTGCAGGCGGCCCACCGTGGCGCGGGCGCCGTCCTGCTCGGCTGCGATCCTCCGCGCGGCGAGGACCACCTGCGCCGCGGCGATCATGGGATCGGCGCGGTCGGACATGAGCGTGGTGCCGGCGTGATTGCCCTGCCCGGTGATGGACAGGCGCCAGCGGCCGTGACCCAGCATGGTGGAACCGATGGCGACGGCGGAATCGAGATCGATCAGCCCCCGGCCCTGCTCCACGTGCAGTTCCACGAAGTCGCCGATGCGCCCGATCGCCTCCTCGTCGCGGCCCAGGTGCGTGGGATCGAGCCCGGCGGCGCCGGCGGCCTCGGCGAACGTGGTTCCGTCGGCGTCCTGCAGAGAGCGGACGCGGTCGGCGTCGATCGCCCCGGTAAGCAGGCGCGATCCCAGGCAGGCCACGCCGAAGCGGGAGCCCTCCTCCTCCGGGAACACGGCGATCGCGAGGGACCGGTTCGGCTGGAGGCCGCGCTCGCGCAGCAGATCGAGCGCGACCAGCGCCGAGGCCACCCCGAGCGGACCGTCGAAGGCGCCGCCCCCGGGTACCGAGTCGAGGTGGCTGCCGGTGACGAGGGCCCCCTCGCGTGAATCGGTGGTATCCCACCAGGCCCAGAGGATCCCGTTGCGATCGGTCTCCACGATCAGTCCGCGGCGTTCGGCCTCGGCCTGGAACCACTCCCGCAGGGTCGTCTCTGCCTCCGTGTGGACGCCGCGCGAGTAGCCGCCGCGGATGCTGTCCCGGCCGACGTCGTCGATGCTGTCGAGCAGTGAGCTGACGGTGGTGGATGACATCCGGTTACGCTCCGACCATGAGGAAGGCGACGGGGGTGGCGATGATGAGCGACAGGGCCACGCGCTGGGCCCACGTCGACTGATTTCCCACGGCTCAGCCCTCGTTCATGGGGATGCGGACGCCACGCGCTGCGGCGACGTCGACGGCCTCGGGGTACCCGGCGTCGACGTGGCGGATGACGCCCATCCCGGGATCATTCGTCAGTACGGCCTCGAGCTTCGCGGCGGCGAGATCGGTGCCGTCCGCGACGCAGACCTGACCGGCATGGATGGACCGACCGATACCTACACCGCCGCCGTGGTGGATCGACACCCAGGTGGCGCCGGAGGACGCGGCGGTCAGGGCATTGAGCAGGGGCCAGTCGGCGATGGCGTCGGAGCCGTCCAGCATCGACTCCGTTTCCCGGTAGGGCGAGGCCACGGATCCGGAATCGAGGTGGTCGCGGCCGATTGCCAGGGGCGCGGAGATCTTACCCTCGGCGACGAGGCGGTTGAACAGCAACCCCGCTTTCGCGCGGTCGCCGTAGCCCAGCCAGCAGATGCGTGCCGGCAGACCCTCGAACTCCACGTGCTCCGCGGCGGCGTCGAGCCAGCGATGCAGATGCGCGTTCTCGGGGAAGAGGTCCTTCAGTGCGGCGTCGGTGACCCGGATGTCCTCCGGATCACCGGACAGGGCGACCCAGCGGAACGGACCGAGACCTGCGCAGAACAGCGGCCGGATGTAGGCCGGGACGAAGCCGGGGAAGTCGAACGCCCGCGTGAAGCCGCCCTGCCGGGCCTCGTCGCGGATGGAATTGCCGTAGTCGAAGACCTCGGCGCCTGCATCCTGGAAGCCCACCATGGCCTCGACGTGGACGGCCATAGACTCCTGCGCCTTCTTGGTGAACCCGATCGGATCGGCCTTCGCCTCGTCGTCCCACTGATCGGGGGTGTACTCGACGGGCAGATAGCTCAGCGGATCGTGGGCGCTGGTCTGGTCGGTGACGATGTCGATGGTGAACTCCCCGGCGCGGTGGCGGCGCAGCAGAGCAGGGAAGACCTCAGCGGCGTTGCCGACGTAGCCCACCGACAGGGCCCGTCCCTCGCGCTTCGCGGCCAGCACCTTCGCCAGCGCGGTCTCCAGGTCCGTCTCGACCTCGTCGAGATAGCGCTTGCCGGCCCGGCGCCGCAGGCGCTCCTCGGAGACGTCGATGATCAGACACACTCCCCCGTTGAGGGTCACCGCCAGCGGCTGGGCCCCGCCCATCCCGCCGCAGCCCCCGGTGAGCGTGAGCGTCCCGGCCAGTGTGCCGCCGTCGTCGGCAGAGCGCTTGCGCCCGATCGCGCAGAAGGTCTCGTAGGTCCCCTGGAGGATGCCCTGGGTGCCGATGTAGATCCAGGACCCGGCGGTCATCTGCCCATACATCATGAGGCCCTCCGCCTCCAGGCGCCTGAACTCGGGCCACGTGGCCCAGTCGCCCACCAGGTTCGAGTTGGCGATCAGCACGCGCGGAGCCCAGCGATTGGTGGTGAAGACACCCACGGGCTTGCCGGACTGGATCAGGAGCGTCTCGTTGTCCTCGAGCGTTTTGAGCGTCCGCGTGATCGCATCGAAGGCTTCCCAGGAGCGCGCGGCCCGGCCGGTGCCCCCGTAGACCACGAGATCCTCGGGGCGTTCGGCCACCTCGGGGTCGAGATTGTTCATCAGCATGCGCAGCGGCGCCTCGGTCTGCCAGGATCTGGCGGAGAGTTCCGGACCGCGGGCAGCACGGATGCTGCGCGTGGGGTCGTGCTGGGTGAATGACTGGCTCATGCGATGTCCTCCTCGGTGGTGCTGCGTGCGTCTGTCGGCTGTGCTCGCGCCGCCGTACGTGATTGTTCCGGGCTGTCCGGCTGCTCCCGACCGGCCAGCACTGCCGCTGCCTCCCTCGAGACCTGGCCACCGATCCGCGCGACGAGGTCGGGCGTCATCCGGTAGGACGGTGCGACGACGGAGACGACGCCGACCACGCGTGCTGCCTCGCCGTGGCCGACGGTGATGGGCGCTGCGATGGCCGTGACGTCCTGCTGCAGGCCGTCACGGACGGCGACGAAGCCCTCGTCCGGGCGCTCGCCCCCGAGGACGGCGCCCACGGCCGTCCCCTCCAGCGGGATGCTCCGACCCACCCAGCTCGCATGGCGGACGGAGTGCGTGCCCTCGCGCATGGCCAGGTAGACGGCAGCGTGGTCGTGCGAGGGGACGCTCAGATAGGCGGATTCGCCCGTGAGCGAGACCAGGCGCTCAAGGGCTGGTCCCACCAGGGACACGAGCGACTCGTGCCCGAGAGCCTGCGCTCCGAGTTGCACCACCCGCAGTCCCGGCCGGTACCCTCCCTCGGCGTCACGCCGCACGAAACCACTGCCCTCGAGAGTGCGCAGCAGCCGCAGTGCGGTGGAGGTGGAGAGATTGGCCTCCCGGGCTGCGTCGGAGAGCGAGAGAGAATCGGCCTCCCCTACCGCTCCAAGGAGCATGAGCGCCCGTTCCACGGTGCGGGTGGAGGATTCAGCCACTGTCGCGTCCTTGCTTTCAGCATCGGCGTGTATTTCACTTATTGAAACTCTCATTTCATTGATTGGCAAGAGTGGCGTCCGCCGCAGGAATCGAGGCACACCGTGTACCAGCAGTCCGTGATCGTGGGGACGGGCCCCCTGTCCCCCGCCGACGTCGTCGCCGTGGCCCGCCACGACGCGCCGATCGAGCTGGCCTCCGAGGCTGTGGAGGCAATGGCTGCGACACGGGCGGTGATCGATGCCCTCGTGGACGACGGCACGCCCCACTACGGTGTCTCCACCGGTTTCGGCGCCCTGGCGACCAAGAGCATCCCGCTCCACCAGCGTGGCCAGCTGCAGCGCAGTCTGATCCGCAGTCACGCGGCGTCCTCCGGGGCCGCCGTGGACCGCGAGGTGGTGCGAGCCCTGATGCTGGGGCGATTGTCGACACTGGCCACCGGACGGACGGGAGTGCGCCCGCTCGTCGCCCAGACCTATGCCGAACTGCTGAACGCGGGGATCACGCCCGTGATCGGCGAGTACGGCTCGCTCGGCTGCTCCGGGGATCTTGCCCCGCTCTCCCACGTTGCTCTGGCCCTGATGGGTGAGGGGAGCGTGCGGGACAGCTCGGGTGAGCTCCTGGACGCGGCCGCAGCCCTCGCGGCCGCCGGCATCGCGCCCGTGGAGCTCCTGGAGAAGGAGGGGCTGGCGCTCATCAACGGGACGGACGGGATGCTCGGCATGCTGGTCCTCGCCTCCGCGGATCTGCACCGGCTGCTGGACACGGCCGATCTGGCCGCCGCCATGAGCATCGAGGGCCTGCTGGGGACCGACGCCGTCCTTGCCGCGGATCTGCACGCCCTGCGCCCGCATCCCGGGCAGGTCGCCTCTGCCGCCGGCATGCGCGCCCTGCTCGAGGGCTCACCCCTGATCGCCGAGCAGCTCACCTCCGAGACGGGCCGGCACCGCTTCACCCGCGTCCAGGACGCCTACTCACTGCGCTGCGCGCCGCAGGTCCACGGCGCAGCCCGTGCCACGCTCGCCCACGCCGAGTCCGTCGCGGCCATAGAGCTCTCGTCCGCGATCGACAACCCGGTCCTCACCCCCGATGGCCGGATCGAGTCGAACGGGAACTTCCACGGCGCCCCGGTCGGCTACGTCCTGGACTTTCTCGCCATCGCGGTGGCGGACGTCGCCTCGATGAGCGAGCGCCGCACCGACCGCTTCCTCGACAAGGCCCGCAGTCACGGACTCAATGCGTTCCTCGCCGACGATCCGGGGGTGGACTCCGGCCACATGATCGCCCAGTACACGCAGGCCGGCATCGTCTCGGAACTCAAGCGGCTCGCCAACCCCGCCTCTGTGGACTCCATCCCCTCCTCCGCGATGCAGGAGGACCACGTGTCCATGGGCTGGGCAGCGGGCCTGAAGCTGCGCAGGGCGGTCGACGGCCTCACGCGCGTGCTCGCCATCGAGATCCTGACGTCCGCCAGGGCACTTGACCTGCGCGACGGCGGCAGCGTGCGCACCGAAGGGACTGCGCGCGTCAAGATGCGCAGCTCGGTCCCGATCGTCGCGGTACGGAAGCGGCTCCGCGAGGAGGTCGAGGGACCGGGCACCGACCGCTACCTGGCACCGGAGATCGAGGCGGCACGCCTGCTCGTGGACGACGGCTCATTGCTCGCCGCAGCCCTGGAGGCTCTCCCGGCAGCACGGGGGTAGTGGTTGCTAGGCTGGCCCACGCCTCCTCCGAGAAAGCAGCCCGGCTCCATGTCCGTGACATCAGCGACACCCCGCACCAAGCTCCGCCGGCAGATCGTCCTCACCGTCCTCGAGACCCGGTGGCTGAGCCCGCACCTGGTGCGGATCGTCGCGGGCGGTCCGGGCGTGGCGGACCTGCCCCTCAGCGAGGCGACGGACCTGCACGCCAAGCTCCTGTTCGCCAAGCCCGAACTCGGCCTCGTCCCACCGTTCGATCTCGCCGCGCTCAAGAGCGAGCTCCCGGCCGGCGATCGGCCGGTGAAACGCACCTACACCCTCCGCCGGCTCGACCACGCGTCCCGGCGTCTCACCATCGACTTCGTGGTCCACGGCAGCGCGGGAACAGCTGGCCCGTGGGCGGCGCGGGCCACACCGGGTGACCCGCTCGTGCTGCTCGGGGTCTCGGGCAAGTGGTCACCGGATCAGGACGCCGACTGGCACCTCTTCGCCGGCGATGACAGCGCCCTGCCCGCGATCGCGGCCGGGCTGGAGGTTCTGCCCGCCCACGCCGTCGGCCGGGTCTATCTCGAGGTGGACGGTCCCGCTGACGTCATCGCGCTCGATGCGCCCGAGGGCGTCGAGGTGAGCTGGCTGTACCGCACTACGAGGGCTCCGGGGACGACGACGCTTCTTCTCGATGCGGTGTCCGCAGACCCGTGGCGGGAGGGACGCGTCGACGCCTTCGTCCACGGTGAGCGCGGCGCCATGAAGTCACTGCGCACCGTGCTGTTCACCGAGCGGGGGCTGACCCGTGCCCAGGTCTCGCTCTCGGCCTACTGGACGTACCGGCCCGGGCACCAGGACGCCGTCCGGGAGGAATGAACGCAGCGCTCCGCGGACCGCCCCCCTGAGTCCGGGGCATCAGGTCGCAGGGAGTGGCCCTGGCGCTCGCTTCAGCAGCCGATCGAGCAGTTCCATCCCGGGTTCGGCGAGGCGCGCGAGGACGGGCCCGATAACGGCCATGAGCAGCACATAGGTGGTGGCGAGGGCTGCGAGTTCCGGAACCACGGCACCCGAGGCGACCGCGAGACCCGCGATGACGATCGAGAACTCCCCGCGGGCCACCAGCGCCGTGCCGGCGCGAGCCCGGCCCATGCGCCCGATCCCCTGCCGGCCCGCGGCCCACCACCCGGTGGCGATCTTTGTGAGCGAGGTGGCCGCGGCCAGCAGGAGCGCGAAGCCGAGGACCGGCGGGATGGTGGACGGGTCCGTGTTCAGGCCGAAGACCACGAAGAAGATGGCGGCGAACAGATCGCGCAGGGGTTCGAGGATCCGCGCTGCGTTCTCCGCCGTCGCGCCCGAGATCGCGATGCCGAGGAGGAACGCTCCCACCGCAGCGGAGACCTGGAGGGCGGAGGCGATACCGGCCACGAGGAGAGCTGCGCCGATGAGGGTCAGCAGGAAGACCTCGCGGTCCGTGCTGTCGACCACGGCCGAGACGACGTTGCCCCAGCGCAGGGCGATCACCAGTACGAGGGTGACTACGAGCAGGGAGATCCCCACGGTCCCGAGTCCGCCGGCGAAACTCAGACCGGCGAGGACGGCGGTGAGGATGGGCAGGTAGACGGCCATGGCCAGATCCTCGAAGACCAGGATGGCCAGGATGGTGGGGGTCTCGCGGTTGCCGAGCCGGCCCAGATCGCCGATGACCTTCGCGGCGATACCCGAGGAGGAGATGTAGGTGACGCCGCCCATGACGAGCGCGGCGACGGGTCCCCAGCCGAGGATGACGGCAACGAGTGCGCCCGGTGTGAAGTTCAGGACGAGATCGACGACGCCGGCCATCCAGGACTGCCGCAGGCCCGTGACGAGTTCCTTCGCCGTGTACTCCAGGCCGAGCATCAGCAGGAGCAGGACGACACCGATCTCGCTGCCCACCTGGCTGAAGGTGAGGACACCCTCGAGCTCGATGAATCCGCCGCGCCCGAAGAACAGACCGCCGATGAGGTAGAGCGGGATGGGCGAGAGCCCGATGCGTCCCGCGAGCCGCCCGAGGACGCCGAGGGAGAGGAGGATGGCGCCCAGTTCGATCAGGGTCAGGGCAGTTTCTTCCACAGGTTCTCAGCCGTGGTGCAGGATGTCCGCCGCAGTGTCGAGGCCGGCGGATGTGCCCACCACCACCAGCAGATCACCGGCGGCGAGGACGAAGTCCGGGGAGGGAGAGGCCTGGACTTCCCCGGAGCGGAGGACGGCGACGAGCGAGGCACCCGAGCGGCTGCGCATACCCGTTTCCCCGAGGGTCCGGTTCTCGAAGGGCGATCCGCGCTCGACGAGGATCTGCCGCGTGGAGATACCCGGCACATCCCGGTGCTCCTCCGTGAGCTGCGCGATGAGCTGGCGGGAGCCGAGCAGATTGCCCAGGGTTGCACCCTCGTCGGCTGTCAGCGGGATGGAGGCGATGCAGGCGTCGGGATCGCTGGCCTTTGAGATGATGAGGTCGAGCTCGCCGTCGCGCTGTGAGACGATTCCCACCCTGCGCCCGGAGCCGGTGACTATCTCGCGCCGCACTCCGATACCGGGTAGCTGTGTCTCGATGACGTTCATACGATCATCCTAGTTGAGGCGGCGAGCCCTCGTTGTCCGCCGCGGCCCTGGTGGAGCTGCCGTTCGCTCTCGGCGTCGAGGTCTCCTCCAGGTGGTACAGATCGGGTTCCAGGTAGATGGCGGAGGCGATGGGGACGGCGGCCCGGATACGCCGTTCGGCGTTGTTGATGTCCGCCGCGATCTGCGTGCCGTTCTCCTTGCTCTCGACCGTGATCTTCGCGGCGACGAGCAGTTCCTCCGGGCCGAGGTGGAGGGTCTTGAGATGGATGATGCTGGTGGAGCCGTCGCTCTCGATGGCCGCCTCGATCTTCGCCACATCGGTCTTCGACGCCGACTCCCCGAGGAGCAGGCTCTTGGTCTCGATGGCGAGGACCGCTGCGATGATCACCAGGAGGATGCCGATCATCGCCGTGCCGAGGGCATCCCAGACGCCGTTGTCGGTCAGGAGGGTCATGGTGACGCCGAAGAGCGCGAAGACGAGACCGGTGATCGCTCCGAGATCCTCGAGCAGGATCACCGGCAGCTCGGGCGACTTGGCGGTCCTGACGAAGCGGACCCAGCCCATGGATCCGCGCACCTGGTTGGACTCCCGGATGGCGGTACGGAGGGAGAAGCCCTCGGCGACGATCGCCCCGATCAGGACGGCGAGGGGCACCCACCAGAAGGAGCCCTCGATGGGGTGCGGGTCCTGGTACTTGTTGTAGGCCTCGTAGAGCGCGAACAGCCCGCCGACGCTGAAGAGCACGATCGACACGATGAAGGCGTAGATGTAGCGCTCCCGGCCGTAGCCGAAGGGGTGTTCGGGACTCGCCTGTCGCTGGGAGCGTTTGCCTCCGACGAGCAGCAGGACCTGGTTGCCCGAGTCGGCCACGGAGTGGATGCCCTCGGCCAGCATCGAGGACGACCGCGTGAGCGCGAAGGCCACGAATTTGAGGACGGCGATCGTCAGATTCGCGGCCAGTGCCGCGATGATCGCCTTGTTGCCTCCATGAGCTGCCATGATCTGCTGTCCGTTCCTTCTGCCCGAGCTCGTGCGCGGGTGAGCCGTTGACGACGTCGGCCATCGATGCGCATCGGCGCGGCGTCCGGCCACTACTCTACGGACTCCCCGGGCGCCGGCCGGTAACCGCCTGCGCGCCGGACCTGTCCGAGGTAGCTCAGTCAGGCCGGAGCGATCCGGTTGCGGCGCTGATGCGCGCCGGGTCGGCGCCGAGGACCTCCGGGTCGAGGCCCGTCAGCAGGATCACCGCGAGCTCGGCGATGGCCGACGACGTCTGGAAGCCGTAACCCCCCTGCCCCGCCAGCCAGAAGAATCCCGGGTGGGCCGGATCGAATCCCACGACCGGCAGGGTCGAGTTCCGCTGGGTCCGCAGACCGGTCCACGAACGTCTGACCGACGTGATCCCCAGCGTGGTGACCGAGGCCAGGCGTGCGATGAGGCGGTCGATATCGCCGGGCCGAGGCTGGGCATCGCCGGGCTCTGCCTGCTCCGTCTCGCTCGGGGAGATCAGTACACCCTGCGGATCGGGCCGGTAGTAGAACGAGTCGTCGGCCCCGGCCACCATCGGCGTGCCGGGAACCGGGGCGTTCGCAGCCTCGACGATGGCTGCGGTGCGCCGGTACGGCAACAACTGCTGGGGTTCGACACCGCAGAGTCGGGCGACGTCGTCGGCCCACGCCCCTGCGGCGTTCACGGTCACGGAGGCGCTGATACTCCGGTGACCTGCCTGCACCGTCCATGCGGTTCCGTCGAAGCGCGCGGCGGTGACGGGGGCTTTCGTGAGGATGATGACGCCGTCGTCACTGGCCCGGCGCCGGTGGTACTCGAGGAGCAGATCCGTGTCGGTGCCCACGCAGTCCGTATCGATTGCAGCCGCGGCGAACACCTCCGGACGCAGCTGCGGGCACAACTCGAGCGCCTCGGCGTGCACCAGGTGCCGCATGGACCCGTGGGACTTTGCTGCGACGTCGGACTCGGAGCCGATGAGCATGAAGGACCGCGGCTCGGTCAGGGGCAGCCCGGTGGCCGACTCGACGTCGGCGAGCAGCTCGAGCGTGCGGCGCGTCAGCTCCTGCACGGGCTCCGGTCCGTAGCTCGGGATGAGCTGCCGGGCTGAGCGCGACGACGTGTGGTAGCCCAGCGTCGGCTCGGACTCGACGAGCACCACACCGGCGAACGGAGCCAGTGCCGAGGCCAGCGACAGGCCTGCTATGCCGCCGCCGATGATCAGCACATCGCAGGCGAGAGCACTCATGCGTCCGTCCCCCGCTCGGGCGTTTCCGTGGCCACCGATTACCGGGCGCCACCGACGTGCGCGCCGGGAGCGCCGTCCGTCACAGACTCCTCCGGCTCCTCCTGCCCGCCCGCGATCTCGATCCGCGCGGCCATGAAGGCTGCCACGCAGGTCTCGATGTCCTCGTCGGTGTGTGCGGCCGAGAGCTGGACGCGGATGCGGGCGGCGCCCTTCGGCACCACGGGGTAGCTGAAGGCCGTGACGAAGACGCCATTGTCCAGCATCGCGTCAGCGGCCCGGGCGGCCAGCACAGCGTCGCCGAACATGACCGGGATGATGGCGTGCTCGCCCTCGAGCAGCTCGAAGCCCTCCTCGGTCATCCGGCGGCGGAACAGGGCTGCGTTGGCAGTGAGTCTGCCGCGCAGCTCACCGCTGTTCTGCACCAGGTCCAGCGCGGTCAGGGTCGCTGAGACGATCGAGGGAGCCAGGGAGTTCGAGAAAAGATACGGCCGGGCACGCTGGCGCAGCAGGGCCACGATCTCGGACCGCGCAGCCACGTAGCCACCGGACGCTCCGCCGAGCGCCTTGCCGAACGTGCCCGTGAAGATGTCCACGCGGTCACCGACGCCGGCGTGCTCCGGGGTTCCCGCCCCGGTCTCCCCCATGAAGCCGACGGCGTGGGAGTCGTCCACCATGACCATCGCGTCGTAGCGCTCGGCGAGATCGCAGATGGCCTCCAGGGGCGCGAGGTAGCCGTCCATCGAGAACACGCCGTCGGTGACCACCAGCCGGCGTCGGGCTCCCGAGGCCTCCTGGAGCTTCGCCTCGAGATCGGCCATGTCGCGATTCGCGTAGCGGAAGCGCTGGGCCTTGGACAGGCGGATGCCGTCGATGATCGAGGCGTGGTTCAGCGCATCGGAGATCACGGCGTCCTCGGCTCCCAGGAGTGACTCGAAGACTCCACCGTTGGCGTCGAAGCAGGAGGAGAAGAGGATGGTGTCCTCGGTGCCGAGGAACTGCGACACGCGCTGCTCCAGCTCCAGGTGCAGATCCTGGGTGCCGCAAATGAAGCGCACGGACGCCATCCCGAAGCCGCGCTCGTCCAGCGCGGTCTTCGCGGCGGCGATGATGTCCGGGTGATCGGCGAGCCCCAGGTAGTTGTTGGCACAGAAGTTGAGCACCTTCGCATCTTCGGCTCCGAGGGCGCCGGCCGTGATGTGGCTGGACTGCGGCGAGGAGATGCGGCGCTCGTGCTTGAAGAGCCCTGCGTCGCGGATGTCGTCGAGTTCACCGGCAAGTTGATCGCGGACTGCTGAGTACATGGTGTTCCTACCTCCTAGAAGGTGGTCCAGTCGAGGACCACTTTGCCGCTCGCGCCGTCGCGCGCTGTGGTGAAACCCTGCTGCCACTGGGCAGCGGGCAGGCAATCGGTGACCACGGACGAGACCGCCTCGCGCAGCGTCCTGTCGGACTGCAGCATCGCGCTCATCGCGTACCAGGTCTCGAACATCTCACGTCCGTAGATGCCCTTGAGGGTGAGCATGTGGGTGACCATCTTGCCCCAGTCGACGGTGATGGGCCCCGAGGGCAGACCGAGCATGGCGATCCGGCCGCCGTGGTTCATGTTGTCGATCATCTCGGGCAGCGCAGAAGCGTGACCGGACATCTCCATCCCGACGTCGAAGCCCTCCTTCATCCCGAGCTCGGTCTGGGCGTCCGCGATGCGCGTGCGGGAGACGTCGACGGCGAGATCGGCTCCGACGCCACGGGCGAGAGCGAGCCTGGGCGCGGAGACGTCGGTGATCGCGATCTTGCGAGCCCCGGCGTGCCGCGCGACGGCGACGGCCATCAGGCCGATGGGCCCGGCGCCGGTGATGAGCACGTCCTCGCCGACGAGCGGGAAGCTCAATGCGGTGTGGACGGCATTGCCGAACGGGTCGAAGAGGGCGCCGAGCTCAGGGGTGATCGTGTTGTCGTGCACCCAGACATTGGTCTCGGGAATGACGACGAACTCGGCGAAGGCGCCGTCGCGCTGGACACCGACGCTGGAGGTACGGATGCACATCTGGCGGCGTCCGGCGCGGCAGTTGCGGCAGATCCCGCAGACGATGTGCCCCTCACCCGAAACACGATCGCCGACGCGGACATCGCGGATACCGTCGCCGAGGGCCACCACCTCGCCGTAGAACTCGTGGCCGGGAATCAGGGGCGCGTCGATCATGCCCTGCGCCCAGGGGTCCCAGCTCTCGATATGGAGATCCGTGCCGCAGATGCCCGTGGTCATCACCCGGATCTTCACCTCACCAGGGCCCGCCTCGGGTTCAGGCCGGTCGACGAGGTCGAACCCGGGGTGCGCCCCGGACTTGTACAGCGCCTTCACTGGATGGTTCCTTCCATGCCGCTCCCGGGCGGTGGCGGGGTGTGCCGGGCCTGAGCGCTGCGGATGCTGGGCGGGATGTGCCCGGATTCAACGATAGCAGCGGGATCCACTGCCGGAGTCGGTCGGAGCCGGTCAGGGATCGTCCTCGAGCACGGCGGCGAGGGTCTGTGCGCCGAGCTCGAACAGGGTCGGCGCATCGGCTGAGGAGGCGACCATGGTGCTGCCGATACTTACTGCCCACCCGCGGGCCCGCACCCAGGTTGCGTCGTCCGTAGGTCTGCGGTGCTCCAGCTCCGCACGGAACGCTGCTCGGCCCGCGGCGTCGAAGTGCAGCCATGCGGCCGCCAGATCGGTGGCCGGATCTCCGGAGCACAGATCACCGAAATCGACGACGCCGGCCAGGGCGCCGTCGGGGGCGAGGACCGTGTTCGCCGGATGGAGGTCACGGTGCAGCCACAGCTGCGCAGCGGACCAGGGCGGTGCGGCGAGGGCCGCGGCCCACACCTCCAGCAGGCGATCTGTGGGCACCTGAGGCAGGGACCGGAGGCGAGCACGTACGACGGCGTCGCGCGCAGCGAGCGGACCGCCCCTGCCCACCGGACTGACGGGCGCATCAGCCGGCGCGGGCCGCTGGAAGTCGGCGAGGAACCGCGCGAGTGCGGGCGCCGCTGCTCGTCGATCTGCGCGCGGGACAGTGCTGCCGCTCGCACCCTCGATCCAGCGGCAGATAGACCAGTGCCAGGGGTACTCGGCGCCCGGTACACCGGTGGCCAGCGGCGCCGACGTCGCGAGCTCCATCCCGCTCAGGAGGTCCGGCAACCACCGCTGCTCGGCGACCATGAGCGGCTCGGCCACAGCACGGCGCGGGAGCCGCACCACGAGCTCCCCGCCCAACCGGAACAGGACGTTGTCCCACCCGTGGCCCGCGTACGTGAGCGGCAGATCCGCAAGCTGCGGGAATTGGTCGGCGAGCAGAGCAGCGACGACGGAGGGCGTGATGTCGACCTCCGCCCGCGGCATGAGC
>JARIBG010000048.1 GCA_029257465.1 Arthrobacter sp. | reverse complement strand
CTGCGGCGAGCTTCCGGGCGGCGTCGGCGGGGATTGGACCGTAGCCCTCGAGTTCCGCCGGCTCATCAGTGAGACCCATGAGGGAGAACACCGGCACGGTGACGATGATCTTCGCCGACTGCGACCTTGCTACCTGTTCTGCGCTGCTGCCCTCGCTGTGTGCTGAGCCACGTGGGTCGAGCAGCATGTCCGCCAGCACATCGGCCCTCAGCTGAGCCAGCGTGCGCGGATCGTCTGCAGCACGAAGATTGCGCGCAAGTCCGTCGACGATCGTATGGATGGACAGTGCACGTTCAGCGGGCAGATAGGCGCTCAGCCACGCCATACCATCGCGATCCGGCTCGAAGACCACGCACCTGTCAGACTCCGCCCTGACTCGTCGCGCGGTCAGCGTCTCCGGGTGGAGCTTCTCACGGAGACGCCGGCATCGCGCCGTCAGTCGAGGCCGGTTGAGATCTCCGGCCACCTGCAAAATCTCGGATTCGAACGCATGCACGGCGTCGTGCGGCAGGGTGCGGGACTGCTCGACGACGACCGAGGCCCGCGCAGCGCAGATGGTGCCCCGCTCCAGGGCCGCCAGAGTGTTCGTCAGCTCACCGGTCAGGGTCAGGGACTCCGTGACGACCCGGGCAGCGACGCCCTCCGACAGCTTGAGCAGTGCTGCAGTCTCGGCGACGGTCTCGGTCAGTGCGAGGGACGAGGATGGGCCGGACCAGGAACGGTGGTCGGAGCTACTGAAGGAATGGACCTTCGCGATCAGGCGGGCCCGCTGAGCAGCGGCCCAGGATGCCAGCCGATCCGTTGCCCGCAGCAGATCGAGGGTGGTCGCGAGACTGGGTGGATCGCCCGCGACGGCGTCCTGCAGCAGGCCGACGAGTCCAGCGGGTGACGCTTCCTCAACCCGGGCACGAGCGCTCTCGTCGGAGCTCGCTGCGTCGAACCAGGCGTCACCTGAGCCTGCTGTCTCCCATCGAGCGCCGTCGGAGCCTACAGCACTGGAATCCGCAGCGTGTGGCCCTCCATCGTCGGGCTCATATACGCCGTCCCGTGATGCGCCACGAGAGGCGGCATCGGACCATGACATGGTGTTCCAGAACGTACCGGTATCCGTTGCCTCGGGCCAGGCATCGTCGGTCACTTCCCGGTAGGCGGACTCCAGAGCTGCCTCGTACGAATCCGCAGGCCAGCCCCGGTTGGCCTCCTCGTAGGAGTCCTCGATGGTCAGCGTTGCCGGTCCTGTGGACATACTCCATTCGATCACCCGGCACCGACAAAATAGCTGCCCATCCGATGGTTTTCCGGGACCAGATGTGGAAGAAAATTTCTCTGGTCATCGCGTGGAGGGATGGCACGGATCGTATCTGTTGCCGCCGGTATTCTCCGGGCAGACGGACGGATGCGGATTGGTACCGCGTCCACCACACCGGGCCCCGTGGCCCGCAGAGGCGTGAGCCACGGGGGACTGCGGGATACTGAGGACATGGATTTCAGCAACCCCACCCGAGCGCACCGGCGAGTGTCGATCCTCGGATCCACGGGCTCGATCGGCACGCAGGCACTCGACGTCATAGCTGCCGCTCCCGACCGGTTCAGCGTCGCAGGGCTCAGCGCAGGCGGACGCCAGCTGGAGCTGATCGCCGCGCAGGCCGTCGCCGTCCGTGCGCCTGCTGTCGGAGTGGCCCAGGGCTCAGAGGAAGACCTCGAGCGGGCCATCGGCAAGGCGGCCGATGCCGCCGGGATCAGCGGGTACGCTCCCCAGCTGTTCACCGGGCCCGGCGCCGCGGCAGCCGTCGCCTCCTGGCCCGACGCCGACGTCGTCCTCAACGGGATCACCGGATCGATCGGCCTCGAGCCCACCCTCGCGGCGCTCGCGGCCGGGCACCTGCTGGCCCTGGCCAACAAGGAGTCGCTGATCGCAGGCGGCGCCCTGGTCCGCGCCGCGGCCGCTCCAGGGCAGCTCGTCCCCGTGGACTCCGAGCACTCGGCCATCGCCCAGGCACTGCGCGGCGGCACGCCGGACGAGGTAGACAGGCTGGTCCTGACGGCCTCGGGCGGCCCGTTCCGCGGCATGACGCGAGCCCAGCTCCAGGACGTCACACCGGCGCAGGCCGTGGCGCACCCCACCTGGGACATGGGCCGGGTCATCAGTACCAACTCGGCGTCCATGGTCAACAAGGCGCTCGAGGTCATCGAGGCACATCTGCTGTTCGACATCCCGTTGGAGCGCATCGACGTCGTCGTCCACCCGCAGTCCATGATCCACTCGATGGTCCAGTTCGTGGACGGATCGACGCTCGCTCAGGCTTCGCCGCCGGACATGCGCCTGCCCATCGCCCTCGGGATCGGCTGGCCGTTCCGCGTTCCCGGATCAGCGAAACCCTGCGATTGGTCCCAGCCCGCCGCCTGGCACTTCGAGCCCCTGGACGAAGGTGCCTTCCCCGCGATCATCCTGGCCAAGCAGGCAGCCGCTGAGGGCGGCACGCGCATGGCTGTCTACAACGCCGCGAACGAGGAGGCCGTGGACGCCTTCCACGACGGCGTCATCGGTTTCACGGACATCGTGGACCTGGTGGCCGCCGTCGTCGAGGACCAGCGCGCGCTCGAGAGCGCCGGGGGAGCCGCAGAGCTGACGCTCGACGCCGTCCTCGACGCCGAGCGCTGGGCACGGACGAGAGCGCGGATCCGTTGTGGTGTGGAGGTATCGCCGCAGGGTGCGGCAGCAGGCTCGCCAGGCCAGAAGGAAGACTCGTGACCGTTCTCCTGTTCGTCGTCGGGGTGCTCGTCGTCGTGGTCGGTGTCGCCGCGTCGATCGCGCTGCACGAGGTGGGCCACCTGGTGCCCGCGAAGCTGTTCAAGGTCCGGGTCACGCAGTACATGGTGGGTTTCGGGCCCACGCTCTGGTCGAGGCAGCGGGGGGAGACCGAGTACGGGATCAAGGCGATCCCCGCCGGCGGGTATGTCTCGATGGTGGGCATGTTCCCGCCGCCGACGACGGACACGAGTGCCGTGCGGCAGTCCAGCACCGGCGTTTTCCAGCAGCTGGCCAGCGACGCACGTCAGGTCGCGGCGGAGCAGCTGCAGCCCGGCGACGAGGATCGTGTCTTCTATCGACTGCCCATCTGGAAGCGGATCATCATCATGCTGGGCGGCCCGCTGATGAATCTGCTGATCGGTACGGTGCTCTTCGCGGTCCTCATCATGGGCTTCGGCACCGCACAGCCCACCACCACCGTCTCCTCGGTGTCCGAGTGCGTCGTCCCCGCGAGCCGGCAGGCCGCCACCAGCCAGACCGAGTGCACCGCGGACGACCCCGCAGCACCGGCCTACGAGGCGGGTCTGCTGCCGGGGGACCGCGTGGTCGCCTTCGACGGCCGCGACGTCACCGACTGGGACGAACTCTCCGGCTGGATCCGGGAAGCGGCAGGCCGCGACGTCGGCATCACCTACGTGCGCGATGGCCGGAGCGTCGACACCACGATCCGGCCGCTGCTCACCGAGCGGCCGGTGGCAGCCGAGGACGGGACCGCACGGGTCGACGACGACGGCGTGGCCGTGATGCAGGAGGTCGGCTTCATCGGCGTCGGGTCCCTGGAGGAGTTGGTACCGCAGCCCGCGAGTGAGGTTCTCCCCGCCGTCGGCGACTCCCTCACCAGCGTTGCCGGCGTGGTCCTGCACCTGCCGCAGCGCGTGGTCGAGGTGGGGCAGGCCGCCTTCTCGGATGCCCCACGCGATCCCGAGGGGCCCATCAGCGTGGTCGGGGTGGGGCGGATCGCCGGCGAGATCTCCGCGATGGAGGAGATCCCCGTGGCCTCCCGTGCTGCGACACTGATCGGCCTGGTGGCCGGCGTCAACCTCGCACTGTTCGTGTTCAATCTGATCCCGCTCCTACCGCTCGACGGCGGTCACGTGGCAGGTGCTCTGTGGGAGGGACTGCGGCGCGGCGTTGCTCGCGTGTTCCATCGCCCCGATCCCGGACCGTTCGACATGGCGAAGCTCCTGCCCCTGACCTACGCAGTGGTCATCCTCTTCATGGGGATGGGCGTGCTGCTGATCTACGCGGACATCGTGAAGCCCGTGGATCTCTTCGGCTGATCGGTTGTAATCCACAATTCAACCCAATATGGTTGATTGATGTTCGCGCTCACGATCGATCAGCAGGGAAGCCGCTC
>JARIBG010000184.1 GCA_029257465.1 Arthrobacter sp. | reverse complement strand
CGCCGGCCACGTCGTCGAGGCCCTGTCCTGTCCGTGCCGAGACGGGAATCACTCTGACTCCGTGCAGTCCCTCGTCGGCGAGGATCCCGGTCAGGGAGGACAGGACGGCCGCGAGATCGGCCGGCTGCAGCCGGTCGGCCTGATTCAGCGCCACCAGGGTCACGGCCTGGTGTGTGGTCAGGTCCCGCAGGAAACCGTGGTGCAGTGCGGCGTCGGCGTACTTCTGCGGATCGACCACCCAGACCAGCACGTCCACCTGGCCCGCGAGGCGCAGCACCACGTCACGGTGGTCCAGCGTGGTGGAGTCGAAGTCGGGAAGATCCAGAAGGATCAGACCGGCGCCCGGCTCGCGGCCCTCCTGCTTCGCGGCGCTGCCGGTGACACCGGTATCGGGGGTTCGGTGCATCGGCGACGACGACATGCGTGCCGTCCGCGCTGCCCGACGGACACCGATCCGGCCCAGCAGGCGTCGCAGACCCTTCACCGGCCCCCGCGGAGCATCCGCGGCTGCCCCGGACCCCTGCCGCGGAGCCTCGCCGTCGGGCCCGTCCGAGGACGTCCGCCCGGCCGGGAGGCTGCCGGTGGTGCCCGGCTCGTGACCGCCCGGGAGTGCGCCGCCCCGCTCTTGACCGCCCGGGAATGCGCCTCCAATGAGTGCGCCACCCTGCAGTGCGTCGACCGACCCTGCCACGAGCGGGGCGCCGTCGGGCAGCTCGAAGCGCTGGCCCACACCGAGCCAGTCGAGCAGCTCACCGCTCCCCTCCCGGCCCCAGACGAGGGCGAGAGGTTCCGACGTCGTCGGCCGGCGGGCGGCGACACGGGCGGCAGCGGTGCCGCTGAGGGCGTTGCTGAGGGAGGACTTGCCGCTGCCGGTGGGCCCGAACAGTCCGACGACGGTGTGCTCCGAGGACAGCGACCGGCGACCATCGGCGCGCTCGAGCATGCCGCGGAGCCCACCGAGGACGTCCTCGGGCACGCGGTCCTGTCCGAGCTCCAGCGCGCGCTGCAACTCGCCGAGAACTCCCGTGAGCGCGGCCGGCGCCTGCTCGACCGCGCTGTCCTGCCGGCTCATGCCTGCCTCTCCACGGCGTCACTCCGGGCGGGCAGAGCGGTGCGGAGCTGACGTGCCAGCACCTGCAGGGTCTCCGCCGGGGTCTGACGCGCGAGCGGCTCCAGGCAGCGGTCGAAGCTCTCGCGCTCACTGCGGAGCAGCCCGTCCACACGGCGGGCCAGATTGCGCCGGGCGATCACGGCGAGCCGCCGGACCGCGTCGTCGCCGAAGACGGCCTCGAGGAGCTTCTGGCCCGCGATCGCGGAGACCCCGGCCACGCCGATCTCGCCACCGGTCAGCCCGCCCGTCGAGGCGAAGACCACCACCATAAGCGACACCGCGATCCCGTTGACGCCGAAGGAGAGCATCCGGGCGGTGAACCGCTTGCCCGCTCCCTCCTCCTGCACCAGCTCCAGCAGATCCTGCTGCCAGGCGCGGATCTCCCGGGCCACGTCCGCCGAGAACTCCTCGGTCCGCCATGCCGGCACGGCGGTCAGCAGGGCGGCACCGGCCTGCTCGGCCCGCCAGCGGCGTCGCGCTGTCTCATCGGCGCGTGCTGCCTGTTCCACGATGACGGTCTGCAGGCCGCTTCCGATGGCGTCGGCTACGGTGGCCGCCGGAGCCGGTCTGCCCGTGAAGAAGCCGGTCATGCGCTCGCGTACGCGCCCCACCCTCGACTCGAGGGCACGCATGAACTCACCGGTGCCGACGAAGTCCTGCCAGCGTGCCAGCACCTCCCCGCGCAGCAACCGGCCGTCCTCCGTCGCGGCCAGGACCCCCTCCAGTGCGTCGCGGTAGGCGCCGTCGAGGGCCGACCGCAGGGAGTCCCCCACGCTCTGTTCCTGCGCAGCAGCCCCCGCGATCGCCTCGACCCTGGAAGCCAGGGCGTTCATCGCTCCCCGCACTGTCCGCCGAGCGATCTCCCGGCGACCCTCGGCGTCAGCGGCCAGGGCGCGCAGCCAGCGCGTGATCGGTTCCACGGAACCGGCGGGCAGCATGCGATCGGCACCCAGGATCACCTCGGGCACCACGAAGATCGGGGCCTGACCCAGATTCTCGGCCGAGAGCAGAGTCAACAGATCGCTCCTGATCTCCTCCTCCACACCGGGCGGGACCCTGTCGAGCACGACGGCGACCAGCACGTCACGCCGCCCCGCCTCGGCCAGCAGCTTCCAGGGGACCGCGTCGGCATACCGGTTGGCGGTGGTGACGAAGATCCAGAGATCCGCCGCCGCGAGCAGTTGGGCGGCCAGTCTCCGGTTCTCGTCCGCGATGGAGTCGACGTCGGGCGCGTCCAGCAGCGCGAGACCGGGCGGAAGGGTCGGTTCCGGTCGCAGGAGCAGGGAGTTTCCCGCCGTCGCCGTTCCCTGGTGCGGGCCGGATGTGGACGCGCCTGACCCGACGGATGTTCCAGCATCGCCATGGTGGGCGTCGTCGTCAGTGAGTCGCACGCGGCTGAGCGTGGGCAGGATGCGCGCGTCGTCGAACCAGCGGGCGTCGTCGGGATGATGGAGCAGCAGGGGCTGCCGCGTGGTGGGACGGACGGCACCGGTGATCGAGACCGGACGCCCGGCGAGGGCGTTCACCAGGGTGGACTTGCCAGCGCCCGTCGATCCCCCGACGACGGCGACGAGCGGGGCGTCCAGACTCGCCAGGCGAGGCAGGATGTAGTCGTTCAGCTGCGCCCGGGCTGCGGCCGCGGAGTCCCGACCTGCAACGGAACTGGCGAGATCGAGCGGGAACAGTAGATTTTCGAGCCCAGCGTCCACCTCCTGCAGCAGGCTGGAGAGCCCTCGGGCTGCGCCTGCGATGGGAGGTGTGCTCATCGCTCCATCATGCCAGTCGCACGGCTGCGCGGGAGGGAGCCCCCGCTCCGGACGAAGGGGTCAGCTCCGGAACGAGAAAGTCCCGGACACCGTGATGTCCGGGACTTTCCTGCTGTGTCCTTCCGGACAACTGTGACCCCAGCGGGATTCGAACCCGCGTTACCGCCGTGAGAGGGCAGCGTACTAGGCCGCTATACGATGGGGCCAGTACTGTTCCATGCTACTACTGCTGTTCGTGCTGTTCTGCCATCCTGACCGTGAGGACCGGAGTGCGCTGGGGTACCAGGACTCGAACCTAGAATGTTGGTACCAGAAACCAGTGTGTTGCCAATTACACCATACCCCAAGGGCACTTCCCGAAGTCCCGTTCCTGCTGGGCTCCGCCCGCGTTTCCGCTCCGCGCCGAGAAGCAACATTACCGGACCGGAGGCTGGAACTGCAAAACACCACAGCGGCTCCGCTGTGGATCCGCTGTCGGTCAGTCGATGGTCGGCCGGTGGTCAGGCGGCGGTCAGCTGCTGGTCCCACGCAGGGCGCGCAGCCGGGCCAGCGAGGACTCCCGCCCCAGGATCACCATCGACTCGAACAGGGGCGGGGAGATCCTGCGACCCGAGATGGCGGTGCGGACCGGACCGAACGCGGTCCTCGGCTTCAGGCCCAGTGTGTCGACGAGAGCGCTGCGCAGGGCCGCCTGCAGCGCCTCTGCGTCCCACGTCTCCACACCCTCGAGGGCGGTCAGGGCCGCATCGAGCACCTCGTCGGTGTTCTCCGGCAACGTCTTCCGCGCGTCGTCGGCGATGTCCACGGCGTCGTCGGCCTTGAAGAGGAAGCCGATCATCTCGGCGGCCTCGCCGAGGAGTGTGATGCGCTCCTGGATGAGCGGGGCGGCCTGGGCCACCGTCATGATGTCCGCTTCGCTGGGTTCCGCACCGATGACGCCGGCCGCGGCGAGGTAGGGCAGGAGCCTGCTGCGGAACTCGGCGGGATCGAGCAGGCGCACGTGCGTCCCGTTGATCGCCTCCGCCTTCTTGAGATCGAAGCGGGCGGGATTGGCGAGCACGTCGCGCACGTCGAACGCCTCGACGAGCTGCTGCACGGTGAAGATGTCCTCGTCCGCCGAGAGGCTCCAGCCGAGCAGGGAGAGATAGTTCAGCAGCCCCTCCCGGATGAAGCCGCGCTCGCGGTGCAGGAAGAGATTGGACTCGGGATCGCGCTTGGAGAGCTTCTTGTTCCCCTGCCCCATCACGTAGGGCAGGTGGGCGAACAGGGGCATGTGACGCGCCACCCCGATGTCGATCAGCGCACGGTACAGGGCCACCTGGCGCGGTGTGGAGGAGAGGAGGTCCTCCCCCCGGAGGATGTGCGTGATACCCATGAGGGCGTCGTCGACCGGGTTCACGAGGGTGTAGAGGGGCGCTCCGTTGGCGCGGACGACGACGAAGTCGGGCACACTGCCGGCACGGAACGTGATCTCCCCGCGGACCAGATCCGTGAAGGTGATGTCCTCGTCCGGCATCCTCATCCGCAGGACGGCAGCGCGGCCTGCCTCGCGGAAGGATTCCTTCTGCTCCTCGGTCAGGCTGCGGTCGAAGTTGTCGTAGCCGAGCTTCACGTCGCGCCCAGCGGCCCGGTGGCGTTCCTCGACCTCCTCGGGTGTGGAGAACGACTCGTACAGGTGACCGGCGTCGACGAGGCGTTCGACGACGTCCCGGTACAGCTCGCCGCGCTCCGACTGACGGTAGGGCGCGTGCGGGCCGCCCACCTCCACGCCCTCGTCCCAGTCGATGCCGAGCCACCTCATGGCCTCCAGGAGCTGCTGGTAGCTCTCCTCGCTGTCACGGGCGGCGTCGGTGTCCTCGATGCGGAAGATGAGCTTCCCGCCGGTGTGGCGTGCGTAGGCCCAGTTGAAGAGCGCCGTCCTGATCAGTCCCACGTGCGGGGTTCCCGTGGGCGAGGGGCAGAATCGGACCCTGACGGGCGTGGCAGCGGTGACGGTCGGTACTTCGGCGGCAGTAGTCATGATGGTCCCAGTCTAAATGGGACCATCAGGTATACCCGTGCCGCACCATCTGCAAGGGCTCGACGGCGTCGCGTGTCAGCGCCGCGCTGTGTTGGACAGGCGTCCGATGCCCTCGATGTCGATGTCGTACCGCTGGCCGTCCGTGATCAGGCCGACGCCGGACGGCGTCCCGGTGAGGATCAGGTCCCCGGGGAGGAGCGTGAAGGCCTGCGACACATAGGCCACCAGCTCGCGGGCTCCCCAGATCATGTCGCTGGTGGAGGCCTCCTGCCGCAGCTCGCCGTCGAGCGTGCCGGTGATAGCGAGATTCTCCGGATCGAGCTCCGTCTCGATCCATGGGCCGATGGGGCACGACGTATCGAAGCCCTTGGCCCGCGCCCACTGGTCGTCGGTCTTCTGGACGTCGCGCGCCGTGACGTCGTTGGCGCACGTGTAGCCGAAGACGACGTCGTCCACGCGCTCCAGCGGCACGTCCTTGCAGATGCGGCCTATCACGATGGCGAGCTCGGCCTCGTAGGAGATCTGGTCCGAGAAGGAGGGAAGCATGACGGGATCCCCTGGGCCGACGACCGAGGTATTGGGCTTGAGGAACAGGAGGGGAACAGCAGGGGTCTCGCTCTCCATCTCCTGGATGTGGTCGGCGTAATTACGCCCCACCCCCACCACCTTGCTGCGCGGAATCACGGGGGCGAGGAGCCGGACGTCCTCGAGGGCGTGCCGGGCTCCGGTGAGCTCGACGCCGCTGTAGAAGGGATCGCCCTGGATGACGGCGATCTCCTCACTCCCGGCCTCCCCCTCGACCACACCGAACATCGGGTCATCCTGAACGACGAAGCGTGCAATTCTCATGCCGCCAAGCCTAGCGGTCGGTACCGCTGCCGGTGTGCTGCGGGCCGCCTCGGCGACCTTCCCCGCCTTCGCGAACAGTCCGGGTGCTTAAAACAGAGACCGCGGACACTCCCTCCCCAGTGGAGGGTGCCCGCGGTATACGTCTGCTCAGCCCGCTGATGCCTTACAAAGCGGACTGTTCGGTCGATAGAAGACCTAGTATGGCCAGCCGCAGACGCGGTCGACCGACGAGACAGGAGTAACACTGTCTGACTTGGCGGGCGCCGCGCTGGCCGCGGCGGCGCTTCCAGTGACGAGAACTGTAGCGAGAACGAGGGCGGAGGTGAAGCGCTTCATGGAGACATCCTTCAGTAGAGGTTTACACCGATCATCGAGTATCGCGCGCGATATCACGAACGACTCAAGATTCATCGTAAGCCACACCAGTCACTTTAGTAACAAACTG
>JARIBG010000164.1 GCA_029257465.1 Arthrobacter sp. | reverse complement strand
CCGCGATCGAGAGGGCTTCGACGTCGTCGCCGAGACCTCTGCCGGCTTCGAGCGCGGTCAGCAGTGCCTGCCACCAGGTTTCGGGATCGACTTCCGAACCCTCGGCGTGAAGGGCGCGCCCACCCCTGACCTCGGTCCCGGTCCGGGCGTCGAGGACGACGACCTTGCAGCTCTGCGTGGATGAATCGACGCCGGCGACGAGCATCATGGGTCGGCTGCTCCAGGAGTGGGGTGGACGTGCTGATGTTCCCTACGCAGGGGGTTCACGCCCGGGGTCGAGGTGCCCCGAATGCGCAGGCCGCCCAGGGCGGGGCTCCGCATCTAGCGGGCGTACGCGCCGAGCAACCGCACCGACCCGCCGTCCACGCCCTTGGCGCCCTGCACGTAGTCGGGCCCCCCGGTGGACCCGGCGGTGGCGGTTCCGACGCTTCCCATCACCCAGGAGGGCACGCCCGCATCATTCAGCTGGGCCAGAGCGGTATCGGCGCCGGCAGCATCGACGATCGCCACCATGCCAACGCCGAGGTTGAGTGTACGTTCGAGATCCGGCAACGGCACACTGCCGAGCCCGGATACGAGGGAGAAGATGGGAGGCAGTCCCCAGGTGGCGCGATCCACGGTGGCTTCGAGGCCGCGCGGCAGGACGCGCGCCAGATTCGCGGCCAGGCCCCCGCCGGTCACATGGCTGAAGGCGTGCACCTGCGCCGCACCGTTGCGGGCCAGTGCCAGGCAGTGCGCCGCATAGATGCGGGTGGGCTCGAGGAGCTCCTCACCGAGGGTCCGGCCCAGCTCGGGGACGTGGCGCTCGAGGGACCACCCGGTCTGGTTCACCACACGCCGTACCAGGGAGTAGCCGTTGGAGTGCAGACCCGACGAGGCCATGCCGATCACCACGTCGCCCTCCCGCACCCGCTCGGGTCCGAGGACGTGCGCGGCCTCCACCACTCCGGTGGCAGCGCCGGCGACGTCGTACTCGTCCACGCCGAGCAGACCGGGGTGCTCGGCGGTCTCCCCGCCCACCAGCGCCGTCCCGGCCGCTGAACAGCCCGCCGCGATGCCGCGGACAATGGCGGCGATGCGCTCGGGAACCACCTTCCCGCACGCGATGTAGTCCGTCATGAAGAGGGGTTCGGCGCCGACCACCACGATGTCGTCGACCACCATGCCCACGAGATCGAAGCCGATGGTGTCGTGGAGGTCCAGTGCCTGCGCGATCGCGACCTTCGTTCCCACACCGTCGGTCGACGTGGCCAGCAGGGGCCGCGTGTAGCTGAGCAGGCGTGAGACGTCGAAGAGACCGGCGAAGCCGCCGAAACCGCCGAGGACGTCCGCGCCGTGCGTGGCGCGCACCGCATCCTTCATGAGCTCGACGGCGCGGTCACCGGCCTCGACGTCCACTCCGGCGCCGGCATAGGTGATGGGCGTGGACGAGCTCATACGCGCTCTTTCCTGTCGTCGTCGGTCAATAGGGTCTCCAGTTCGGAGCCCGGGCCCGGATTGCAGCCCGTGGCGCCGGGCTTGTCGGCGGGATTGACGCGCTCCAGCAGATTCTTGCCCAGCCGGTCCTCGTCGGGCAGGGGAATGGGGTACTTCCCCGTGAAGCAGGCCGTACACAGGCGCTCCCTGGGCTGCTGGGTGGCCCCGATCATGCCGTCCTCGGAGATGTACGCGAGGCTGTCGGCGCGGATGGAGGCCGCGATCTCCTCCACCGCGGCACCATTGGCGATCAGTTCTGCCCGGGAGGCGAAGTCGATGCCGTAGAAGCAGGGCCAGCGCACCGGGGGCGAGGAGATCTTCACGTGGACCTCGGCTGCACCGGCCTCGCGCAGCATCCTCACGACGGCACGCTGGGTGTTCCCGCGGACGATCGAGTCGTCCACCACGATGATGCGTTTGCCGCGGATCACGGATTCGAGCGCATTGAGCTTCAGCCGGATGCCGAGCTGGCGCAGGGTCTCGCTGGGCTGGATGAAGGTGCGGCCCACATAGGCGTTCTTCACGAAGCCGTGGGCGAAGGGGATGCCCGACTCCTCGGCGAAGCCGACCGCCGCCGGGGTGCCGGACTCCGGGACGGGAATCACGATGTCCCCGACCGCCGAGTTCTCACGAGCCAGCTGCCGGCCCATCTCCACGCGCGCCTCGTACACCGAGCGGCCGGCGATCGCGGCGTCTGGCCGGGCCAGGTACACGTACTCGAAGACGCAGCCGGCGGACGTCTGCGGTGCGAAGCGACTGCTGCGCACGCCGTCCTCGTCGATCGCGATGAACTCTCCCGGCTCGATCTCGCGGATGAAGCCGGCGCCCACGGTCGCGAGGGCGGCCTGCTCGGAGGCGACCACCCACCCGCGCTCCAGTCGGCCGAGGACCAGCGGGCGGACGCCGTGGGGATCCCGCGCCGCGTACAGCGTGCCCTCGTCCATGAAGACGAAGCAGAACGCGCCGTGGATGCTCGGCAGCAGATCCAGCGCCGTCTGCTCGAGCGAGCGGTCGTCGTCGCCGTCGAGCAGTGCCGTCACCAGTGCGGTGTCGGTGGTGTTGCCCCGGGCCATCTCCCCGGCGCGGGGACTGCCGTGCCGTTCCATGACCCGCTGGCGCAGGTCGGCGGAGTTGGTGAGATTGCCGTTGTGCGCGAGGGCCACGGTGCCGGCCGCGGTCGCACCGAGGGTGGGCTGCGCGTTGGCCCAGAGGGAGGATCCGGTGGTGGAGTACCGGCAGTGCCCGACGGCGATGTGCCCGGTGAGTGTGTTCAGCGTCGGTTCGTCGAAGACCTGCGAGACCAGGCCCATGTCCTTGTACACCCGGATACGATCACCGTCGCTCGTGGCGATCCCCGCCGATTCCTGGCCCCGGTGCTGCAGCGCGTACAGACCGTAGTAGGCGAGCTTGGCCACCTCTTCGCCGGGCGCCCACACCCCGAAGACCCCGCAGGCGTCCTGCGGTCCTTTTTCGCCGGGGAGAAGATCGTGGGATAGCTGTCCGTCGCCGTGCACCATGGGCTCATTCTCTCACGCCGCTACCGGCCATCCGCTGCCGTACGGAGCTCGTCAGGGCGCTCAGGGTGCCGTAGCACCGGACGCGGCAGCGAGCGCACCGATGAGCCGCTCCATCCGGGCGATCCCCAGGTACCTTCCGGCGTTGTCGGTCACGAGCAGGGGAGCGAACCGCGAGCTCGTCTCCCTGGTGATCGAGCGGGACAGGGCTTCGCTGACCGGGGTGTCCACGTTGACGACCAGCCCGCCGGTCACCAGCCCCAGGCACGCGGCCTCCTCGGAGAGGACGGCGACGGGGCGCCGTCCGTCCAGGAGGACGACGTCGGTCAGGTACGGATTGACCGCGAACGCCGATGCCGCGGCCTCGGGCGACGCCGCCGTCGTCGCCGGCTCGACGAGGCTCCGTACGGTGTGGCCGCCGGATTTGTCCGCGCGTACGACCAGGCGCAGGGCGAGCTCGGGATCGAGCGTGGACCAGGGTGGCGCGGGCCGTCCCAGCAGGTATCCCTGGACGAGCGGGACGCCCAGGCCGGCAACCACGTCGAGCTCCTCGACCCGCTCGATACCCTCCGCGAGGACCCACGCGTCGACCCTGCTCGCGAACAGACCGAGCATCTCCAGCAGGGCCCGCTTCGCCTCGTCCAGGTCGATGTCGCGCACCAGTTCGCGATCCACCTTGATCATCGCCGGCCGCAGGGCGAGCAGATGCTGCAGACCCGCGTACCCGGAGCCGGCGTCGTCGATGGCGATCAGCGCACCGGCCGAGCGGAGGGTGTCCAGCTGCGGCTCCAGGTGGAGATAGGACTCGATCGGGGTCTGCTCCGTGAGCTCGACCACCACGCCGCCGAGGGATCCCTGATCGGCCCATACGCCCTGGATCTCGGGGGACGAGAGCAGGTGGGGTGAGACATTGACGGTCAGGAAGCAGTTTCCCGGGAGCGAGTCACGGTGCTCGAAGGCGCGCCGGAGGGCGACGGCCTCGAGCGTCGCATCGCGGCCGGCACGGCGGGCCGCGTCGAACCAGGCCTCGGGATTCTTCTCGGCATGACCGGGGAAGCGCACCAGGGCCTCGTAGCCCACGATCGTGCCACGAGCGGTGTCGATGATGGGCTGGTAGGCGGACGTGACACCGTCGCCGGTGCACGCCCGCTCCAGCTCCAGGTCCTCGTGTGCGGGTGATCTGCCGCCTCCGGTCACACCGGCGTCCAGGGTGGTCAGGCGACGACGATGTTGTTGCGCACCGCGCCGATGAGCTCCGGGCCGAGCTCGGTCAGGCCGTGGACCGATGCGGCGTGGCCGCCCACCTGCGCCAGGATCTCGTCCTCGGTACTGCAGACCCAGCGGGCTTCGCAGCCCGGTACCACGTCTCCGCAGGCGAATGACTTCACGGCGTTCCTTCTTCCTCGGCGCAGGGACCGCTGATCGGTCCACCCTGACTGTCGTCCGCCGGAGGCGTAGCGTTAGCCGATCCGGCATCGCTCATCGGTCAGAGGACACGCAGAGGACTCAGGCGCCGTCGTCGAACGTCTCCTCGGCGCGTGCCCGCTCCGCCTTGCGGATACTGCGCCGGTCGATGACGAGCACGAGCAGGGCAGCGAGGAGGAGACCGGGGACGGCGAACGCGACGGTGAAGAAACCGAGCACCGAGCCGCGCGTGAGGGTGGGATCCACCGGTCCCGTGTAGGCGACGACGAGAGCGGCGAGGAAGCCGAGAATCGCCCCGAGGGCCATGAACGGGATGATCTTCGGGGCCCGGCGGACGCTCACTTCTCGGTACGCCGGGGTGCCGGACGCCGCAGGTCCCGCGGGATTGTCGGGCGCTGTCCTGTCGCGGTCGGGGGTGATCCCCGCGGCGGGTCGATCGTCTGCCGGGACCGCTCCGCGTGAGTCGGCCGTGTCCGCCGGGCGTGCCGCGCGCGCGTCGGGCTGCTCGGCTGGGTCGATCGGCGGAGGCTGCTCGGAGGTCATGAGTGAAGGCTACCGGGCTTCAGCGTTCCGCCCGGACGAGCTGGTAGCCCGCCTCGTCGAAGACGATCGTGTAGTCGGTTCCCGGGTAGCGCTGCTCCGCATGGGCCTCGGCGTCGGCGGGCCGTGTGGCACCCCAGCTCCAGTCCTCGGCGTCCACGATCAGATAGTCGGGCGGTGGATTGGTGTTGCCCAGCCAGTAGACGCGGGCGTCGGGTACCAGATAGGCCATGAGGAGCACCCCGCTCTCCACGGAGGCGCCCTCGTCGATCAGCTCCATCATGCGGTGCGCTGCATCCCAGCGCTCGGACTGCCGGTAGGTAGCGGTGTCCGCGAGGACGGCGAACTGCTGGGCGGGCAGCAGGACCACAGCGGTGGCGACGGCGAGCGGGACGCCGAAGCCCGAGACGGTGCGGGACACCGGGCGTGAGCTCGCCCTGAGACTGCCCACCCCGTCCACGAGGGCCAGGAAGAGGACCGGCATGAGGACGGCGCTGTAGTGCCACTCGGGCCCCCAGTAGCCTTCCTGACCGGAGGCGAAGCGCCACAGGAGGGTGGGCAGCAGCACCAGGCTCAGCGACGAGCGCAGGAAGAGCATCCCGCCGGCGAACAGGAGCAGCAGGAGCGTTTCGTACTTGGCGGACCCGGAGACCAGCTCGACGACGGCGGCGACCGGATCCGCGAGCATCGCACGGACATCGATGCGATCCGAGTAGTCGTACTGGCCGGCGGTGTTCAGCGCGGGCAGGATCAGCAGCACCGACAGCGCAAGCCAGAGCGCACCCCAGAGCGCGAGCCACAGTCCCGCGATCGTACGCAGGCGCCAGGCGATCACGAGTCCGAGCATGATCACCGTGAGACCGAGATCCTCCTTGACGAAGACGAGCATTCCCCCCCAGACGACGGCGGCTCCGACGCGCCGCCGCAGGACGGCCTCGAGGCTCAGTGCCAGCAGCGGGACGGCGAGGGCGATCTCGTGGAACTGCGCGGCGACCGCCGACTGCAGTCCCCAGGACAGGGCGTACGCGATGCCGACGGCGATCCCCGTACCCGGCCCGAGAAGACTGATGCCGGTTCTCGCCACCACCACCACCGACGCGCCGAACAGGAGATTCTGCACGATCAGGAGCGTCAGTCCCGACGGCGCCAGCGCGTAGACCGGTCCGAGAAGGACCAGCAGTGGATGGAAGTGGTCACCGAGCAGATTGAAGCCCTCGCCCTTGATCGGGACGATCGGCGTATCGAAGCTCGAGTAGGCCTTCGCGAGCTGCGTGAAGATGCCCAGATCCCAGGACGGTGAGGCGAGCCCGTACCACTGCGTGAGCGAGAAGAGGGTGTAGAGCAGGGTGGCGCCGAGACCCGTCAACCAGGCGGCAAGGGGTTGGCGCCGCATCGCCTCGCGAGCGCGCGAGCCGAAGGACCGGCGTCGGCCCGCCCCGACGGTGCTCGCTTGACTCACACGACTCACGCGCGGTCCGGGAAGAGGGGCAGCCACATACTGAGGTCGGCGCGCTGGCCGGAGGCGGCGATTCTGCCCGCCGCGACTGCGTCGGACCACCCCAGGGTGCCCGTGACGAGTGCCAGCCAGGTCGTGGCGTCGGTCTCGACGACATTCGGCGGCGTGCCGCGCGTGTGCCGCGGCCCCTCCACGCACTGGGTGACGCCGAAGGGAGGCACCCGCACCTCCACACTGTTGCCGGGTGCCAGTTCGGCGAGTTCCTCCAGGGTGAACCGTACGGCTGTGGCGAGTTCGGAGCGCCCCGCCGAACCGGCGGCCACCTCCTCCAGTGCCGTTCGGCCGTCGCGGGCGGTGATGCGTCGTCGTGCCATGGGTGCCGGCCGTTCCTAGTCGAGCAGCGCCATGACCGGTGCGGCGAGGCGGAGACTGCCCACGGGCTCGCCGCCGCCGAGCACCGGCGGGACGACGCGCTCGAGGACCGCGCCCACCTTGTCAGCCTCGATCGCTCCCGCTGCGGCGAAGAGGGTCAGGCCGACGAGCGTCGCGGCGCGGGCGTTGCCGTCGAGAACCTTTAGGGCCAGGGCGGCGCCGTTCGGGGCTCCGAGGACCAGAACGCCCTCCGCCCCGCTCTTGGCCAGGATCCCGAGCTCCTCCATGACCACGGAGTTCTCCCTGCCGCGGCCGTGCACGGCCCACGGGTAGTCGAGCATGGCGGTGGTGATCGTCGCTGCACGGGCGTCCGCGTGCTTGTCCGACGGCGCCTTGGCCATCTTCCCGATGCCCCGCGCGAGACCGGTCAGCGACACCGCGGCCACGGGAGCGCCGCAGCCATCGACACCCCACGCCGCCACGGACTCCTCCGTGTACTCCTCGATGACCTCGGCCACCAGGCGCTGGAGCGGATGGGACGGTTCCAGGTAGGTGGCGGTGTCCCAGCCGTTCTCGGTGCAGGCCCACAGGAACGCCGCGTGCTTCCCGGAGCAGTTGAACGCGATGCGCTGCTTGCCCTTGCCTGCGCGGACGAGCTCGTTGCGTGCGGTCTCGTCCTGGGGCCAGTCCGCCGGGCACTGCAGGTGGTCCTCGGTGACGGAGGCGGCGTCGAGCATGGTCCGCACCACGTCCATGTGCTCCGTGCTGGCCACATGGCTCGCGGCCGCGAGTGCCACCTGCGGTCCGCGCAACGGCACTCCGGCCTTCATGCTGGCCAGGGCCTGGAACGGCTTCAGGGTGGAGCGCGGGAAGATCGGACTGTCGATGTCCCCGAGTCCGGTGACCACGGAGCCGTCGGCTGCCAGGACCACCGCGGAGCCGATGTGGCGGGACTCGATGAAGCCGTTGCGTTCCAGGACGGCGAGATCCACGGCGTCAGCCGCGGTGAAGGTGGAGGGCATGCATTCAGTATTCACCATGGTGCCTCCTCGTCCGGGTCCCGATGCGTGCAGGGATCGGCTGCCGACACGTCGGCACTGTTGTCTTTCACAGTCCTCTGCACAACCGCTATGTGGTTCCGGCACGTGTGGAGGCGACTGTACGCACTCGGTTTCTCGTATTCGTCTGCACCGGCCTGCGTCGCAGCGATGGTCCGCTCGGAGATCGGCTCCCGCTCGAACTCCGCCACGGTTCCGAAGCGCCCAAGAACGAGCTGTCCCGTTGCGGTGGTGGGGTCTATTGAGGCGCCGTGTCCGGGAGGACATTCAGCCCGACGCCGCGGGCGGTGAGTTCGTGCACCGTGTTCACCAGGAGGTGCAGGCCTGGATCACCGCGTCGACTCGGCCCGGATCACGTTGTGTCGGCTGGTCTACCCGTGGGTCGTTTGTAGTATGCCCAGGGGAACCACATGGAGCCGATTCGTTGCCAACCTGCTTGCTGCAGATTCTTGTATCTGGCCCCGAATGCTCCAACGCGGAGGTGTTCCCACTGTTCGTTCGAACGCGCAAGGTCGTGGAAGTACGCGCCGAATCCGACCGAGTGCCAGCCGTGGCGTCCGGCTTCACGTAGGGCTTCCATTTCATCGAATGCTGTCACCGGCGTGAGCCGGCGGGTGGTTTCCGTGCCTATCCTTTCCCTTTGCGCCGGTATCTGGCCAAATCGCTGCTGTGCTGCTTGTCGGCTGATACCCAGGCGTTGGCCAATACGGTCCCAGCTGGCGCCGGCCAACCGAGCTGATGTGACTGCTGCATGCAGCAGTCGATTAATTTCATGGGAACCCTGTTGGGTTGCGTCAATCAGGTCGAGATAGGAATCGAGATCGTGTTCGAGTCGATCAGCGAGCGTCGGGTTTATCGCGGACACCACCTGTGAGAGCGCTGCACGCAGCTGTTCGTCGGGCTGTGGTGGTTCGTCCTTCATCGCTGAGCCGGCGATTGAGCCCGAGCGAGCACGATAGCCAAAGAAGCCCCGGTCGCGGCGAGGACAAACGCCGCGACAGCGAGCATCGCAATCTTGATTGCAAGGGATGCGACGAAGAGTGTGGAGAGTGCGATACCCATCGATACCAGCGCGAGGAAGATCGCTGAGAGGGCAGGTCTGGAGGGTGTTGTGCTGGCTGCTCTGATCATACGTCAACTTTCTATTGACATCAGGAAATTGTCAACCTGTCCTTGACTGGTGCGTTCAAGCTGCGCAGCATTGACTTTGTCCATGCCCATACCGACGAGCCCGAGTATTTATACAGAGAACCGCGAGTCTTGGCCGGGCGGCGCAGGACAAGGGGAAGGACTGCACCCACCGGAGAGAACGGGCATCCGGTGGGCGCAGATCTGGTGGAGCGTGGTGCTCCGAATCTTTCGACGGACAGGAGGGGAGAACTCACTCCACCGTGAACTGCAGCGTCTGCCAGCCGGACGCGCCGTCGGGCACGGTCTCGGCGCGCTGCTCCGTCTGGAGGCCGTCGACGGCGTCCGTGGCGCGGGCGCGGACGGTGTGGAGACCGGCGTCGAGCGTGACGGCGTGCGACCACTGCCGCCAGGTGTCCACCGAGGCTTCCGCCGCGAGGCTCGCGTCCTCCCACCCGCCGTCGTCCACGGAGACTTCGACCCGGGTGATGCCGCGCTGCTGGGACCACGCGACACCGCCGATCATGACCTCACCGGCTCGGAGTGACGCGAACGGCTTCGGGACGTCGATGCGCGTCATGGTCTTGATGGGACCACGCTCGGACCAGCCGCGATCCGACCAGTACGCCGTGGCGTCGGCGAAGCGCGTCACCTCGAGATCGACCACCCACTTCGTGGCGGACACGTAGCCGTAGAGACCGGGGACCACCATGCGCACGGGGAATCCGTGCTCGGCCGGTAGCGGTTCGTCGTTCATGGCGATCGCCAGGAGGGCGTCGCGGTCGTCCTGCAGGACGGGCAGGGGAGTGGAGGCGCTGAAGCCGTCCGAGCTCGTGGACAGGACCATGTCGGCGCCGTCGAGGGGCCTGGCCCGGGCCAGGACCTCCCGGAGGGGGTACCCGAGCCACTTCGCGGTGCCCACGAGGCCGCCGCCCACGGGATTGGAGACGCACGTCAGGGTGATGCGGCGTTCGATGAGGTTGGCGTCGAGCAGATCCTGGAAGGAGAGCTCGAACTCCTCCTCGACCATCCCGTGCACGCGCAGCACCCAGTCCTCGGCGCTGAGCTGGGGCACGCTCAGGGCCGTGTCGATGCGGTAGAAGTCCTCGTTCGGGGTGATGAAGGGGGCGACGCCGTCCACGGAGGACTGCACTCCGTCCGGGAGCGGCGGTGCGGGACTGGCCGGAGCCGGGAACTGAAGGCCGTCCCGGGCCGCGGCCAGCGTGCTGCGCGCCCCGGCGAGGAGGCGGCCCCCTCCGGCAGCGGCAGCCGCGACGACGGCGGTCACACCCGCCGCGGCGAAGAAGCCGCGGCGCGAGGTGGTGCGACCGACCGTCGCCGCGGAGCTGGTGGACCCCGCCCGTAGCAGGGTGGCGGTAGCGCGTGTGTCGTCGGATACTGCTGGTGTGGATACTGCTCGTGTGGTCACGGCTCCGGCTGATACTGCGCCGCTACCGTCGGACGCGCCTGCTGTGATCGGCGCGACGTCGGCGCGGTGCAGACGGTCGATCAGCCAGCGGAGCGCGAGCAGTCCCGCGGCGGTGCCGACCACGGTCGGGATCATGTCCGGAAGGGACGCCCCGGCGCGGCCCAGGACGGCGGCAATGATGATCGCGCCCATCAGGAGCACCCCGGCGGCACCGAGTATCCACTTCCGGTAGGCCACGATGCCG
>JARIBG010000179.1 GCA_029257465.1 Arthrobacter sp. | reverse complement strand
GGCATCCGCATCCCCTACGCCACGAACGAGGACATCCCGGCCGAGAACGGCCAGGACGTCCGGCTCACGATCGACCAGGACCTGCAGTGGTTCGCGCAGCAGACCATCGCCTCCCAGGTCGAGGAGTACGACGCCGAGTTGGGCAACATCGTGGTGGTGGAGACCGGGACCGGGAACATCCGCGCCATGGCCGAATCCACCACCCCGGATCCGAACGATCCCGGAGCCACACCGCCGGAGCAGCGCAGGCCCAACTCCGTCAGCGCGGCCTTCGAGCCGGGCTCCACCACCAAGGTCATCACCCTCGCCGCGGCGCTCGAGCAGGACCTGATCACGCCGGCCTCCGAATTCACACTGGACAATCGCTACACCGTGGGCGACCAGACCTTCAAGGACTCGACAGACCACGAGAGGGAGAAGCGCACCGCCGCCGGCGTACTCGCGAAGTCGATGAACACCGGGACGGTCCAGATCGGGGAGAAGCTCACGCCGCAGGAGCGCTACGACTGGCTACGGAAGTTCGGCATCGGCGAGCCATTGGGAACCGGTCTGAACGAGGACAATCAGGGCCTGCTGCCCACTCCGGATCAGTGGGACGACCGGCAGCAGTACACGGTCCTGTTCGGTCAGGGGCTCTCCCAGACCGCCCTGCACACCGCGATGGTGTACCAGACCATCGCCAACGACGGCGTCCGGCTGGCTCCGCGCCTCATCGACGCGTACATCGACCCCGACGGCACGGAGCACGTGGTGCCGCAGGCCGAGGGGACGAAGGTGGTCTCGGAGGAGACGGCGGGCCAGATGCGCAAGATGCTCGAGACCGTGACGGAGGAGGGCTCGGGGAAGTCCGGGGAACTCGAGCAGTACCGGGTGGGCTCGAAGACCGGGACGGCGGAGGCACCCGCAGCCTCTGGAGGCTACGACGGCTACACTCTGTCCTATGCGGGCATCGCCCCCATCGAGGACCCGAAGTACGTCGTCGTCGTCACCCTGCAGCGTCCGCAGGGCGACCTCTACTACCTCATCCCAGGGCTCTCCTTCCAGAAGGTGATGCAGCAGGTCCTCACTTCGAACAACGTTCCGGCGTCTACCACGAAGCCGGACATCTATCCGGTCGAGTTCTGAGCCGGGGGCCGGGGCCAGCATGCACTCGAACACTGCGCAGAACAGCACTGCCGCCCTGTTGCGGCCCACCACTGTGCGGCCCATCGGACTTTCCCACGCCCTCGCGGGGATCGGCCTGGCCGGACCGGGCGTTCCGGCAGATCTTCCGCTGGTCACCGGTATCACCCTCGATTCCCGCTCCGTCCTTCCCGGCGATGTCTATGCGGCACTGCCGGGGGCACAGCGGCACGGCGCCGAGTTCACGGCCCAGGCCCTCCGGGCGGGCGCCGTCGCGATCCTCACGGATCAGGCAGGAGCGCTGCTCGCGGCGGACGCGTTGACCGTGACCGGACGGCGGGCTCCGGCGCTCGTCGTCGTGCCGGACCCGCGGGGCGCCGTCGGCCTTCTCTCGGGTGCGATCTACGGGACCGGGGGCACTCACGGGGCCGCGCCGACGCTGTTCGGGGTCACCGGGACGAACGGCAAGACAACCACCACCTACTTCCTCAACGCCCTGCTCGGAGCACTCGGACGCTCCACGGGCTTGATCGGGACGATCGAGATCCGGGCCGGGGACGAGGCGATCCCGAGCACACTGACCACCCCGGAATCGCCGCAGGTCCATTCGCTCCTGGCCCTCATGCGGGAGCGGGGTCTGGACGCCGCGTCCATGGAGGTGTCCTCGCACGCGCTGGAATTCGGCCGCGTGGACGGTGTGCGCTTCGACGTGGCCGGCTTCACGAATCTCACCCAGGACCACCTCGATCTGCACGGCACCATGGAGGACTACTTCGCGGCCAAGGCCGCCCTCTTCGAGCCTGAGCGGTGCCGTCGCGCCGTGATCATCGTGGACGACCCATGGGGTCGGCGACTCGCGGCGACGGTGGGTGTGCCCGTGTTGAGTCTGCGGGTGGGCCCCGGCTCTGCCGGCGACGAGAGCGCGGATCGGAACGAGAGCGCGGACGGGGCGGACTGGAGGGTCGTGGAGGTCGAACCCAGCGGACTCGGGCACTCCTTCACCCTCGTGCATCGAGCGGGCGAGCGCCTGCGCCTGCGCTGCGGACTGCCCGGCACGTTCAACATCTCCAACGCGGCCCTCGCCGCGATCATGGTCCTCGCCTCCGGCGTGGAACCTGCTGCGCTCCAGCACGCGCTCGACACCTTCGACCCCTTCACCACGGAGGTCCCTGGCCGCATGCAGCTCATCGGCGAGGAACCCGCCTCGATCGTCGACTTCGCCCACAACCCGGACGCCCTCGAGCGCACCCTCGCCTCCGTGCGCAGACCCGGCGGGCGGGTGATCTCCGTCTTCGGTGCCACCGGTCAGCGCGACGAGTCCAAACGTGCCGTCATGGGTGCGGTGGGCGCGCGCCTGTCCGACGTCCTGATCGTGACCGACGACGACCCCCACGACGAGGACGACGCCGCGATCCGCCGTGCCGTGCGCCAGGGTGCCGAGACGGCCGTGCAGGAGGAACTGCTGACCTGCGAAGTGCTCGAGGTGTTCCCGCGGGACGCGGCGATCGAGCGTGCCGTCGCGCTGGCCACGGCCGCGGACACCGTGATCGTCGCAGGCCGCGGGCACGAGGTGTGGCAGGAAGTGAAGGGTGTCAACATCGCCCTCGACGACCGCGTGGAACTGCGCTCGGCGTTGACACGCCATGGATTCTCTGTGCTTTCCGCGGCAGGGATAGACTCCTGAACCGTCATGATTGAATTCAGCGCAGCCGAGATCGCGGCACTCACGGGCGGGATCCTGGTCGGCGACGATCCGGCGCGCTCCACGATCACCGTCACCTCGGCGGCCACCGATTCCCGCGAGAGCGAGCCCGGTGGCCTGTTCGTCGCCAAGCCCGGCGAGGAGTCGGACGGACACCTCTTCGTCCCGGCGGCCTTCGCCCGGGGCGCGGTCCTGGCCCTGGCCGAGCGGGAGGTCCCACGTGAGGACGGAACGCTGTTCCCCGCGGTCGTGGTGCCCGATGCGGTCCTCGCCATGGGCGAGCTCGCAGCCGAGACCGTCCGCCGGTTGCGCGATCACGGGGAGCTCACCGTCATCGGCATCACGGGCTCGGCGGGGAAGACCACCACCAAGGACCTGCTCGCCGGTATCCTCGCCCCACTCGCTCCCACCGTCGCACCGCGTGGCTCCTACAACGGCGAGGTGGGCGTACCACTGACGGTCTTCGACGCCGACTGGGACACGCGCTACCTCGTGATCGAGATGGGCGCCACGAAGCCGGGCAACATCGCCTATCTGGCGTCGCTGGTACGCCCCGACGTCGGCGTCGTCCTGGGAGTCGGCACGGCGCACGTGGGGGAGTTCGGCGGGGTGGAGAACATCGCCCGCACCAAGGGCGAACTCCTCGAGGCCCTCGCAGCCTCGGGCACGGCGGTCATCAACGCCGACGACGAGCGCGTGCTCCCCATGCGGGAGCGGACCGTGGCACGCCAGGCCTTCTTCACGTCCTCGGCCGACTTCAACGCCGACGGCGACGTGGTCCTGGCCCGGAACGGCACGACCACCTCGGAGGGCAACCCCTCCTTCACCCTGGTGTTCCCGGACGGCAGCGAGCACGACGTCGTGTCCCCGCTGCTCGGTCTCCACCACATCACGAATCTGCTGGCGGCTGCCGCAGCCGCCTACGGCATCGGCTGCGCACCCGATCACATCGCCGCCTCACTGCGGACCCTGGCCGCGGCCAGTCGCTGGCGCATGGAACGCACGGATCGCGCCGACGGGGTCACCGTCATCAACGACGCCTACAACGCCAACCCGGAATCGATGCGCGCGGCCCTGCGGACACTCGCGGAGCTCGGCCGGTCCCGGAACCGCTCCTGGGCCGTGCTGGGCGAGATGCTCGAGCTGGGGGAGCGCTCCATCGAGGAGCACGACCTCCTGGGACGGGTGGTGGTCCGGTTGAACATCTCCAAGCTGATCTGCGTGGGCCCGAATACGCGAGCCCTGTTCAACGGAGCCGTCCTCGAGGGCTCCTGGGGGAGCGAGGCGGTGCACGTCGACGACGCGGATGCCGCAGAGCGGATCCTCGCGGCGGAACTCGAGCCGGGCGACATCGTCCTGTTCAAGTCCTCGAACGGGGCGGGCCTGCGCTTCCTCGGAGACCGTATCGCCCAGGACACGAGCACACCCGAGGACGCCGCTGGCGGAGTCGACTCTCCCGGAAAGGCTCCTCAGCCGTGATCGCACTCCTGCTGGCCTCGGCCTCCGCGCTCTTCTTCGCGTTCGTCGGGACGCCGCTGTTCATCCGGCTGCTCGTCAGACGTTCCTACGGGCAGTTCATCCGGGACGACGGCCCCACGGCGCATCACACCAAGCGCGGCACGCCGACCATGGGCGGCGCGGTGATCGTGACCTCGGTGCTGCTGGCGTACTTCCTCACGCACCTGCTGATGGTGCTCGTGGGGTCCCCGGTGGGCGGACCGAGCGCCTCGGGTCTGCTCCTGTTGTTCCTCGCCACGGGTATGGGCCTGGTCGGTTTCGCGGACGACTTCACGAAGATCTCCAAGCAGCGCAGCCTCGGCCTGAGCGCGCCCGCCAAGATCGCGGGCCAGACCGCCGTCGGGGTGATCTTCGGTGTGCTCGCCCTGCAGTTCCCCGACGCCGATGGCCGCACTCCGGCGTCGACTGCGATCTCCTTCATCAGGGACACCCCCGTGGACCTGGCCTTCGCCGGGACACTCCTCGGCGCGATCCTGTTCGTCGTCTGGTCCAATCTGATCATCACCGGTGCGAGCAACGGAGTGAATCTCGCCGACGGGCTGGACGGTCTCGCGGCCGGTGCCTCGATCCTCGTCTTCGGCGCGTACATGCTGATCGGGATCTGGCAGAGCAATCAGAGCTGTGGGACTCCCGGCGCGGGGAGTGTCTGCTACGAGGTGCGGGACCCGCTGGATCTGGCGATCGTGGCCGGCGCCATGTGCGGTGCCCTCGTGGGTTTCCTCTGGTACAACACGTCACCGGCCCGGATCTTCATGGGAGACACCGGCTCCCTGGCCCTGGGTGGGGCGATCGCCGGCTTCGCGATCCTCTCCCGCACCGAACTGCTCCTGGTGATCCTGGCCGGTCTGTTCGTGTTGATCACCCTCTCGGTGATCATCCAGGTGGGCTACTTCAAACTGTCCGGCGGCAAGCGTGTCTTCAAGATGGCCCCGCTCCAGCATCACTTCGAGCTCAAGGGCTGGGCGGAGGTGACGGTGGTGGTGCGGTTCTGGATCCTCGCCGGTCTGTTCGTCGCCGTGGCACTGGGTATCTTCTACGCGGAATGGGTTGTGGGATGAGCGGGACCGATGGGAGCACGATGACCGGAGCCACTGATCAGGGGCAGGCGGACCGCCTGACCTCTCTGGTGAGCTGGGACGCCGACTGGGCGGGGCTGCGCGTCGTCGTCGCCGGCATCGGAGCCTCCGGCTTCTCCGCGGCGGACACCCTGATCGAGCTCGGCGCCGCCGTCGTCGTCGTGGACGCGCTGGTGAGCCAGGAGAACGAGGCCAGGGCCGACACGCTGCGCATCGTGGGTGCCCGCCAGGTCCTGCTCGGGGCCGAGCATTCGGCAGCCCTCCCGCTGGTGGACGGCGAGCAGGCGGACCTCGTGGTCACCTCCCCTGGCTGGCGTCCCACCCAGCCGCTCCTCGCCGCGGCCGCCGAGGCGTCGGTGCCCGTCTGGGGCGACGTCGAACTCGCCTGGCGCGTACGGATCCGCGAGGGCCGCCCCACGGCCGAGTGGCTGACCATCACGGGCACGAACGGGAAGACGACGACCGTGGGGCTGACGGAGTCCATGCTCCGGGCGGGGGGCACGCGCGCCATCGCCGCAGGCAATGTCGGCACGCCCATCCTCGACGTGATCCGCGATCCGCAGGACTACGACTTCATCGCCGTGGAGCTGTCGAGTTTCCAGCTGCACTGGTCCCACTCCATCTCACCCCTGGCCAGTGTGTGCCTGAACGTCGCGGAGGACCACGTCGACTGGCACGGGAGCTACGAGGCGTATCTCGCGGCCAAGGCGCTGGTCTACGAGCGCACGAGGATCGCGTGCATCTACAACGTGGAGCAGCGTGAGACAGAGGCGATGGTCGAGCAGGCGAACGTCATCGAGGGCTGCAGGGCCATCGGCTTCACCACCGGTGTGCCGTCGATCAGCATGGTGGGCGTCGTCGAGGACCTGCTCGTGGACCGCGCGTTCATCGCCCAGCGGAAGGACTCGGCCGCCGAACTGGCCGCCGTCGAGGACCTCGGGCAGGTGGTGCCCCGGCACCTCGTCGCCGACGCGCTGGCTGCTGCTGCACTGGTGCGTGCCGCCGGGGTCGAGCCCGCGGCGGTGCGCGCCGGTATCCGCGCCTTCGAGCCCGGCGACCACCGCATCCAGGTGGTCTCGGACGAGGACGGCGTGCTGTGGGTCGACGACTCGAAGGCCACGAACCCGCATGCGGCGGCCGCGTCGCTGGCCTCCTTCGGGTCGGTCGTCTGGATCGCGGGCGGGCTGTCCAAGGGCGTCTCCTACGACGACCTCGTCCGGCAGCACGGATCCCGGCTCCGCGCCGTCGTGCTGCTCGGCGCCGACCCGACCCCGCTGCACGAGGCCCTCACGCGCCTCGCGCCAGACGTCCCGATCTCGCTCCATCCGAGTGTTCACTCAGGGCAGGGGCAGGACGGCGACCCGGCGGCGGACGCGCCGACCGGTGAGGCCCTGATGCAGTGGGCGGTCGCCGAGGCTGCGCGGTTGGCCCGCGAGGGCGACACCGTCCTGATGGCACCGGCCGCCGCCTCGATGGACCAGTTCTCCTCCTACGCGCATCGCGGGGCCGCCTTCACGGCAGCTGTCAGGCAGCGTGGGCAGCTACCGACCACCGCGGAGCAACCATGACGCGCCCCGCGACCCAGTACGTCAGAGGTCTCCGACCACGGATCAGGCGTGGCTGGGAACTGCTCGAGGGCGTCGGCCGGGCGCCGTCGGGCTCGAGCTACTACCTGATTCTCGGAGCCGTGCTGGCCCTGACCGCCATCGGTCTGCTGATGGTGCTCTCCGCCTCCTCCGTCGAGGCGATCTCGGAGGGCGGGGAGAGATTCGGCCTCTTCCTCAAACAGTGCATCTGGGCAGGTGCGGGCCTGGTGCTGATGCTCGTGTTCTCCCGACTCGGCCCACGCGCCTACCGGGCGCTGGCCTGGCCCAGTCTCGGCATCGCGGTCCTGCTGCTGCTCCTGGTCCTGGTGATCGGCGAGGACATCAACGGCAACAAGAACTGGATCAGGATCGGCTCCCAGACCTTCCAGCCCTCGGAGCCGACGAAACTCGCGCTGGCCCTGTGGTTCGCCGCCGTCCTCGAGCGGAAGAAGGCCCTGATCAGGGACTGGCGCCACGCCCTGATCCCGGCGTTGCCGCTGGGCGGCCTGCCCATCGGGCTGGTCCTGCTCGGCGGGGACCTCGGGACGGGGCTGGTGCTCATGATGATCGCCGGCGCTGCACTGTTCTTCGCCGGTGCGCCGCTGAAGCTGTTCCTCCTCACCGGAGCCGTTGCACTGGCCGGGTCCCTGCTCATGGTGGTGACCAGCCCGAACCGCGGTGGGCGCGTCCGTGCCTGGCTGGGCCTGGACTGCGACAACGGCGCCGATCTGTGCCTGCAGTCGCAGAACGGGCTCTTCGCCATGGCCTCCGGCGGCTGGTTCGGCGTGGGGATAGGGCAGAGCCGGCAGAAGTGGAACTGGATCCCCGAGGCGCACAACGACTTCATCTTCGCCATCATCGGTGAGGAGTTCGGCCTCCTCGGCACCGGCGTCGTCGTGGCCCTGTTCGGCATTCTCGCGGTCGCCACCATCAGGGTGGCCCTGCGGTACAGGGACCCGTTCGTGCGGATCCTGATGGGATCCATCCTCGTCTGGCTGATCGGGCAGGCCTTCGTCAACATCGGCATGGTGACCGGTCTGCTGCCCGTCATCGGCGTACCGTTGCCCTTCATCTCCTACGGTGGCTCGGCGCTGACCTTCACGCTCGCCGCTGTCGGAGTCCTGCTGTCCTTCGCGCGCAAGACACCCTACGCACCGGACGCCTCGGACGCCTCGGATGCCTCTGACCAGGCGGACCCGGGGTCGGTGGCCGCGGCGGGGTCGCTGGTCGGCGCGGGCTCGACCAGTACCTCCGGCGGTACGGGCGGAACCGGCAGCACCGCCACCACCGGACGGAGCAGTACCCGCCCATGACGCCCACACCCTCCTCCGACGGACCCGTGTCCGTCGTCCTCGCCGGCGGCGGCACCGCGGGCCACGTCAGCCCCCTGCTGGCCATTGCCCGGGCCCTCGTCGACTCCCGTCCCGACGCACGCATCACGGCGGTGGGGACGGAGGCCGGCATGGAGACGCGTCTGGTGCCCGACGCCGGGTTCGAGCTGCGCACCATCGACCGGGTGCCACTGCCACGACGTCCCTCCATCGACCTGCTGAAGCTGCCGGTCCGCTTCCTCCGGGCCCTCCGGCAGGCGCGACGGATCATCGTCGACACGCAGGCGGACGTCGTCGTGGGGGTCGGCGGGTACGTCTCGGCCCCGGCCTATCTGGCCGCCTGGTCCGCACGCGTGCCCGTGGTCATCCATGAGGCCAACGCGCGGGCCGGTATCGCCAACAGAGCCGGAGCGCGCGTCGCGTCGAGGGTCGCGGTCGCCTTCGAGGGAACCGACCTGGCGGGCGCCGTGCTGGTGGGCATGCCGATGCGCAGAAGCATCGCCGACCTCGATCGAACCGCGGAGCGCGGGAGCGCCAGGGCGGGTCTCGGTCTCGACCCGGACCGGACCACACTCATCGTGACGGGCGGGTCCTCCGGAGCGGCCAGCATGAACCGTGCGTTGGCCGAGGGTGTGGCCGACCTCGTCGCGGCCGGTGTCCAGGTCCTGCACATCACCGGCCGGGGCAAGCAGGTGGCAGGGCCGGACGGCGCTCCGCTAACCGTTGCCGACTATCACCAGGTGGAGTACGTCGACGGCATGGAGCGGGTCTACGCCGCAGCCGATCTGCTGGTGGCCCGTGCCGGCGCCGCGACCGTGAGCGAGGTCAGTGCCGTCGGGCTCCCGGCGGTGTTCGTCCCCCTGCCCCACGGGAACGGTGAGCAGCGGCTCAATGCGGCCGGACTCGTGCGCAGCGGCGGCGCCGTCCTCGTCGAGGACGCCGCCTTCACCGCCGGGTGGATCCGCGAGCAGATCCTGCCACTGGTGACCGACGCCGTCCGGCTCGCCGCCATGTCGCGGGCCTCCTACGCACGCGGCGTCCGTGACGCCGACCGTCGGATGGCCGAGCTCATCCTCGCCGCTGCCCAGGATCAGCGATGAGTGGGCACGGGACGCACCCCGCACCGACCGGACAGGACCCAGTGGAAGAGACCAGCATCCCGATGACCACCCGGACGAAGACCTGTGCACCGGCGCTCCAGGCAGGGCTGAGCGAGCCCGTCCACTTCATCGGGCTGGGAGGCGCAGGGATGTCGGCGGTGGCCCGCGTGCTCCTGCAGCAGGGCCTGCGGGTGTCCGGTTCCGACGCCGCGGAGTCGAAGGGCCTGCGGGCGCTGGCCGCACTCGGCGCCGAGGTGCAGGTAGGACACGTGGCGGAGGTCGTCCCCGAGCACGGTACCGTCGTCGTGTCCTCCGCCATCCGCAGCGTGAACCCGGAGCTGGTCGAGGCGCGGCGCCGCGGACTGCCCGTCCTCCACCGCTCCGAGGCCCTCGCGGCCGCCATGCACGGGCAGCAGTGCGTCGCCGTCGCCGGTACCCACGGCAAGACGACCACGACGGCGATGCTCACCGTCCTGTTGCGTGAGGCCGGCCTCACCCCGTCCTTCGCGATCGGGGGCGACGTCGCGGCGCTCGGTGTGAATGCGGAGTGGACCGGAGGGGAGATCTTCGTCGCGGAGGCAGACGAGTCGGACGGCTCGTTCCTGAACTACTCGCCGCGCATCGCCGTCGTCACGAACGCGGAGGCGGATCACCTGGACCACTACGGCAGCGCAGACGCCGTCCACGCCGCGTTCCGGGACTTCGCGCACCGCGTCGTCGACGGCGGACTCCTCGTGGCCTGCGCCGACGATCCCGGGGCCGCGGATCTCGCCCGGTCCCTCCCGGCGTCGAACCGTGTCCGCACCTACGGGTACGCCGACACCGCCGATCTCAGGATCAGCGATACGCGATCCGTGGGGAGCACCACCAACAGCGTGCTCTCCTTCACCATCGACGGACTCGACGCCGATCAGGAACTGCAGCTGAGTGTGCCGGGTCGTCACAATATCCTCAACGCCGCAGCGGCCTTCGCCGTCGCACTGGAACTCGGGGTGGATCCCGCCGTCGCCGCGACCGGGCTGGCTCTCTTCTCGGGTGCCGCACGCCGCTTCGAGGCGCGGGGGGAGGCCGGCGGCGTCCGGGTGTTCGACGACTACGCGCACCATCCCACCGAGGTTCGGGCCGCCCTGACCGCGGCGAGGACGGTGGCGGGGGAGCACAGGGTGCATGTCCTGTTCCAGCCCCATCTCTTCTCGCGGACGCGGGAGTTCGCCCAGGGGTTCGCCGAAGCCCTGGCGCTGGCGGACACGGCAACCGTGCTGCCCGTCTACGCCGCACGGGAGGACCCGGTCGCCGACGTCGGAGGCTGGACCATCACGGAGCTGATGCGGGAGCCGACCGGAGCGCAGGCATCGTACGCGGAGGATGCGGGCGAGGCCCTGCGCTCAGTGGTGGGCCGGGCGCGGTCGGGCGATATCGTCCTCACCGTCGGTGCCGGCGACGTCACCCGCTACGGGGCGCAGCTCGTGGGCCTGCTCGCGGAACGTGCCGGCAATCCTCCCGCCGATCGGTCCGCTCCCGGAGATCGGCAGTGATCAGGCGCAGGCCCGCGACCCCGTCCGCAGGGCCGGACCCCGGACGGGTCTCCGTCCTGGACCGCGCGCAACGGGCCGGTAGCTCCCGGGCCACCGAGGGTTCCCGTGCCACCGGTGGCTCCCGCACCAGCGGGCACGCCCCCGGGACGGTCGTCGACTTCCCGCGGCAGAGGCGCTCCCGCACGCTCAGGAGGATCCTGCTTCCGCTCGTCGGACTGCTCGTGGTCCTCGGCTCCCTGGTGGCTTTCGCCGTCTTCTCGCCCGTGCTGGCGCTGCGGACCGTGGTGGTCCAGGGGCAGTCCCTGACCACTGCCGCCGAGGTCGAGGAGGCGCTCGAACCGCTGACCGGCACCTCACTGACGCGGATCTCCGAGGATGACGTCCGGGCACTCCTGGCCGACAAGGCGCCCATCGACGACGTCGGGATCGCCGCAGAGCCGCCCTCCACGCTCGTGGTGACGGTTGTCGAGCACAAGCCCGTCGCCGTCCTGCAGGAGGGTGAGGAGTTCGTCCTGATCGACGCCGAGGGCCGGCACCTGACGAGCGTGCCGAACCGCGACGACGTCGAGCTCCCGCTCATCGCCGGCGGCACCGAGGCGGTCAACTCGACGGTCTTCTCCTCCCTCGCCGCCGTGCTGGAGGAGGTACCGGACTCTGTCCTGTCCCGGCTCACGAGCGCATCCGCGAGCAGCGTCGATTCGATCCGGCTGTCCCTCGAGGGGGACCAGCTGATCTTCTGGGGCAGTGCCGAACGCAGCGCGGAGAAGGCGCTCGTGGTCGAGGCCCTTCTTGCCGCGGCCTCCGAGGAGCAGCCCGTCACAGAGTTCGACGTGAGTACGCCTGATCGACCGGTGACCCGGTGAGATGGGGCCAAAAAGGGGACCGGACGAACGACACGCGAGGGCCGGTTATTGCATCCCGGCGCTCGCGCACCTAGCGTCAGGGTAGGAGTTACTTGACATAACGTTAACTTTCAACCTGAACGTTAACGTTGCGCGGGGCAGACTTGATGCCGGGAATCGGCACACCGGACAGCACACAGATTCGAACAAGGGACACAGGACGTGGCAGCACCTCAGAATTATTTGGCCGTCATCAAGGTCGTCGGTATCGGCGGCGGTGGCGTGAACGCGGTCAACCGCATGATCGACGTCGGACTCCGCGGCGTGGAGTTCATCGCCATCAACACCGATGCCCAGGCACTGCTGATGAGTGACGCCGACGTGAAGCTCGACGTAGGACGCGAGCTCACGCGCGGTCTGGGCGCCGGAGCGGATCCCGAGGTGGGCCGACGCGCCGCCGAGGACCACGCGGAGGAGATCGAGGAGGTCATGCGCGGGGCCGACATGGTCTTCGTGACGGCGGGAGAGGGCGGCGGCACCGGGACAGGAGGCGCGCCCGTCGTCGCCCGTATCGCACGATCACTCGGGGCTCTCACGATCGGCGTCGTCACCCGGCCCTTCACCTTCGAGGGACGCCGTCGCTCCAATCAGGCCGAGAGCGGCATCGACACTCTCCGCGAGGAGGTCGACACCCTCATCGTGATCCCCAACGACCGCCTGCTGTCGATCAGCGACCGCAACGTGTCGATGCTGGACGCGTTCCGCTCCGCGGACCAGGTGCTGCTCTCGGGCGTGCAGGGCATCACCGATCTGATCACGACGCCGGGCCTGATCAATCTCGACTTCGCCGACGTCAAGTCCGTCATGCAGGGTGCCGGTTCGGCGCTCATGGGGATCGGCTCCGCGCGTGGGGAGGACCGCGCGGTCAAGGCCGCCGAGCTCGCCATCGCGTCCCCGCTGCTCGAAGCGTCCATCGACGGCGCCCACGGCGTGCTGCTGTCCATCCAGGGTGGCTCCGATCTCGGCCTCTTCGAGATCAACGAGGCCGCGCGCCTCGTGCAGGAGGTGGCTCATCCGGAGGCGAACATCATCTTCGGAGCGGTGATCGACGACGCCCTCGGCGACGAGGCGCGGGTGACCGTGATTGCAGCGGGCTTCGACCAGGTGGATGTCACCTCCCAGCCCGCCGCGGCACCGGCTCCCTCGTCGAGGCCCGCCGTGGCACCGAGCGTGGGTACCGAACAGTCGCGATCCGCTGCCACGTCGGGCGTCGATTCCTGGTTTGCGCAGCGACCGAACGTACGTTCTGTTCCCACGAACCCGGGCTTCGACGTCGATCTTCCCGCGATCGTGGAGCCCGACCTCTCGGCCGGTCGCTCGGACGATCTCGACGTTCCCGACTTCCTCAAGTAGTCCATGGCCACCATCGTCAGCGCCAGCACCAGTACCACCGCCAGTGCCTTAGCCGGTGGGACTTCCCCGTTCCACTGGAACGAGGAGGTCCGACCCGGTCTGCGGGTCGCCTTCACCTCGCGCTCGGCGGGTAACCTGGCGCTGCACGTGGGCGACGACACCGACGGTGTCCGCACCCACCGGGGGCGGCTCGAGGCATCGATGGGGGTGGCGCCCCGCGCGCTGCGCTTCATGAGCCAGACCCATTCCGACCGGGTGGTGGTGGTCGACGAGGACGTGCGCGGCAGCGAGGACGGCGCATCGGCCGTACCCGAGGCCGATGGCATGATCTCCGCGCGCGGACGCGATCCGCTGGCCGTCCTCGTGGCCGACTGCGTACCTGTGGTGCTGGCGGACGTCTCCGACCAAAACGGCGGGACGGGCGCGACGGCCGTGGTGCACGCAGGTCGGGCCGGGGTCGCCAACGGCATCGTGGAACACGCCGTGGACCTGCTGCGCCGATGGGGCGCCCGCGATCTGGCTGCATGGGTGGGACCGTCCGTGTGCGGGGCCTGCTACGAGGTTCCAGCGGAGATGATGCACGAGCTCGCCGCCGGGGTTCCCGGGACTGCCTCACGCACCCGGACTGGCGCACCCTCGCTGGATCTGCCGGCGGGTGTGCGCCGGCAGCTCGCGCGGTCAGGGGTCGGCCTCGAGCCTGTGCCGGGGTCGGACACGTGGTGCACCCTGGAGAACCCCGCCCTCTACTCCCATCGGCGTGAGCCGGGAGCCGGTCGTCTCGCCGGGCTGGTATGGCGGACGTGACCGGCAACAGCGACAGCAGCACTGTCGTCCCGCCCGTCGCTGATCGTCGCGAGGAGCTTCAGACCCGCCTGCATGGTGTCCGGGAGCGCATCTCGTCGGCCGTGACGGCAACAGGTGCCCGGGAGCCCACGCTGATCGTGGTCACCAAGTACTTCCCCGTCTCCGATCTGCGGATCCTCGCAGATCTCGGCGTCACCGCTGTCGGGGAGAACCGTGACCAGGAAGCATCGTCGAAGGCGGCGGAACTGGGGGATCTCCTGCAGTGGCACTTCATCGGCCAGCTGCAGACCAATAAAGCCAAATCGGTGGTGCGTTACGCGCACAGCATCCACTCGGTGGATCGCGCGTCACTCGTCACCGCCCTCGGCAAGGCGGTCACCGCGGATCAGCAGGCGCGGGCAGCGTCGGGCGATCCCGAACGTGCGCAGCTGGAGTGCTTCGTGCAGTTCAACCTCGACGGCAATGCAGTGGCCGGAGACAGGGGAGGGGCCCTTCCCGCGGACGCCACGGCCCTCGCCGAGACCCTCGCAGGAACCCCGGGGCTCCGGCTGGCAGGCGTCATGGCCGTCGCGCCGCTGGGTGCGTCACCTGCTGCGGTCTTCGAGGATCTCCGGCTGATCTCCGAGACGGTGCGCCGCGTGGACCCCGCGGCCACCGCGATCTCCGCGGGCATGAGTGGGGATCTCGAGGAGGCCGTCGGGGCAGGAGCGACACACCTGCGGATCGGCTCTGATGTGCTCGGTCCGCGTCCGGGCGTGCGGTAGCCTTTTTCCCGATCCCCCCGTTCACGACAGGAGCCACCATGGCCGGCGCACTGCGCAAGACAATGATCTACCTCGGGCTCGCCGACGGCGATGAGCACTACGACCCCGAGGCCAAGACCATGCACGGCAGGAGCGAGGAATACACCGTGGACCATGATCGCGACGAACGCCGTCCCGAACCCGCACCCGCCGCGACGCGGGTGGCCTCCATCGAGGAGTACCGCGCGCCCGTCACACCGATCAGGCGCGCGCCGTCGTCGCGCGAGGACTCGACCAATCTGCGCCAGATCACCACCATCCACCCCCGCTCCTACAACGACGCCAAGCTCATCGGCGAGAGCTTCCGCGACGGCATTCCCGTGATCATGAACGTCACGGACATGGCCGAGGCCGACGCCAAGCGCCTCGTCGACTTCTCCGCCGGGCTCGTCTTCGGCCTGCACGGCAGCATCGAACGGGTCACCAATAAGGTGTTCCTGCTGTCGCCGTCGTATATTGAAGTTCTCGGCGAAGACCTGAAGACAAGCGAAGGCCAGACCAGCTTCTTCAATCAGAGCTGAGCCCTGCGGCCCTGACGGTCGCGTCCGACACCGACGGCCCGAAGGACTGGAACTGCTCTGTGAGTTTGGTATTCGCCCTGATCTACCTCGTACTGATGCTCTTCCAGCTCGCCCTGATCCTGCGCATCGTCTACGACGCCGTCCAGAGCTTCGCGCGGGACTGGCGACCACAGAAGCTTGCCCTCGTGCTCGCCTCCGGGGTCTACTCCGTCACCGATCCGCCGATCAGAGCGCTGCGCCGACTGATCCCCCCGCTCCGGCTGGGCGGGGTGCAACTCGATCTGGCGTTCCTGGTCCTGTTCATCCTGGTCCTGATCCTGATGTCCATCACGGTCCGTCTCGCCTAGCATGGGTGATCGTTTCATGATGCAGTTCCCGTAGCTATACGCTGATTCACAGCTCGGCGCAGGTCAGCAGGCCCGTGTCCACGACCCGATACAGCAGCTCCCGCAGGCGGATCTGCTCAGCAGAAGAGGTGACCAGATGGCTTTGACGCCAGAGGACGTTGTCAACAAGAGATTCCAGCCGACCAAGTTCCGTGAGGGCTACGACCAGGACGAGGTGGACGATTTCCTCGACGAGATCGTCGTCGAACTCCGCCGCCTGAACCAGGAGAACGAGGAACTGCGCCGCAAGGCCGCCGGCTCCTCCTCCGATACCTCCCAGGCAGGTGCCGTACCTGCCCCCGTCGCCGCCGCGTCCACCGGCGACACGAGCACCGCCGAGCGCGCCGATGATCCCGCCGCCACCGGTACCGTCGTCTCGACGCCGGCTCCCGCCGCCACCGAGACCGCCGAGTCAGGAACCACCCCGACGGAGAGCACCGGGGGAGCCCGGTCCTCACAGACCTCGTCCTCCCCGAACGACACTGCCGAATCGGCGGCGGGTGTGCTAGCCATGGCACAGCGACTGCACGACGAGTACGTCAACGCCGGTGTGGAGCAGCGGGACAAGATCATCGCCGAGGCGCAGCTCGAGGCCACGGGCCTCGTCGAGGGCGCGGAGGAGAAGAGCCGCAAGACCCTCGGGGATCTCGAGGAGAACAAGAGCGTCCTCGAGCGCAAGGTGGAACAGCTGCGCGGCTTCGAACGCGACTACCGCTCACGGCTCAAGGACTACATCGAGGGACAGCTGCGCGATCTCGACGTCAGCGGGACCGTCGCCTCGGACACCTCGGCGGCCTGATAGGACCCTCCGTCCGGCCGGAAGTGCGGCGAAGGGTCGGTCCTGGGCGGCAGCAGGGCCGGGCACCGGCACCTGCCGTGTCACGAGCCCCTGCCCGCGACGCGGTACCTACACCCCCGGAAGAACAGTGAACGAGAACCAGTCAGCGGACAGCCAGCCGGCGGAGGACCTCCCCGGACCCGAATCGGGTGCCGGCCCGGGTTCCCACGCGGCAGCGCGGCCGGTCCCGGGACGGCCTGGCTCCGCGCGCCACGGCCTCGTGATGGTCCTGGTCGCCCTCGTGGCCTACCTTCTCGATCAGCTCACCAAGTGGTGGGTGGTCTCCACCATGGACGAGGGGCAGGTCACCGAGGTACTGCCGCCCGTGGTGTCCTGGCGTTTCATCCGCAATCCCGGAGCGGCGTTCTCGATCGGCACCGACTACACCTGGGTCTTCACGATCATCATGGTCATCGTGTCCGTTGCGATCGTGCTGCAGGTACGTAGGGTCGCGTCGTGGCCGTGGGCGATCGCCCTCGGACTCGTCCTCGGAGGGGCGCTCGGTAATCTCACCGACCGATTGCTCCGTGAACCGTCCTTCGGGCAGGGGCACGTGGTGGACTTCATCGCGCTGCCGAACTTCGCGATCTTCAATCTCGCGGACTCCGCCGTCGTGTGCGGCGTGGTGCTCATCGTCATCCTCACCCTGCGGGGTATCGATCCGGACGGCAGCCGGACCGGCGGGGACGAACCGGCCGCCGACAGCGGTGACGGTACCGATCACGAGAGGCGTGACGATCGTGACGGGTGAACCCCAGGAGATCGTGATCGGCGAGGCCGACGACGGCTCCCGTCTCGATGCCTCGCTCGCACGCCTGCTCGGCGTGTCCCGCTCCGCCGTCGCGCAGTGGTGCTCCGACGGCCGGGTCCGGCACGACGGCGTGATCCTCGCCAAATCCGACCGGGTCAGGGCCGGGGACCGGCTCGCGGTCGACGCCCCCGACCCGGCGGACGGGCACCGGGTCATCCCCGAGGCCGTGGACGGCATGGGGATCCTGCTCGACGACGAGGACTTCGTCGTCGTCGACAAACCCGTCGGCGTGGCCGCGCACCCGTCGCCGGGGTGGGTGGGCCCCACGGTCGTCGGAGCCCTCGCAGCCGCCGGGTACCGGATCTCCACCTCCGGTGCCCCGGAGCGGGCCGGGATCGTGCACCGGCTCGACGTCGGCACGTCGGGGGCGATGGTCGTCGCGAAGACCGAGCCGGCCTACACCGCCCTGAAGCGCGCGTTCAAGGAGCGCACCGTGGACAAGGTGTACCACGCCGTCGTCCAGGGGCTGCCCGAACCGCTGAAGGGCACCATCGACGCCCCCATCGGGCGCCACCCCCACCACGAGTGGCGTTTCGCCGTGCTGGAGGGCGGGCGGGAATCACGCACCCACTACGAGGTCCTGGAGGCCTTCGGGAGGGCGAGCCTCGTCGAGGTACACCTGGAGACCGGCCGGACGCACCAGATCCGCGTCCATTTCTCCGCGCTGCGCCATCCGTGCGCCGGTGATCTGACGTACGGCGCCGATCCGCGGCTCGCGGCCGAACTCGGGCTGACGCGGCAGTGGCTGCATGCGCGCGAGCTGGGCTTCGCACACCCGCGGACGGGGGAACACGTGCAGGTGGCCAGCGGCTATCCCGTGGATCTCGCGTACGCACTCATGGCGTTGACCGAGGGGCTCGTCTGAAGGACCGCTCGAGGAACGGTCCCAGGGTCGAGCAGCACTAGACTTGCTCCGTGGCTACTCCGGCATCGACAGACTCCTTCGTCCATCTCCACAATCACACCGAGTACTCGATGCTCGACGGCGCGGCCCGGCTGACGGATCTGTTCAGCCACACCGAGGAACTCGGCATGAAGGCCCTGGCGACCACGGACCACGGTTTCGTCTTCGGTGCCTTCGATTTCTGGGACAGGGCGACCACCGCCGGGATCAAACCGATCATCGGCGTCGAGGCCTATGTGACGCCAGGAACCGCGCGGAACGACCGCACCAGGGTGAAGTGGGGCGGGGGAGGGCGCGACGACGTCTCGGGCGCCGGGGCCTACACGCACATGACGCTGTGGTCCGAGACCACCGAGGGTATGCACAATCTCTTCCGCATGTCCTCGCTCGCCTCCCTGGAAGGCTATCTGTACAAGCCGCGCATGGATCGCGATCTGCTGCAGACCTACGGCAAGGGCCTCATCGCGACCACGGGGTGTCCCTCGGGGGAGGTGCAGACCAAACTGCGGCTCGGTCTCTATGACGAGGCGGTCCAGGCCGCCTCCGATTTCCGGGACATCTTCGGGGCGGAGAACTACTTCTGCGAGCTGATGGACCACGGGCTCGACATCGAGCGCACCGTCAAGGCGGATCTGATCAGGCTCGCGAAGGAGCTCGGTCTGCCGCTCGTGGCCACCAACGATCTCCACTACACCCACGCCGAGGACTCGAAGGCGCACGAGGCGCTTTTGTGCGTGCAGTCCGGGTCTACGCTGGCCGACCCGAAGCGTTTCAAGTTCGACACCAACGAGTTCTACCTGAAGTCGCCCGCCGAGATGCGGGTCATCTTCCGCGACTATCCCGAGGCGTGCGACAACACGCTGCTCATCGCCGAGCGGTGCGACGTCGAGTTCAACACCAAGGCCAACTACATGCCCCGCTTTCCCGTACCCGAGGGCGAGAACGAGCAGTCGTGGTTCGTCAAGGAGGTCGAGACCGGACTGCAGGTCAGGTATCCCGCCGGGGTGCCCGACGACGTCCGTAAGCAGGCCGAGTTCGAGGTGGGGGTCATCACGCAGATGGGCTTTCCCGGGTACTTCCTCGTGGTCGCAGACTTCATCAACTGGGCGAAGAACAACGGTATCCGGGTAGGTCCCGGGCGTGGCTCGGGAGCCGGTTCCATGGTGGCCTACGCCATGCGCATCACCGATCTCGATCCGCTCAAGCACGGCCTGATCTTCGAGCGCTTCCTCAACCCCGAGCGCGTCTCGATGCCCGACTTCGACGTCGACTTCGATGATCGTCGTCGCTCCGAGGTCATCCGGTACGTGAGCGAGAAGTACGGCGACGAGCGCGTGGCGATGATCGTCACCTACGGCACGATCAAGGCGAAGCAGGCGCTGAAGGATTCCTCACGCGTCATGGGCTACCCGTTCTCCACGGGCGAGCGCCTGACCAAGGCCATGCCGCCCGACGTGATGGGCAAGGGCCTGGCGCTGGCCGATGTGCACAACAAGGACGCCAAGCGCTATTCCGAGGCCGAGGAGCTGCGCGAGCTCCTGCGCACCGACACCGAGTCCGAGAAGGTCTTCGAGACCGCCCTCGGGCTCGAGGGGCTGAAGCGGCAGTGGGGCGTCCACGCCGCGGGGGTGATCATGTCCTCCGACCCGCTGATCGACATCATCCCCATCATGCGCCGTGAGCAGGACGGCCAGATCATCACGCAGTTCGACTACCCCACGTGCGAGGGGCTCGGCCTGATCAAGATGGACTTCCTCGGACTGAGGAATCTGACCATCA
>JARIBG010000172.1 GCA_029257465.1 Arthrobacter sp. | reverse complement strand
AGCTCAGGACAGGATGAAGTCCCAGGTCCCGGCCAGGACCGCCGCCGTCACCGCTCCGACGGCGACCACGAGCCCGACGACGGCGATCACGGCGTCGAGCGCGGAGTACGTACTCGACCTGGCCCAGGTGCGCGTACCTCCGCCGAAGCCGCGCGCCTCCATCGCCGTCGCCAGGCGTGTGGCGCGGCGGATGGCCTGCACGATCAGCCCGAAGGACTGACCCAGCAGATTCCGCGTCCGTGCAACGATCGACCCGTCGGAACCGATCCCGCGCGCATGGCGTGCCAACCCGAGCGTTTCCCACTGCTCCACCAGCAGACCCACGAGCCGCAGGGAGGCGAGCCCCCCGAGCACGAACCGGTGCGGCAGATGCAGTTTCTGCGCGAGGGCGTCGGCCAGATCCGTCGGGTCCGTGGTCAGCAGGATGAAGATCCCCGGCAATGCCAGCGCCAGGCCCCGAAGTCCGACGGCGATCCCCGCCGCGACGGATCCCTCCGTGAAGACGATGGGCCCGAGGGCGAGCAGCACGTCACCGGTCTTCTCGGCGAGCAGCGCAGTCCCGTAGGCACCGAGAGCCGCGGCGATCAGCAGCGGCCAGATGCGCCTGAGCAGCCCCCACACACTGATGCCCAGCAGCGGCATGAGAGCGAGCTCGCAGACCAGCACCACGGCAGCACTCACCCAGTCGATGCTCGACATGAGGGCCACCGTGATGACGACGGCGGCGAACAGCTTCGAGACCGGATTGGCGCGCAGCAGTGTCCTGCCCGTGAGGACCGGGGTCAGATACGTGGTGCTCATCGTGACACCAGCCGCCCCGCGCCCCCGGAGATCTGGAGGGCGGCGCCGCCCAGAGCGTCGATGAAGTCGGCGTCGTGCGTCACCGAGAGCACGGAGACGCCGTCGTCGATCAGTTCACGCAGCAGCGTCACGAGCTCTGCCCAGGTCAGGGCGTCCTGACCGAAGGTCGGTTCGTCGAGGATCAGTATGCGCGGAGCCGTGGCAAGCATCGTCGCGACGGACAGCCGGCGCTTCTCCCCGCCGGAGAGCGTGAACGGATTCGCCCTCAGCAGGTGGGTGAGCCGGAGCCGCTCGGCCAGCTCGGCAATGCGGACCGTGTCGACGGTGTCAGCGACCCTGCGTGGCCCGAACTCCAGTTCGTCCTGCACGCTCGCCGTCAGGAACTGGTGCTCGGGTTCCTGGAAGACGGTCCCGATGCGCTGCACGAGCTGCGGCGAGCGCCAACGGAACGGGTTGCTGCCGGCCGTCCCGGCGAGGAGCGGCCGGGCTTCCAGCGTCCCTGCGCGGGGACGAAGCAGTCCGCCGAGCGTCAGGGCCGCCGTCGACTTCCCGGCGCCGTTCGGGCCGGTGATGCCGAGCGCCTCCCCTATCCGTATGTCGATTCCGAGGTCCTCGACCGCGGCCGGCCCGCGCTTGGTCCGGGCAACGGTGAGACCTCGCGCGGACAGGAGCACCTCCCCCGTCCCGGACGACGGGATGATCCCGCCCACGGCGGGCTGCCACCCCGGGATCCACACGCCGGCGTCCGCGAGGCGGTCACGCGTACCCTCCTGGACGAGCACCGTGCCCGGCGGACCGTCGGCGAGGACACCACCGGCGGCGTCGAGCACGATCACGCGGTCCACGACGTCGGCCCACACGGCCACGCGGTGCTCGACGACCACGAGGGTGGCCCCCGTGCGCTCGAGCACCCGCACGACGGCGTCGCGCACCTCGAGGACGCCGATCGGGTCAAGATTGGCGGTCGGCTCGTCGAGCAGGAGCAGCCCCGGCTCCATCGCGAGGACGGCGGCAAGTGCGAGGCGCTGCTTCTGCCCGCCTGAGAGCGCGGTGGTGGGATGGTCGAGCGGCAGATCCAGGCCGACGTCGTCGAGCGCCCGGTCCACCCGCTGCCAGATCTCCTCCCGCGGCACCGAGAGATTCTCGGCCGCGAAAGCCACCTCGTCGCCCACCCGGGCGAGGACCACCTGCGTCTCGGGGTCCTGCAATACCAGGCCCGCCCGGCCCATGGCGGGAGTGGGGCGAGCGCCGTCGAGCAATAGTTCGCCCTCCTGTTCGCCCTCGTCCTGCGTGCCGAGCACCCCGGCGAGACCATGCAGCACGGTGGACTTTCCCGCGCCGGAGGCACCGAGGAGCAGCACGCGCTCCCCCGGCGCGATGTCGAGGTCGAGTCGGCGCGCCGCGAAGGCCTTCCGCCCCGCGTGACGCCAGCCCCACCCCCGGGCGGTGACATGAACTGCGCCCTGGGACCGAGCGGAACCTGATGTCATACGTCGGCCGTGCGGCCCGCGGCGAAGGAGGACAGCACGCCCGTCCTCGCGAGTCCCCGCATGGCCAGCCAGGACACCAGACCCGCGATGACGATGCCCGAGATGGCAGCGAACACCGCATACATGAGCTTGAACTCGAAGGTCCACAGTGCGTTGTAGAGGATGTTCTCGCTGATCGCGAGGGCCAGGCCCGCACTGAGTCCGGCGAGAAGCGCCACCGGCAGATTCCATTTCCGGTACAGGACCAGCAGGAAGACGAGTTCGGCGCCTGCACCCTGGATGGCGCCGGAGAGCAGGACGCTCACGCCGAACTGGGACCCGATGAGCGCGGACACCGCGGCCGCGAGGACCTCGCAGTAGATCGCGGCACCGGGCTTGCGGATGATCAGGCCGCCGAGTACTCCGGCGACCAGCCAGCCCCCGGTGTACAGACCGGCGAGCGGCGGGAAACCGGCCGTGATCGCACTGATCCCGGAGTAGCCGACGTTCCAGGCGAAGAACAGCACGCCGACCGCAACCGCGATGACCGAAGCCACCACGATGTCGACGACGCGCCACTGGCCCGTACCCCGGGCTGTTGATGGTACTGAGGGTGATGCCATGGGTGTTTTCCTCCTGAGATACAGGAGGGGGAAGTGCAGGGACACCCTTGCTGTGGTGACCATGCACTCCGAGAACTCGACTCCCTTCGCCGGTACTAGCCGGATCAGGTTCGAGGGTCTGCGGCCGTGCCGCACTCTCAGCGCCCGATCCGCGATACCGCTGCGGATCTGCGCTCCCCTGTCGTAAGTTGATCGAACGCTGTCGAGCCTACACCGGTGACCCGTCGTCGTGCCGGCAGATCCGATTGTGCAACTAGGCTGGTCACAGAATCGTCGGATCAGAAGGAGAGACCATGAACGTTGTATTCAAGCTGCTCGGAGCAGGCGTGAGCGTCGGAGCGGGATGGCTCGGTACCAAGCTCGTCGATATCCTCTGGCAGAAGATCACCGGTGAATCGACACCGAAGAACAAGGACGGCCTGGAGAACACCCTGCGCTCGGCGCTCGTTTTCGCCATCGTCTCCGGTGCGGTGAGCACCACGATCCAGGTGCTGGCGAACCGCACCACGCAGCAGGCGATCGAGCGCTTCACGAAGACGCGCGACATCACCTGAAGACGAAGGTGCATACGAAGGGGCGTCCATGAGGGCGCCCCTTCTGCTGCGATGGACCGGCTGATGAATCGACACCTCCGCAGGCGTTGACTCTGACACAGTGTCAGGCAGGAGACTCGTTGCCATGTTGATCGGAGACTTCGCCCGGCTCGGGCAGGTATCGGTACGGATGCTGCGGCACTACGACCAGCTCGGGTTGCTCAGGCCCGACAGCGTCGACTGTTCCACCAGCTATCGCTCGTACTCGCCCGAGCAGCTGTTCGTGCTCAATCGCATCGTGGCGCTGAAGAATCTCGGTCTCAGCCTCGAGGAGGTCGGCCGGATCATGACCGACCTCCTCGGGGCGGAGGAGCTGCGTGGCATGCTGCGCCTGCGCCGCAGCGAACTCGAACACGAGCAGCGGGCTGCCGGCATCCGGCTGGCGGCCGTCGAATCGAGGCTCCGGATGATCGAGAAGGAGAACGACATGTCCGCAGACTATGTGGTGAAGCAGATCCCGTCGGTACGGCTGGCTGCTCTGACCGACACCCTGGATCCATCGACGCTCGAACAGCGGATCGGACCCATGTTCGACGTCGTGCAGGCTGAGCTCGACAAGGTGCACGGCAGCCTTGCCACCGCTCTGGCGACGTACTCCGAGGTGGAAGCCGGCATGGAGGTGGCAGTGGGCTACGCCTACGACGGCCGTGCGCTGCCGGGCCTCGACGTCGTCGATCTTCCCCCCGCTACGGCTGTCTGCGGGGTGCATCTCGGGTCGATGAGCTCGATCTCGGAATCCTGGCAGGCCATGCACCGCTGGGTGATCGAGAACGGCTACGAGTACGACGGTCCGTGCCGTGAGCTGTACGTCCGAGCCGAGTCGGAGAATCAGCAGGACTGGGTCACCGAACTGCAGCAGCCTGTCGTCGCTCGCTGACGGGCTGTGCGGGCGCGTTGCCCGGTCCGCCCCGGCGGGCTGACTGGGCAACGCGCTGCACCGTCAGTCCTCGACGTCGATGCGCAGATCCGGTTCCACGGCCTGCAGGATACGATGCAGGCTCATCCCGATGGCCGCTGCTGCGCCGAACGGGATGTCAGGCGACACGGTCTCGTACGCCGCGGCCTCGAGGGCACGCAGGTTCCGCTCAGCGGTCAGGAACATGTCTGCGTCGGACTCATCCACCGTCCAGAGATTCAGGACCTGGCAGACGGACGAGAATGCCTCCTGCAGTACGGGCCGTACCGTTTCCGGCAGGGGACTCTCGCGAGCGGTGCCGTGGAGTCCGTCCTGGAGCATGTTGGTGATGTTGAGAGTGTGGGAGGCAACGACCTCCAGGACCTCCACGTGGCGGTAATCCCGCTGTACGTCGCGCGCATGGAAACGCCATCGAAGGTTGCCCTTCCGGCTCTCGTCGGCGTACTGCAGGGCACTGCGCGCGTCCCGGGCTGAGGACATCAGACCATCCCTGCGCTTCGCCCAGCGCGGGTCGTCGGAGGCCCAGCCCTCCTCGAGGGCCTGCCCCATCTCGTAGAGATCCTCGGCCGCCGTCCTACGGAGCGCGCTCATCCGGCCCACGGCGTCGTCGAAGTTCAGCGGCGGGAAGATCAGTCCGCTGACGGCGAGACCCACACCCACCCCGACGACGGTCTGCACGAAATACCCCAGCGAATACCCGAGATTCTCGTTGCCGATTACGAGGACGAACAGACCGGCGGAGGCGATACCCGTCCCCCCACCGGCGGTCCGCTTCAGCAGTCCGGCGAGCAGGACCCCGACTCCGACGACGAACGCGATGGTCAGCCAGTTCGGATCACCTGCCCAGACGGCCACGTACGCCAGGACGATGCCGATGGTGAGGCCGGCGACGGTCTGCAATCCCTGCGTCAGAGTTCCCGCAACGGTCGGATACATGGCCAGCAGCGCCCCGAGCGGTGCGTAGTAGGGGTACTCCGACGGCGTACCGGGCAGCGCATTCGCGATCGTCCACGCAATGGCCGCGGCGAGCGCTGCCTTGGCGGCCAGGAGGAGTTGCGGGTTGGTCGCCGCGGCACGCAGTCGGCCCTTCAGAACACCGTCGGAGCGGGCTGCGAGGGCACCCCGGCCGGGAAGCTTCAGGGGAGGCATCCTCGCAGTATCGCACCCGCCCCTTCCTCCCGTGCCGGGTTCCGCGCGTCCGGACCACGCTGGCGTGATCGGTCCTGACCGTGTAGCAGCGCGACGCTGCAGGCACGGGAACCCCGACGATCCTGCAGCATCTGCGCATCGTGAGCAGATGCGTTTGTGGCAGCACCTGTTCCCCTTGTCGAAGGATCCCCTGTGACGTCCGCGCTCATTCTGAGCTTCTCCTTAATCCTCCTCATCGGGGTCCTGATCTCCGAGCGGGCAAGCCGCACCATCCTCTCCACGGCCGTCCTGTTCCTCCTCGCGGGTTTCGTGCCAGGCAGGGAGTGCTCGACGTCGTCCCGATCGCCTCCGGTGATCCGATCGTGGGTACGCTCGCCGAGCTGGCGCTCTTCTCCGTCCTCTTCACGGACGGCATGAAGGTGGGCTGGCAGGATCTGCGCTCGGCGTGGCGGCTACCGGGACGCGCCCTGCTCCTCGGACTCCCCCTGACGCTCCTCGTCACCGCTGTTCTCGCCCACTACGTCGCGGGTCTGCCCTGGCTCGAGTCGTTCCTGCTCGGCGCCGTCCTGGCACCCACGGATCCTGTTTTCGCATCGGCCATCGTCGGCCGGAAGGAAGTCCCGAGAAACTGCGGCACCTGCTCAACGTCGAATCGGGCGTCAACGACGGACTGGCCCTGCCGATCGTCCTCGTCCTCCTCGCGGTGGCGGGCGGCACCGAGACGGAGGGCTGGGCGTTGGCGGGCGAGATCTTCCTGGGGATCGCCGTCGGCGTCGTGGTTCCGCTCGCGGTCATCACGCTCGACCGCCTGCCCTTCCTGAAAGCGGAGTCGAAGCTGCAGCCGCTGCTCACGGTATCCATCGGTCTGCTCGTCCTGGCCATCTGCACCGCGACCCACGCCAATCTGTTCCTCGGCGCGTTCTCCGCCGGCATCACGGTGGCCTCGCGCGGGCCCGAGTACCGCAGGGAGTTCGAGCAGTTCGGTGAACTCGTGACCGAGATCCTCAAGCTGGCGGCGATCCTCGTCTTCGGTGCCCTCATCACGCCTGACTTCCTCTTCCAGGAGATCCCGTTGCTCGGGTGGGTGTTCGCGATCCTCGCGATTCTCGTCGCCCGGCCCGCGGCTCTCCTCGTGTCCTTCGTCGGCGCCAATCTGCCCGGTAAACAGCGGGTGGCGGCCAGGTGGTTCGGTCCGAAAGGTTTTGCCTCCGTGGTGTACGGATTGCTGGTGCTCGAATCCGGGATCGTCGAAGCCGACTACGTGTTCCATCTCGTCGGACTGGTGATCGTCCTGTCGATCCTCGCCCATTCCTCCACCGACGTCGTGATCGCCAGGCAGTTCGACGAGGCGGAGTCGTACGAGCAGACCACGTGAGCCGGAGGTCTTTCCTTCCAAAGGGAGCGGGAGAATACTGTGCGCATGAGTCTGTTCAGCACGCACCAGGTCCTCGACGCCGGTCTCGCCGACTGGCGGAAAGTCGCGCAGGCGCTCCATGCCCGGTTCCTGACCAGGGACTTCACCACCGGCCTTGCCCTCGTCGCCGCCATCGGTGAACTGGCGGAGAACGCCGACCATCACCCCGACGTGGTCCTGACCTACCGGCACGTGGACGTGAAGCTCCTCAGCCATGACGCGGGCGGCGTCACGAATCGTGACGTGGACCTCGCGCGGAAGATCAGCGAGCTCGCCGCCGGCCGCGGTATCAGCGCCGATCCTGAAGCCCCCACCGTCGTCCAGCTCGCACTGGACACCGCCGACGTGACGGCCATCGGCCCGTTCTGGGCTGCGCTGCTCACCGGCGATGCGGGAGCCGTGGACGGCGACGTCGTCGTCGACCCGACCGGGAGGGTGCCGCTCCTGTGGTTCCAGCACACCGACCAGCACGAGACACCGCGGCAGCGCTTCCATCTCGACGTGTGGGTGCCGCACGACGTAGCGGACCCCCGCATCGACGCCGCCATCGCAGCCGGCGGCCGTGTCGTGGACGACGACGAGGCACCCTCCTTCACGGTCCTGGCCGACGCCGAGGGCAACCGGGCCTGCGTCTGCACCATCCTCGAACGCTGAACGCTCCCCGGATATGGAGCAGGCACCGGAGAGCGTGGACGTCCTCGTCGTCGGGGCCGGGCCCACCGGCCTGATGCTGACGAACTGGCTCGTGAGACTCGGCGTCCATGCCGCGCTCATCGACGGCAAGACCGGTTCCACGGTGGAATCCCGTGCGCTGGGCGTGCAGTCCCGATCGATGGAGATCTACGACCAGCTCGGCGTGATCGACCAAGTGCTGCGGGAAGCCGTCCAGGCAGGGACGATGCGGCAGGGCTTCGGCCGCACAGCCTTCGCGCCCATCCCGCTGACCGCGCTCGGGCGGGGCAGCACGCCCTACCCCGGGTTGTACGTGCTGGAACAGAGCGCCAACGAGCGGATCCTCGCCGAGAATCTGCAGGCCCTGGGAGGTGCTGTCCGCTGGCGCCACCGGCTGCTCGGACTCCATGATCTGGACGCAGCGGAGGGCGTCACCGCTGCGGTCGAGGGACCCGAAGGTCCTGTGATGCTCCGCGCCCGCTTCGTCGTGGGGTGCGACGGCGCGTCCTCGACGGTACGGTCCCTGTCCGGGATCACCTTCGACGGCACCACCAGTCGGCAGACGTTCTACCTCGTCGACGCCGTGGGGGTCCACGGACTCTCTTGCGCCTCGGTGAACATCCGCCAGGGCGTGCACGAGTTCCTCCTCGCCTTCCCCATGCGTCCCGATGCCGCAGGACGAATAGGTCAGCGCCTCATCGGTCTAGCCGACGACGACGACACGACCGCCGTGACGGAGGACTACGCGCGAGGACGGCTCGCGGTCACGTTCGGCGTCACCTACGAGGACTACCGGTGGTTCTCCACCTATCGGGTCCACCACCGGATCGCCGCGCGGTTCCGCAACGGTCCTGTGCTCCTGGCCGGAGACGCGGCGCACGTGCACTCACCCGTCGGCGCGCAGGGCATGAACACCGGGCTGCAGGACGCGCACAATCTCGCTTTCAAACTCGTCGACGTCCTAGGTTCAGGCGCTGCGGACTCCGTCCTGGATCGCTACGAGGCCGAGCGCAGACCTGTGGCACTGCGGCTCCTGACGACCACGGATCGATTGTTCCGCGCCATCACCTCGCGCTCGAAGGTAGCGATCCTGGTGCGGAGGTACCTCCCGCGCCTCGCTCTGCCGCTCGTCGTCGCCGTGCTGCCCCGTCTACCGGTGGGGCGTCGCCTGGCCGGGTACCTCGGCCAGCTCCGAATCCGCTATCCGGTGGACGAAGCCCCGGGCATCACCTCCCCGGCCCGACGCCGGACACGACTACGCTCAGCACGGCCGAGACGGTCCGATCCAGTCCTGGGACGTCGTCTGCCGTGGACCGGCGACAACTTCGACGCGCTGCGAACAGGCACGTGGCAGGTACACCAGTACGCGGGCGAGCCTGCGACCGAGCATCAGGCGGTCGCCGCCGCGCAGGCGCTCGGCTTTCCCCTGCACACGTTCAACAACACCGGGTCCACTCCTCTTCGGCCGG
>JARIBG010000161.1 GCA_029257465.1 Arthrobacter sp. | reverse complement strand
TTCACCTCCGCGCCCAAGCCGGCCGTCATCTCGGCGCAGGAGGATGCCACCGGGGACGATCGTGAGGATTACAGGTACCTGCTGATGCCTGTGCGCTTGCCCAATCAGTAGTCAGCTGAAGACTCATCGCAGGAGGAACTGTCCTCCTGACCCGCTCAAAAGGAGAAACTCATGCACATAGGCCTCATCGGACTTGGAAAAATGGGCTATAACATGAGGGATCGTCTTCGCACCAAGGGCATCGACGTCACAGGCTTCGATCGCGACCCCGAGCTGACGGATGTCGCGAGCCTGGAGGCTCTGGTCGAGGCACTGCCGATTCCCCGTATCATCTGGGTCATGGTGCCGGCAGGTCAGATCACCGACGGTGTCATCCAGGACCTGTCGAACCTCCTGTCCGAAGGGGACCTGGTCATCGACGGTGGGAATTCGAGGTTCACCGACGACCAGATCCACGCCACCCTGCTCGCCGGGAAAAGCATCAGGTTCATCGACTGCGGTGTCTCCGGAGGGGTATGGGGGCTGTCCAACGGCTATGGGCTGATGGCAGGGGGCAGCGATGAGGACATCGCACTGGCCCTTCCGATCTTCGACGCCCTGCGTCCGGAAGGAGAGCGGGTGGACAGTTTCGTCCACGTCGGCGATGTCGGAGCAGGCCACTACGCGAAAATGGTCCACAACGGCATCGAATACGGTCTGATGCAGTCCTATGCCGAAGGCTATGAGCTGCTGGAGGCGAAAGAGATCGTCAAGGACGTCGAAGGGACGTTCGCTGCATGGCAGAAGGGCACCGTCGTCCGGTCCTGGCTGCTCGACCTGGTCGTCAAGGCACTCCACGAAGATCCGGATCTGTCGCATATCGCCGGTTACGTGGAGGATTCCGGCGAGGGCCGCTGGACGGTCGAGGAAGCCATCGCCAACTCCATCCCGGCGCCGGCAATCACCGCCGCACTGTTCGCGCGGTTCTCCTCGAGGGAGACGGATGCTCCGGCCATGAAGATGGTCGCGGCGCTTCGCCAACAGTTCGGCGGTCATGCCGTGAAGCCTTCCGGCGACCTCCCTGAATGAGGGGTGACCGGTGTACGTGGAGCACCTCTCGCTCACCGGTTACCGGAGCTATCCTGAGCTCGATCTCGCACTCGATACCGGTACCACGGTCTTCGTCGGGGCGAACGGCATCGGCAAGACCAACATCGTCGAGGCGATCGGCTATCTCGCAACACTGTCGTCCCATCGATCGAGCGTCGACCGACCGCTGATCGCCTTCGGCCAGGAACGGGCGATCATCCGCGGCCGCCTGGTACGCGGTACGCAGCGGACGAGTGTCGAGATCGAGATCAACGCGGAAGCGGCCAATCGGGCACGCATCAACCGGGCGAATCCCATACGGGCAAGGGATGCGGTCGGCATCCTCAGGACCGTCCTCTTCGCTCCGGAGGATCTTTCCCTCGTCAAGGGTGATCCCTCGCTCCGGCGTCGCTATCTCGATGAGGTCGTGGTGGCTCTGCGGCCCCACCACAGTGCTCTCCGGGCAGACTACGAGCGCGTTCTCAAGCAGCGGAACGCCCTGCTGAAGTCGGCGCGGGCAGCGGGGAGATTCTCGAGCACCCATGAAGCGACGCTCGAGGTGTGGGACCAGCACCTTGCGGAGTCGGGCGTGCGTCTGCTGTCCGCGCGCCTCCGGCTCGTCGAGCAGCTCCGGCCCCTGGTGGGTCGCGCCTACGGGGAACTGACGGACGGCTCCAAGCCGGTGCAGCTCACTTATTCCTCGAGCATCGCGACCTCGAGCACACTGGTGCAGGACGACGAGGCGATCGCCGGAAGCAGTGTTGTCGACGAGGAAATGGAGCATCTCGGGGAGGAGGAACTGTTCGACCTGTTCCTCGGTGCCCTGTTGCGTCACCGGAAGAAGGAGCTCGAGCGGGGCATCTCACTCGTCGGGCCCCATCGCGATGAGCTCACCCTCGTACTGGGCAACGCTCCCGTGAAGGGCTACGCCTCGCACGGCGAGACCTGGTCGATGGCCCTTGCTCTCCGGCTGGCGTCCTACTACCTGTTGCTCGAGGAAGAAAGCACCCCCGGGGCGGAACCGGTCCTCATCCTCGACGACGTGTTCGCGGAGCTCGATGTACAGCGCAGAGCCCGACTCGCCGGGGTCGTGGAGTCCGCCGAGCAGGTACTGATCACGGCCGCGGTCGTGGACGATATTCCAGCTGCGCTCCTGGGTCGGCAGATCCGGGTCGTCGACGGAGGAGTCGAGCAAGGAACGCCTCCCGATGATGCTTCGGGCGCAGGTCCACGGCCCGGTGGGGTCGGCGATGACTGAGCCGGATCAGGATTCCCCTGACGACGGTGGGCAGGATGGTCCCCGGACACTGCTGAACCGGCTCCGTGAGGCCTCACAGGCTCGGGGAACTCCGCGTGAAAGTGCGTCCAGGGCCCGATCGGAGACATCACGGCGCAGCTATCTACCAGCTCCTACATATGGCGGTCGCGATCCTGAGGGCGTCGGCGAGGTGTTCTCGCGGATGCTGGCAGAACGTGGATGGAAGTCTCCTGTGGCGATCGGCGCAGTGCTCGGGCGCTGGCACGAGATCGTCGGCGCTGAGATCGCGGCGCACTGTGTACCCGAGAGCTTCGACGCCGACACGGTCCTGGTGCGGTGCGACTCGACGGCCTGGGCCACGCAATTACGGCTGATCACGCCGCAGGTGCTCCAGCGGTTCGACGCCGAACTGGGTGTCGGTGTGGTCAAGAAGCTGTCGGTCATCGGGCCCGCCGCACCGAGTTGGCGCAAGGGCGGGCGGACCGTCCGCGGGCGGGGTCCACGGGACACCTACGGATGAGTTTCGCGGGACGGGCCTGATCGCGCTGGTGGCCTTCAGCGTCCGCGGAGACGCCGTTGCCGTATCGGTCCTCACGGATGGGACTACACGTGGCTCTGCACTACCGTTCCTGGCCGATGAGAGGCTGTTCGTGCGGGATTGTAGCCCTCTACAGGGTAGAATGGAACGAGTTTATTCCTGCTTTACCCAGTTGAGGAGCCGACCACGCCTGTGCCACACGAGAACGAGTTGAATGCAAGTGATGTGTTGATCGGCAAGGACGAGTCCCCGATCCTGGAGGCGACCACGGAGCGCGCCTACGGGGCGAGTGAGATCACGGTCCTCGAGGGTCTGGAAGCAGTCCGCAAGCGGCCCAGCATGTACATCGGATCCACGGGACCGCGGGGCCTGCATCATCTCGTGTACGAGGTGGTCGACAACTCGGTCGACGAAGCACTGGCCGGCTATTGCGATCATATCCAGGTCACCCTGCTGGCCGACGGTGGCGTACGGGTGATCGACAATGGTCGTGGCATCCCGGTCGACATGCATCCCTCGGAAGGGCGCCCCACGGTCGAGGTGGTCATGACCATCCTGCACGCGGGCGGGAAGTTCGGTGGCGGTGGGTATGCCGTCTCCGGCGGGCTGCACGGCGTCGGTATCTCTGTGGTGAACGCCCTGTCCGAGCGGGTCGAGACGGAGGTAAGGCGGCAGGGTCATGTCTGGCGTCAGTCCTTCGCGGACGGCGGGAAGCCTGTCGGAGAGCTCCGGAAGGGTGAGGAGACCACCGACACCGGTACCACGCAGACGTTCTACCCGGACGATTCGATCTTCGAGAGCACGGAGTTCGACTTCGAGACACTACGCGTCCGTTTCCAGCAGACGGCCTTCCTCAACAAGGGTCTGCGTATCACCTTCATCGACGAGCACGAGGTCGAGGTCGAGGACGAGGTGGCCGACGAGACCGGGGATTCGGCTCCGAAGTACCGCGAGGTGGAGTACCTCTACGAGAACGGTCTGGTGGACTACGTCCACCACCTGAACTCGTCGAAGCGCGTGGAGGTGGTGCATCCCGACGTCATCGTGTTCGAGACCGAGACACCCGACCGCACCATGTCCGTCGAGATCGCCCTGCAATGGACCACGGCCTACTCGGAGAGTGTCCACACGTACGCGAACATGATCAACACGCACGAGGGTGGCACGCACGAGGAAGGTTTCCGCGCGGCCATGACCACCCTGATCAACAGGTACGCACGCGAGAAGAACATCATCAAGGAGAAGGACGAGAATCTCACGGGCGATGACATCCGCGAGGGCCTGACCGCCGTCATCTCCGTGAAGCACTCCGAACCGCAGTTCGAGGGGCAGACGAAGACCAAGCTCGGTAATTCCGAGGTGAAGGGTTTCGTGCAGCGCGTGGTCACCGATCGGCTCGGTGACTGGCTCGAGCGTAACCCGGGCCCGGCGCGGGACATCATCCGGAAGTCGATCCAGGCTTCCCAGGCTCGCCTCGCCGCTCGCAAGGCGCGGGAGTCAACGCGCCGGAAGGGTCTGCTCGAATCCGGTGGAATGCCGGGCAAGCTGAAGGACTGCCAGTCCAAGGACCCTGCCAGGTCGGAGATCTACATCGTCGAGGGAGACTCCGCGGGTGGCTCGGCAGTCCGTGGACGTAATCCCGAGACGCAGGCCATCCTGCCGCTGCGCGGGAAGATCCTCAACGTCGAGCGGGCCCGGCTGGACCGTGCACTGGGCAACGCCGAGGTTCAGGCGATGATCACGGCCTTCGGTGCCGGCATCGGCGAGGACTTCGATGTGGAGAAGGCCAGGTACCACAAGATCGTCCTGATGGCGGATGCGGACGTCGACGGACAGCACATCACCACCTTGCTGCTCACGCTCCTGTTCCGGTACATGCGACCGTTGATCGAGAACGGTTTCGTCTATCTGGCGCAGCCACCGCTGTACCGGATCAAGTGGTCCAATGCCAAGCACGACTACGTCTTCAGCGACCGCGAGCGTGACGAGGTCATCAAGATGGGGCTCGCGAGGAATCAGCGGTTACCGAAGGAGAACGGCATCCAGCGGTACAAGGGCCTGGGTGAGATGGACTACACCGAGCTGTGGGAGACCACCATGGACCCGGATCATCGGACCCTGCTCCAGGTGACGATGGACGACGCCGCCGCAGCGGATCAGGTGTTCTCCGTGCTGATGGGCGAGGACGTCGAGTCCCGCCGTAATTTCATCCAGCAGAACGCCAAGGACGTGCGTTTCCTCGACATTTGAGTGCCGGTACCCGGCATCTTGCCGGCGCAACGAAATTCGCTCGTTCCTCGCGAACATTGAAGCGCATGCACAAGACGCCGGGCACAGGCAGCCGGCCGCGTCCACTCTGCGGCGGAGACCTTCTTCACGAACGGAACTGATTCATGACTGACGAGACCATCGGCACCACACCGGACGAACCCATCGAGGGTGAGGTCCTGACCGATCGCATCGAGCAGGTGGACCTGCAGACGGAGATGCAGCGGTCCTACCTGGACTACGCCATGGCAGTCATCGTCGGACGCGCGCTGCCCGACGTACGCGACGGGCTCAAGCCGGTGCACCGCAGGGTGCTCTACGCGATGTTCGACGGCGGTTATCGGCCCGAGCGCTCCTTCAACAAGTGCGCGCGCGTGGTGGGCGAGGTCATGGGTCAGTACCATCCCCACGGCGACTCGGCGATCTACGACGCACTGGTCCGGCTCATCCAGGACTGGACGATGCGCTATCCACTGGCCCTGGGACAGGGTAACTTCGGGTCCCCGGGGAACGACGGCGCGGCGGCCCCGCGCTACACGGAGACGAAGATGGCTCCCCTGGCCATGGAGATGGTGCGGGACATCGACGAGGAGACCGTCGATTTCCAGGACAACTACGACGGCAAGAACCAGGAACCGACGATCCTGCCGTCACGCTTCCCGAATCTGCTCGTCAACGGATCCTCCGGCATCGCCGTCGGTATGGCCACCAACATCCCGCCCCATAATCTGCGCGAGGTGGCGGACGGCGTCCAGTGGTATCTCGAAAATCCGACCGCGTCGAGGGAGGAACTGCTCGAGGCACTGATCCAGCGGATCAAGGGACCCGACTTCCCCACGGGCGCCCAGATCCTGGGGCACAGGGGCATCGAGGAGGCGTACCGGACCGGGCGGGGTTCGATCACCATGCGAGCGGTGGTCAACGTCGAGGAGATCCAGAACCGCACCTGCCTCGTGGTCACGGAACTTCCCTACCAGGCCAACCCTGACAATCTGGCGATCAAGATCGCCGAACTGGTCAAGGACGGCAGGATCAGTGGTATCGCCGATCTCCGGGACGAGACCTCGGGCAGGACGGGCCAGCGCCTGGTGATCGTACTCAAGCGCGACGCCATCGCCAAGGTGGTCCTGAACAACCTCTACAAGCACACGCAGCTGCAGGATAATTTCAGTGCCAACATGCTCGCCATCGTCGACGACGTACCCCGTACGCTCAGTCTCGACGCCTTCATCCGGCACTGGGTGACCCATCAGCTCGAAGTCATCGTGCGCCGTACGCGGTACAGGTTGCGCAAGGCCGAGGAGGAGGCACACATCCTCCGTGGCCTGCTCAAGGCACTCGACGCCCTCGACGAGGTCATCGCCCTGATCCGCGCGTCCTCCACCACCGAGGAGGCTCGCGACGGGCTGATCACTCTGCTGTCCATCGACGAACTGCAGGCCACGGCCATCCTCAACATGCAGCTACGCCGGCTGGCAGCGCTCGAACGGCAGAAGATCCAGGACCGCCACGCCGAACTCGAATCCATGATCATCGAGTTCCACCGCATCCTCGCGTCCGAGGACGTCCAGCGCGGCATCGTCAGTACGGAACTCGCCGAGATCGTGGCCAAGTTCGGTGACGAGCGACGGACCGAGATCCTCCAGGGTTTCGACGGCGACATGAGCATGGAGGATCTGATCCCCGAGGAGGAGATGGTCGTCACGATCACGCGCGGCGGGTACGTCAAGCGCACGCGCAGTGACAACTACCGGCAGCAGGCGCGTGGGGGCAAGGGCATCAAGGGAGCTCAGCTTCGCGGGGACGACGTCGTCGAGCACTTCTTCGTCACCACCACGCACCACTGGCTGCTGTTCTTCACCAATCTCGGCAGGGTCTACCGGGCCAAGGCCTATGAACTGGTGGAAGCCGCCCGGGATGCCAAGGGCCAGCACGTTGCCAATCTCCTCGCGTTCCAACCCGACGAGACGATCGCGCAGGTGCTCGACCTGCGTGACTACCAGCAGTCGCCGTATCTGGTCCTGGCGACCAAGCGCGGACTGGTGAAGAAGACGCGCCTCGAGGACTACGACACCAACCGGACGGCCGGCGTCATCGCCATCAATCTCCGCGATAGCGACGAGTTGGTCTCTGCCCAGCTGGTCTCCAGCGCGGACGACATCATGCTCGTCTCCCGGAAGGGTCAGTCCATCCGCTTCACGGCCGACGACGACGCCCTGCGGCCCATGGGGCGGGCGACCTCGGGTGTAACCGGCATGAAGTTCCGGGACGACGACGAACTGCTCGCCGCAAAGGTGGTCACCGACAACTCGTTCGTCTTCATCGTCACCGAGGGTGGCTTCGCGAAGCGGACCCGCGTCGACGACTACCGTGTGCAGGGTCGCGGGGGGCTGGGCATCAAGGTGGCGAAACTCGCCGAGGAGCGGGGGGACCTGGTGGGGGCGCTCGTGGTCCAAGAGGAGGACGAGGTCCTCGTGGTCATGGGCGGCGGCAAGGTGGTGCGCTCCGCGGTGGCCGGTGTTCCCGCCAAGGGACGCGACACCATGGGTGTCATCTTCGCCAAGCCGGACAAGTCCGATCGCATCATCGCCGTGGCACGCAACAGTGAACGCAGTGTCGCCGTCGAGGAGGGGTTGATCGACGATCCCTCCGAGGTCAGCCCGGATGTCGAGGTCATCGACGCTGTCAACATCGAGGACGCTCCGTCGGAGTTCCCGGGCGATGAAGTACCGTTGACGACAGAGGACGTGGCTGGGTCAGATGCCGGGTCGCCGGAACACGGAGGTAATGAGTGAGCTCGGGCAGCGCCAATCCGCGATCGACAAGCGGCCAAGTCAAGACACCCGGATCGACGCCGCGCGTGAATCCGCCGCGACCCGCCCAGCGACCCGCTTCGGCCGGTGGCCAGGGGCGGCCCGGGCTCGTCAAGCCGGCTCCGAAGGCGAAAGCTCGGAAGGCACGCCTCCTCGTCAGCAAGGTCGATCCGTGGTCGGTCCTGAAGATGGCATTCCTGCTGTCGGTCGCCCTGGGGATCGTGACGGTGGTCGCCTCCTTCGTCATCTGGACGGTCCTTGACCTCACGGGGATCTTCGACGGCGTGAACGAGCTCCTGAGCGAGATCGCAGGGTCCGAGAGCGGTGGTTTCGACCTCCGCCAGTTCGCCTCCCTGGCGCAGGTCCTCTCCTTCGCCACCATCATCGCGGTGGTGAACGTGGTGCTGCTGACCGCCCTGGCAATGCTCTCCGCGGTGCTCTACAACATCGCGTCCAGCCTCGTGGGTGGAATCGGTGTCACCCTCACGGACGACTAGGATCCGGGAGGTCGAGGGGCTGATTTGAGTAATCGAGAATCACTACGGTAAAGTCATTTCTTGGCCCGTAGCGGTATCGGGGCGTATAGCTCAGGCGGTTAGAGCGCTTCGCTGATAACGAAGAGGTCCCAGGTTCAAGTCCTGGTACGCCCACGGACCCGCCACTCGCAGGCAGGAGACAGTTGTGAAGAAGTTGCTCATTGCAGGAGTGACCGCAGCAGGTGTTCTCGTGTACACGAGATGGCGAGGTTCTGTGAAGGAGAAGAAGATCTGGAGCGAGGCGACGGACACCGTGGCATAGCTCGAAGAATCTGCACACTTCCGCTGATTCATCCTCGGGGGCATGGCGCAATTGGTAGCGCACCTGCTTTGCAAGCAGGGGGTTCGGGGTTCGAGTCCCCGTGCCTCCACCGAATGCATAAGTCCCGGCCTCGGCCGGGACTTGTGCGTTTAAGGCCGAGCTGACCTCACCCCAGAGCATCGACCAGGGCGTGCACTAGGGTTACCCGGTGACCATTTTCCTGTCGATCCTCGGCGTCATCGGCGTCTCGGCGTCCGGACCGATCATGGCCGCTACTGCCGCACCGGTGCTTGCCATAGCCTTCTGGCGCAATCTGCTCGGAGCAGGGCTCATGGCCGTCCCCACGGCCGTCTCCAAACGAGCCGAATTCGCCGCTCTCACCAGAGCCGACTACCGGCGACTCAGTATCGCCGCTGTGGCCCTGGCCCTCCACTTCGTCTGTTTCATCACCGCGCTCAAGCTCACGTCGGTTGCCGCTGCCACCGCCCTGGTCTGCCTGCAGGTCGCATGGATCGCTCTCTTCGATTCCCTGCTGGGGCGGCGGCCCGAAAGAGCCGTGGTGGCGGGCCTCGGCGTCGCCCTGATCGGCGTCGTGATCATCACCGGCTTCGATCTCTCGCTCTCCCGCGAGGCGCTCCTCGGTGACGTACTGGCGCTTGCCGGCGGTGCTATGGCCGCGATCTACCAGATGGCCGGGGCTGCTGCCCGGAAGACGATGTCCACCGGGACCTACACCACCCTGTGCTACGGCGCCTGTGCTGCCATTCTCGCCGTCTTCTGCCTTCTGGCGCGGCAGCCGCTCATCGGATTCACCCCCGCTGCCTGGGTGGGGATCCTCGCGGTCACGGTCCTGGCGCAGCTCATGGGGCACTCCGTGTTCAACCATCTGCTCGCAGTGATGAGTCCGCTCGTCGTCTCCATGATCATCCTGCTCGAGATCCCGGGCGCTGCCGTTCTCGCAGCCATCTTCCTGGGGGAGAAGCTGCCCATCGGAACGTACGGGGGGCTCCTGCTGATCCTCCTCGGCCTGGCCGTGGTGATCCGCGGACAGCAACGCGCCAGAGGTCGACGCCGGCCCCTCACCGAGGAGAACGCCGTGCCACCTCCGCCCGCGCTCGGCGGGGACTAGCTCGGCGGAGGCAGGCGCTCATCCTGTATTACCAGGACTCGGGCTCCGGGACGGATACAGGCCCGACCGAGATGACGGCGCTTCCCGGACATGGAAGAACCCCCGGAACCAGGTTCCGGGGGTTCTTCCACATCCAGTACTACCTGACGTCAGGCGCGGGACTCACCCGTCGTCGAGCCGGGCTTCGTGGTGGTCTCCGTCGAGTCCTTGGCGGCATCGGTGGTCCGCTGCGCTGTTCCAGGCCTCGCAGTGGGGGTGCTCTTGGTGTCGGTGCTCTTCACATCCGTGCTCTTGGTGTCGGTGTCCTTCGCCTCGGTGCTCTTCGCGTCGGTGCTCTTCGCGTCCGTGCTTTTGGCCTCGGCGGCGGCAGCACGGTCAGCAGCCTCCTTGATGTTGGCGATGACCTCCTTCGCCTCCTCGGACTTCACGCTGGACACCGGAGCCGGTGTCGCCTTGATCGGAGCCGGTGTCTTCCAGGGGTCCTCGACCGGCTTGGACGCCCTCCAGGCAGCAATCCCTGCGACAATCGCTGCCACGATGACACCGAAGACCAGCCAGCCCTTGCCGGACTTGCGGCGCTGATTCTTCTTGAGATCCTTCGCCGTCTGCTTGGCAGCGGCGGCCAGACGCTTCTGCGCGTTCTTCACGGTCTTCTTGTCACCGGTCAGCTTCGTCACGGTCTTCTCGACCGCCGGCGGCACGGTGACCCCGGCCAGCGTGCGTGAGGCGGAGTCGGCGGCCTCGCCGAGTTTGGTGGACAGGGCGGGAAGGTAATCGTCCACGACCTTGCCCTTGGCCGAATTGATCGCAGGCGCCGCCTTGTCCAGGGTGCCCTGGATCTTCGGGGTGGTGTCATCGATCACCTGCGAGATCTTCGGCCCCACCTTGTCGATGCCGCCCTGGATCTTCGGGGTGACCGTGGAGATACCGCCCGAGATACCTTCGGCTGCCTTCCGGTAGGTCTGCTGGAGAGCCGGTCCAGCAGACTCGATGCCCTTCTCCACGCGCGGCTTGGCCCACTCGTATGCTGCGTCCACGCGAGGGGTGGCCCAGTCGCGGATCACATTCACTCCGGCCACGACATCCTCGAGTTCATGGGTGACAGGTGCGTTCTTCTTCATAAAAACCTCCAAGGGGGTGCCTACTCGTTGGCCTCAGCCTACGTTGCATGGACAGAGCGTGCTATCCGGGTGCGTTGCAGAAGCGGATCCGGGTGCCGCAGTTCACTCTGCGCGGAATGGAACGGGTCCAGCTTATTCCTGCGATCAGCGTGACAGGATAGAGCAATGACTGCCATTCCAACAGCAAAAGCAACCATCCGTACGAGCCAGGGCGACATCCTCGTGAACCTCTTCGGCAATCATGCCCCGAAGACGGTGAAGAATTTCACCGGTCTTGCCACGGGTGAGATCACCTGGACACACCCGAAGACCGGTGAGGAAAGCAACGCCCCTCTCTACGACGGGACCATCTTTCACCGCATCATCAAGGACTTCATGATCCAGGGCGGAGATCCGCTGGGCCAGGGCGTGGGCGGTCCCGGGTACCAGTTCGACGACGAGATCAATCCGGATCTCACCTTCAAGGAGCCGTACAAGCTCGCGATGGCGAATGCCGGGCTCCAGGGAGGACGCGGCACCAACGGGTCGCAGTTCTTCATCACGTCGGTGCCCACCACCTGGCTGCAGGGCAAGCACACCATCTTCGGTGATGTCACCGACGAGGACTCGCGCGCCGTCGTCGACAAGCTGAACTCGATTGCCACCGACATGAGGGACAAGCCCCTCGACGACGTCGTGATCGAGAGCATCACCGTCGAACAGCTCTGACCGGATGTCCTACGGTGTTCCCGCAGCTGATACCGGTGACCAGAAGGTACCGGTATGCCCACGGCATCCTGATCGCGTCAGCTATGTCAGGTGCCAGCGGTGCGGCCGACCAGCATGCGGGCAGTGCCAGCAGCCTGCTGCCGTGGGATTCCAGTGCGTGGACTGCGTTCGGGAGCAGGCCGCGAACGCGCCCGTGAGGAGAACCGCGTTCGGCGGGATCGTCCGTGGTACCAGACCCGTGGTGACCTACACGGTCATCGGACTGTGTCTGGTGGTGTTCCTGCTGCAACTCGTCATCCCGGGTCTGACCCGTTCCCTGCTCTATGCTCCGGTGTTCACGGCCGGGCTGGAAGGGGCAATTCCTGCACAGCCGTGGCGTATGCTGACCGCCGCCTTCCTGCACTCCCAGGGCTCCTTCCTGCACATCGCGTTCAACATGTACGCGCTGTACATCCTGGGGAAGGTGCTCGAACCGGCCATGGGGCGGTCGCGCTTCGCGGCGCTGTACCTCATTGCTGCGGTGGGCGGGTCGGTCGGTGTCCTCCTGCTGAGCCCTAATCCGCTCCAGGGGGTGGTGGGGGCCTCGGGCGCCGTATTCGGTCTGTTCGGCGCACTGTTCATCGTCCAGCGGAAGCGCGGCGGCGATGTGAAGCAGATCGTGGTCCTGATCATCATCAACGCTGTGCTGGGCTTCGTGGTACCGGGTATCGCCTGGGAAGCGCACCTCGGAGGCCTCGTGACAGGTGCAGCCTGCGCGGCGATCATCGCCTATGTGCCCCACGGCAAGCGGCAGGCACGTTTGCAGTGGCTGGGGCTCGCCGGCGTCGTGGTGCTGCTCGGACTCCTGACCGTCGCCGGTGTACGGCTCCTACCTCTCTAGGCGAGAGCACGAGGGAGGGGTCGGTCCTTCGTGGACCGGCCCTCAGAAGGTTATCCACAGCAGTTCTCCACAGGTGGGAAAACTTACACACATGTAATTCCACAGCTGTGGATAAGCGGTGCCGCGGATCGAGCGCCTTGGTCAGTGAAATCACAAGTTTTCTGCACAGCTGTGGATAACGTCGTACACATGGTGTGTACAGGGTCGGCCGTCCAGGGGGTCCTACCTCCTGATGACCGCTCATCGCCAACGGGTCGTCATGAGGAAGCCGACGATCGCGATACCGAAGCCCACCATGATGTTCCACGAGCCCCACGCTTCGACCGGAAAGCGTGATTCGGAGATGTAGAAGGTGATGATCCAGAGCAGCCCGATGATCATCAGGCCGAACATCACGGGCTTGTACCAGGCCGGGTTCGGCTTGGGCTGGGAAAACTTCACAGCCGTCGCAGCGGATGCTGCTCTCTTGCGGGGCTTGGACTCTGGCACGGCTACTCCTCAATGGGGCGCGGTTGCTGGTCAACCACGCCGGTGGTCTCACGGGTGTCGTCTCTCGGGCACCCGCTGGTTCCCGGAGGAACGATCGAGGGTCCGGTTCTCCTGTCGATTCTAGCCAGGACCGGGGAATCGGGTGCTCTCCCGGCTGTGGGCTCGAGTGGTCCGAGCCGCGGGTCAGGGATAGCCTGATGGACGACGACTTCCGACAGGACCATCTTCCACCGCAGCACGGATGATGGTCCTCCAGGCGCCGCCGCCGATCCCTGGCACCGGCCACCCTCACTACTCGACGATTGGCTCCACCCGACCCATGAGCGACACAACCCGAATTCTCATCGTGGACAACTACGACAGCTTCGTCTATACACTGGTCGGCTATCTGCAGGAACTCGGTGCCGAGACGACAGTGGTACGGAACGACGACGTCACCCTCGCCGAGGCCCAGGACATGGCCGCATCCCGCGACGGCGTCCTGATCTCTCCCGGACCCGGTACTCCTGCCGAGGCCGGTGTATGCGTGGAGCTCATCTCCTGGTGTGGTGCGCACGCCAAGCCCATGCTCGGGGTCTGCCTGGGGCATCAGGCGCTCGCGGAAGCCTACGGCGGGACGGTCACGCATGCGCCGGAGCTCATGCACGGCAAGACCTCACTGGTGGAACACGATTCAGCCGGCGTCTTCGCGGGTCTTGCCTCGCCCATGACGGCAACCCGCTACCACTCGTTGGCCGCCGTCAGCGAGGACGTGCCGGCCGAGCTCGTGGTGACGGCACGCACGTCGAGCGGCATCATCATGGGACTGGATCACAGGACGGCACCGCTGAGCGGGGTCCAGTTCCATCCGGAGTCTGTGCTCACTGAGGGCGGGTACCAGCTGCTGGGGAACTGGCTCGAATCACTGGGCCTGAAGGGTGCCGCTGCAACTGCGGCCGGTTTGAGTCCGCTCATCGCGCGTTAGAACTCTGCCTCGCGTCGCATCGTCCGGCGGTAGGACCCAGACACGCCGATCTGTGCGGTCAGGGGGTCGAGGTGGGTGCTGGCGTCGGATCGGCCGGTTCCTGACGTGGCGACGGAGTCGAACCAGGACCAGTGGTCGGCGCCGGGTTCGGGGCCGGTTCGACGGGCTCCTCGGTTGCGGGAGGACCGGAGGAGACGAAGTAGCTGACGCTGGATCCCACGGTCAGTCTGGAACCCGCACCCGGATCAACTCGGGTCACCGTGCCCGCGGACTGAGTGGATTCCTCACTACCGCCATTGATCGCTACAAGACCGAGGTCCACCAGAATTTGCTCGGCCTCGGCAACCGTACGTCCTTGCAGACCGGCTGGAACAGTCACGCTCTCCGGGCTGACGGGACCGGAGGACACCGTCAGCGTAATGGTCTCCCCCTGACTGAGACTGCCCGCAGGGTCGATGCCGGTCACAAGGCCCTCTCCGGTGTCGTCGGAGGGTTCCGAGACGGTCGTCACTGTGAAACCTAGAGCGCCGAGTTCGTTCGCCACGTCAGTAGCGGGTCGACCCACATAGTCGGTTGCGGTGATAACGATTCCCTCGGCCTCCGTGGGCGGTGCCTGGCCGGGCGTCGGGGCGGGCGCCTCCGAAGGCTCCTCGCTCGGCGTCTCGCTGGGTTCCGGTGGCGGCGTCGTCTGGGCGGACGAGTTCGACGCCACCGGTACGTTCACA
>JARIBG010000157.1 GCA_029257465.1 Arthrobacter sp. | reverse complement strand
GCGTCTGCCGACGCCGTCGGGTCGGTCGAGCCCGCTGGGTCCGAGGTTGACGAGTTCGCAGGACCTGCCGCTGCCGGGTCCGCTGACGCCGTCGGGTCAGTCGGGCCGGTCGCGTCTGCCGACGCCGTCGGGCCGCCCGCGCCCGCTGGGTCCGAGGTTGACGGGTTCGCAGCTCCTGCCGCTGCCGGGTCCGCTGACGCCGAACCTGCCGCCGGTCCTGACGACCCCGGACCTGACGCTGCCACGGGGACCGTCGATCCTGCCGGAACTGCCGACGCTTCCCCTCCCGTGAAGGAGGTCTGGCAGTTGCAGCCCGACATGGCCGCCGACAGCACCGTGGCTGCCACGCCGTCGTCGCCCGCCCCACTCGAGCTGGACCGCGAGACGATCCGGCAGCTCGAATGCGAGCTCCTCGGAGCCGAGCGTACGCTCAGACGCCGGGACATCGCCGCGGCGGCCGGAGTGTCACTGCTGTCCGCGCGCAAGCTGTGGCGTGCCATGGGCTTCCCCAACATCGGGGACGACGACGTCGCCTTCACGAAGAAGGACCTCGGCGCGCTCACCACCATCATCGACATGGTGCGCCAGGAGCAGCTCACGGAGGATGCCGCGATCTCCATCACGCGTGCCGTGGGGCAGATGACGGACCGCATGGTGGTGTGGCAGATCGAGGCCATCGTCGAGGAGATCGTCGCTCAGCGCGGCCTCTCGGATTCCGACGCGCGCAAGACCCTCGTCACCGAACTGCCGGATCTGATCGAGCCACTGGAGAAGACACTCGTCTACGCATGGCGCCGCCAGATGAACGCGGCCGTGCAGCGCCTGGCGCTCCGCGCGGAATCCGGCCTCCAATCCAGTGAGGCAGGGCGCGACGGCGATGAGCAGGACACACCTCTGCCGCTCGCACGCGCGGTCGGTTTCGCGGATCTCGTCTCCTACACGAGTCTGTCGCGCCGGATGAACGAGCGCACACTGGCGCAGCTCGTGCAGCGCTTCGAGAACAAGAGTTCCGAGATCATCTCCGTGGGCGGCGGCAGACTCGTGAAGACGGTGGGCGACGAGGTCCTGTACATCGCAGAATCGCCCGAGGCCGGCGCGGAGATCTCGCTGGCACTCGCCAAGGCATTCTCCGACGACGAGTTCCTGCCGTCGGCGCGTTGCTCCCTCGTGTGGGGCCGTGTCTTGTCACGACTCGGCGACATCTACGGTCCGACGGTCAATCTCGCGGCCAGGCTCACCGCGCTCGCGGAACCCGGGCAGGTGCTCGTCGACTCCGTCACGGCCAGCACGCTGGAGCACAACGAGAAGTTCGTCCTGACCTTCCACAAGCCCCGGAACGTGCGTGGTTTCGGTGAGGTCATCCCGGCGACGCTGTCGCCGGGGGCGGGAGCGGGTCTGATCCTCGACTGAGGTCCCGCCCCCGTCCGCGTTCACGTCCGGCCCCCGGCTTGCTCGGCTTGCTCGGTCCCCATTCCGTTTGCCATCCCACCTCCGGCTTGCTCGGCTTGCTCGGCCCCTATTCCGTTTGCCCATCCCACCTCCGGCCTCTCGCCCCTCCCACTGTTCGGCGCCGTGCGCTGGGAACGAGCCACGCCGGTTGCGCCCCTCCCACGGTTCGACGTCGTCCGCTGGGAACGAGCGCTCCCTCCCACTGTCCGGTGTCACCGGGCGGGATTGAGCCACGCCGATCGCGTTGTTCCCACGGTTCGACGCCGACGGGTGGGATTAGGGCGTCATGCTGAGTTCAGCGCTCGTCCCTCCCATTGTTCGGCGTCGTGCGCTGGGAACGAGCGCCGTGCTGCTACTTCCGCCTTTCGTTCCCACTGTTCGTCGTCGAGCGCTGGGAAGGAGCCACACCGGCCGCGTCACGCCCACTGTTCGGCGTCGTCCGCTGGGAATGAGCGTTCGCTCCCACTATTCGACGTCGAGTGCTGGGAAGGAGCCACACCGGCCGCGTCGTTCCCACTGCTCGACGTCGTCGGGCGGGATCAAACCGCCGGGATCGCGGTATTTGGGGGAGCCGGAGGGCACAATGGGCTCATGACAGACCGCCGAGCCTGCCCCGGGGACACGACGAACGGTGTCGCGTCCTTTCCCAGGAGCCGTCATGAATGAACAGCGTGCGCACGGTTCCCACGCGATCGAGCTCGAAGACATCCCGTCCGCCGCACGCCAGCTGAGCGAGTCCAGCAGTGACTACAGGGTCAGGCTCCGCTTCGGCTTCGGGACGGACGTCGGACTGATCCGGGAGCTCAACGAGGACTCCTTCATCGCCATGGAGCCGGTCTTCGCCGTGGCGGACGGCATGGGCGGACACGATGCAGGCGAGGTGGCGAGTAGCATCTGCGTGCGGATGCTGGCCGCGAGCAGCATCATGGACGGCGCGAGGTTGCATGTCAGCATGGATGATCTCGAGGAGTTGATCGAGCAGGTCGATCAGCAGATCCGCAGTGAGGCAGGCGGAAATGCCGGGACGACGCTGACCGGCGTCGTCCTGGTCGAGGAGTCGTCGGTACCCCAATGGCTGTTCTTCAACGTCGGTGACTCGCGGGCCTACCGCTTGAGCGCCGGTACCTTCGGCCAGATCTCCGTAGACCATTCTGAGGTCCAGGAACTCGTGGACGTCGGTCAGCTCACCGAGGACCAGGCACGCACCCACCCCAGGAGGCATGTGGTGACCCGTGCGCTCGGAACCGGGGACGATACCGAGGCCGACTTCTGGCTCCTGCCCGCGGAGCATGGTGACCGCCTCCTGCTCTGCTCGGACGGGCTGAGCGGGGAGATCACGGACGATGAGATCTGCAGCATTCTGAGTGCCGCCGGTGACCCACAGGATGCGTGCGATGAGCTGATCGCCGCAGCACTGCGGTCCGGAGCGCGCGACAATGTGACGGTGATCGTCGTCGACGCGATGGATCCGGGTGCAGAGGCCGAGGCGACAGGTACGGGAGCAGAACACAGCGGGCCGGCGGCACCGCCCCGTGGTTTCTTCGCGGCGGACTGTATTGGCGCAGCAGTGGAGCGGGGCCATTAACCAGGGGAGCTTTATCGCGTGACCAGGGTAGCTCGATCGATGTCGGGCGTCGGACGGTCAGGCCGGTGGCCGGTCACCGCACGGTAGGGCAAGATGGGCAAGTGACCCCAGAACCCGACAGCGCATCGGTAGCAGCCCCTCGCTCGGAGCCGTCCGACACCCCCGACCACGGGCTCAGGGAGGAACACGCACAGCTCTCCGAGCAGATCCGCGCTCACCGCTCCGCCTACTACCAGGACGCGGCACCCACCGTCTCCGACGCTGAGTTCGACGCCCTGTTCCGCAGGCTCGAGGAGCTCGAAGCACTCCACCCCGAACTCGTGACCAACGATTCGCCCACACAGGAAGTGGGAGGCGAGGCCTCGTCCGCCTTCACCCCGGTGGACCACCTCGCCCGGATGTACAGTCTCGAGGATGTCTTCTCCCTCGACGAACTCTCGGTCTGGCTGGACCGCGTCACGATTGGGGTGGAGCAGCGCAGTCCCGGCTCCACCATCGCGTGGCTCACGGAACTGAAGATCGACGGTCTTGCCGTCAATCTGCTGTACCGCGACGGCGAGCTGGTCCGGGCTGCCACGCGCGGCGACGGCGTCACCGGCGAGGACATCACGCACAACGTGCTCACCATCGCCTCCATCCCGCGCCGTCTTGCAGGCAGCGGGCACCCCGAGGAGGTGGAGATCCGCGGCGAGGTCTTCTTCCCCACGAAGGAGTTCGCCCAGCTCAACGAACGCATGGTCGCCGCAGGCAAGGCGCCGTTCGCCAATCCCCGCAACGCCGCGGCCGGCTCCCTGCGGCAGAAGGACCCGGCCATGACGGCGGAGCGTCCGCTGGACATGTATGTGCACGGCATCGGCGCTCGCACCGGGCTCGCGGCCGAGACCCAGTCCCAGACGTACGACCTCCTGCAGTCCTGGGGCTTGCCCACCTCCCCCTACTACAAAGTCCTCGAGAGCCAGGACGCGGTGGTGGCGTTCATCGAGCACTACGGCGAGCACCGCCACGATCTGCTGCACGAGATCGACGGCATCGTGGTGAAGGTGGACAGCTTCGCACTGCAGCGTGCCCTCGGTCACACGTCCCGCGTACCGCGCTGGTCCGTGGCGTACAAGTACCCTCCCGAGGAGGTCAACACGAAGCTGCTGGACATCCTCGTGAATGTCGGCCGCACCGGCCGCGTCACGCCGTTCGGTCTGATGGAGCCGGTCAAGGTTGCCGGATCCACCGTCAGCATGGCCACCCTGCACAACCAGGAGGTCGTGAAGGCCAAGGGCGTCATGATCGGCGACGTCGTGGTGCTGCGGAAGGCCGGCGACGTGATCCCCGAGATCGTGGGCCCGGTCATGGCCCTGCGCGATCCGAACGTGGTGCGGGAGTTCGTGATGCCCACCGCGTGCCCGTCCTGCGGAACAACGCTGCAACCGGCCAAGGAGGGCGACGTCGACATTCGCTGCCCCAACGCCCGCTCCTGCCCGTCGCAACTGCGGGAGCGCGTCTTCCATCTGGCCGGTCGAGGTGCCTTCGACATCGAGGCCCTGGGCTGGGAGGCGGCGATAGCCCTCACGCAGCCCGCCGAGCCGGCGGTGCCGCCGATCACCACGGAGGCCGACATCTTCGATCTCACGCCGGACAAGCTCGCCGATGTCCGGATCGAGCGGGACAAGAAGGTCAAGGGCGTGGTGACCGGCCGGGAGCTCGTCCCCTACTTCTTCTCGAAGGGGACGGCCAAGAAGCCCTCCGAGCCGAGCGCCACCACCCGCAAGCTGTTCACGGAGCTCGAGAAGGCGAAGAACCAGCCGCTCTGGCGTGTGCTCGTTGCGCTGTCGGTGCGTCACGTGGGCCCCACGGCGTCGCGCGCGCTGGCCACCGCATTCGGATCGATGGACCGCATCCGGGCGGCGAGCGAGGAGGAGCTCGCGAACGTCGACGGCGTCGGCCCCACCATCGCCGCAGCTCTCACCGAGTGGTTCGCGGAGGACTGGCACCGCGAGATCGTGGAACGGTGGACTGCGGCCGGTGTCCGGATGGAGGACGACGTCGACGAGAACACGCCGCGCACCCTCGAGGGGCTCACCGTCGTCGTGACCGGCTCCCTCGAGCGGTACAACCGCGACGAGGCGAAGGAAGCGATCATCGCGCGCGGCGGGAAGGCGGCCGGTTCGGTGTCGAAGAAGACGAACTTCGTGGTGGCGGGGGAGAACGCCGGGACCAAGCTGGACAAGGCCGAGGCGCTCGGTGTGCCGGTGCTGGACGAGGAGGGTTTCATCGCCCTGCTCGAGCACGGCCCGACCGACACGTCCGGCCCGGCTGGCACGACCGACGACGGCGCTACCGTTGCAGATACCGAGCGCGCTCCCGACGCGCCCTCCTGACACCGCCCTTACCGCCCCTGGCGGATCCCGACCCATTGAAAGGTTTCCATGAGTACGCCGTCCTGGCAGAAGATTTTCTCCACCCTTGCAGGAGCCCGCTCACGGGAACTGTACGCCCGCGCTGTCCTGCATCAGCCGCTCGAGGGTACGCGCAGGGAGGTGCAGCGCCTCGTCGACGCCGGGCTGCTCGATGAGGACCAGAGCGTCGACGAGCAGCTCTTCAAGACCGTACTGGCGGCCGCGCTTCCCGCTACACCGAAGGGCGTGGACAGATTCTTCCGGGAGGGTCGCATCGACGGCCTGCCCCGCACCGGCCAGGACCGCGCCGCTCTGCTCGCTCATCTGACCGAGCGGCTCCTCCCGGCCGACGAGGAACTCAGCGAGCCCGAGGTCAATCGCCTGCTCGCCACCGTCACCCGCGACATCCC
>JARIBG010000106.1 GCA_029257465.1 Arthrobacter sp. | reverse complement strand
GCGGCGACGGTGATCGGTGTGGCGGGGGTGACAAATACAGTTGCACCCATCCTCGTGGCGGGAACGGCGGCAGTGGTCGGTGGGTCGGTATCCATGGCGCTCGGGGAATACGTCTCGGTCAGCAGTCAGCGCGACAGTCAGCAGGCCCTGATCGAGAAGGAACGCGAGGAGCTCCGCGACGATCCGGAGGGCGAGCTCCTGGAACTCGCCGGACTCTACGAGGAGAAGGGTCTCGCCCCGGCGACGGCGAAGCAGGTGGCCGTAGAACTCACCGATCACGACGCATTGGCCGCGCACCTGTCCATAGAGCTGAACATCGACGAACTCGAGGTGGCCAACCCGTGGCACGCGGCGTTCGCATCGGCTGCAGCCTTCGCTGTGGGCGCCATCCTTCCCCTGTTGACGATCCTCCTCACCCCCGCGGACGTCCGGGTTCCGCTGACGTTCGTCGCCGTGCTGGTAGCACTGGCCATCACGGGAGCTATCAGCGCCCGTGTCGGTGAGAGTTCCGTGCGCCGTGCGGTGACCCGCCTCATGGTCGGAGGAGCACTGGCCATGGCGTTCACCTACGCGGTCGGACTCCTGCTGGGAACGGCTGGGGTGGCGTAGCCGGCTGGTTGGACACTGGTCGGTAGCGTTGGAATCCGGTGGGCCACTGATCGTGGTGGTCCTGGTACGAGTCGCTCCCACCAGACAACCAGTCCCAAGACCTTCGGAGGAACCATGAGCGCCGAGACACCCGCACCCGTCACGACCAGTGGGGAACGCGGCGGTCCGCTCGCCGGTCGCCTCGTCGTCGATCTCAGCCGGGCGCTCGCCGGACCGCACGCCGGCATGATGCTGGGCGATCTCGGCGCGCGCGTCATCAAGGTCGAGACCCCCGGAACCGGCGATGACACGCGCGGCTGGGGCCCACCGTTCGTGGGGCCTGAGGATGACCGGCAGTCCACCTACTTCCTGTCCTGCAACCGGAACAAGGAGTCCATCGCCCTCGATCTCAAGAGCGACGACGGCAGGGCCACACTCACGGAACTGCTGCGCCGGGCCGACGTCGTCGTCGAGAACTTCCGCCCCGGCGTCCTGGACCGGCTCGGTTTCTCCACCGGGGCGATGCTGGAGCTGAACCCGGGGCTGGTCATCCTCTCCATCACCGGGTTCGGGCACGACGGGCCGGAGGCCGAGCGCAGCGGCTACGACCAGATCGTCCAGGGCGAGGCGGGTCTGATGTCCCTCACGGGCACCGATCCGGAGAACCCCCAGCGCGTCGGCGTGCCGATCGCCGATCTGCTCTCGGGCATGTACGGGGCGTACGGCGCCGTCGCGGCACTGCTCGAACGCGAGCGCACGGGCAAGGGCCAGGTGGTCCGGACCTCACTGCTCGCCGCGATCGTCGGCGTCCACGCGTTCCAGGGGACGCGGGCCACCGTCGCCGGGGAGGTACCGCAGCCGCAGGGCAATCATCACCCGTCGATCGCCCCGTACGGTCTGTTCACCTGCCGTGGCGGCAAGGTGCAGATCAGCGTGGGGAGCGAGAAGCTGTGGGCCACGTTCGCGGCGGCGTTCGGGATCGAGGCGGTCAAGCCCGAGTTCGCGACCAACGCCGACCGGGTGCGCAATCGCGACCAGCTGATCGGCGTCATCGAGGATGCGTTCTCCGCGCACGAGGCCGAACCCCTGCTGACGAAGCTCAACGAAGCGGGTATCCCCGCCGGCAAGGTGCGCACGCTCGACGAGGCCTACGCCTGGGACCAGGTGCACTCCCAGGGCCTGCTCCTCACCGTGCAGCACGCACTGCTCGGCGAGATCGCCCTCCCGGGGCCGCCGCTGCGCTTCTTCGACGATGCCGCCGAGACCACGTCCACGACTCACGCAGCTCCGCCCCTGCTCGACGGCGACGGCGAGGCGATCCGTGCCTGGCTCGCCGAGCCCGTGGCGATCGATCCCGTCATATGACCGCTGACGTCCCGGCGCGTCACCACACCATGGGCGCCGTGATGGCCTCCTGGGGTTCACTGGGCCGGCTCACCGTCGCCGAACCCGATGCCCGGTCCGGCTTCCGCGGGCCAAGGCCATGCCGACCCAGGACCGGTTGGCGCGACGTGCGGGGAAGTACCGCGCGGCCGCCGAGGAGTAGCCGGCGTCAGCGGTGCTGCTGCCGGTAGCTCTCCATCTGCCGGTACCTGCGCTGCAGGCTGTCGCGGCGCGGGGTGCTCTCGGCACTTTCGGGTTCTGCGGTGAGCTCGATGTGCGGATACCCGTAGTGCCACAGCAGCATGTCGTCGAGGAGACGGTCCGGGCCCGGTGAGTACCGGTGGTCCAGGGCCTTGCGCACCGTGGTGATGGCATCGGCCTGCAGCAGCGGGACCAGGTCGAGCGTGGTCTTGAGCCCGTGCGCAGCCAGGAGCTCGGCCGCCCAGGCCCAGTCGTCGTCCGATTTGCGGTCCACGTGAGGCAGGAGCGTCTGCCAGACGTCGCGGATCCGGTTGGGCGTCAGGGGTGCGCTGCCCTCGCCCTCCTCGTCCCAGAATCCGGTGACCGTCTCGTACCGCTCGTGCAGTTCGGCGAAGGTCGCCTCCACTGTCTCGAGCATGGCCGCCGTGGCGGTGAACTGCCGGTCGAAATAGGGACTCCACGCTCGCGGGTTCGACGCCTTGAAGCGCAGATCGTGTTCGATCTCCGACCAGGCGTGGGCCAGCACCGTGCGGATCTGTACCTCGAACAGGTAGCTGCCCGCAGCCTTCGTCTCCGGATCCACGGTCTGCTGGAACGCCCTGACCACGTCACTGTGGATGGTGCGCATGATCAGGTGACGGCTCGAGTAGCCGTACGTACCCGACTCGATCGAGCCGATGTCCTTCTCCCGGTCGCCACGGCAGTCGAATTCCCGGCGCTGGCGTTTGAGCAGGTTCGCTGCGAGATCCACCTCGTGCGGGAGCGTGGTGATGATGCGCACGCCCACCAGGTCGATCAGATTGCGCATCGGGTCAGGGAAGACGAGGGCCGGGAGCGCCTCCGGGTCCGACGACGGCAGGGTGCGCGAGGCCTTGTCGCGGAAGGACTCGACGGTCTTGGTCCGCGCGGTGATGAACAGGGGACTCAGCTCGGTCCCCTCGAAGATCGCCGAGATGCTCTCCCGCATGGCACTGGTCACCCGGTCCAGGGCCGGGCGGACACGCTCGTACTCGCGCACATGTGCCTCGACGGCAGGGCGCAACCGTTCGTCGAGATCGTCCCACGCACCCATGCAGCTTGCCTTTCCGAGAAGAACTTCCATCGTAGCCACAGGGCACGACGGTTAGGCTGCTCGGATGAGTCCTGGAAGACGCCCCCTCCTCACCCTCGCGGCTGCGGCCGGTGCCGCTGTGCTGATCACTCGCCGCATCCGGGCGGCCAGGCCGACGCCGGTGACACCGCAGCGCTACACATACGGCACGGATGCGAGCCAGTTCGCGGAGCTCTACCTGCCGCCGTCGGGCACCACCACGCGAGGCGTCGTCGTCATCATCCACGGCGGCTACTGGCGCTCCACCTACGGTTCGGAGCTCGGCGCGCCGCTCGCGCAGGATCTGGTGCGGCGCGGCTATGCCTGCTGGAATCTCGAATACCGTCGGGCGGGCAACGGCGGCGGCTGGCCGGAAACGTTCGACGACGTCGCCGCCGGTATCGACCGGCTCGCGGTGGCGGCGGACGAGCACGGGCTGGACCTGCGCTCGACGACGGCGCTCGGGCATTCTGCGGGAGGCCACCTCGCGGTGTGGGCGGCCGGCCGCAGCACCCTGCCGGCCGGGACTCCCGGAGCCGGTACGCCGGTGGTGCCGCTCATGGCAGTCGTGAGCCAGGCCGGGGTGCTGAACCTGCGCGAGGCGCGTGAGCTGGGACTCAGTGACGACGCCGTCGAGAATTTCCTGCAGGCGCCCGAGGACCCCGAGCGTTACCGGCTCGCGGATCCGATGACCGCCGTCCCGCTCGGCATCCCGGTCTTCGCGGTGCACGGGAGGAAGGACACCTCGGTGCCGCTCAGCCAGTCCGAGAGTTACGTCGCTGCGGCACGCAGAGCGGGGGCGACGGCGGAACTCACCCTTGTCCCGGGTGACCACTTCGCGCTCATCACGCCCGGGTCGAGGGCGTGGCGCGTGGTCGTGGAGCTGCTGGAGAAGGCCGTCGAGAAGACGAACCCCGGCCGGTCCGCGATGGGCTGATCGGGGTTCGCGCAGCAGCCCCCTAGTTCAGGGGACGCGTACCCTCGGGCAGTGCGCCTCCCGCATACAGCTCGCCGGCCGCGTCCGCCAGTGCGGTGAGGGCCACGCGCTGCGTCCACGGACCGTAGGAGATCCGGGCTACACCGAGCTCCTGCAGCCGCGCCGGCGCGAGACTGCCCGGCCCGTTGATGACGCTCAGGCGCTGCGGGCCGAAGGCCTCCACGAGCGTGGTCACTGCATGCTCGTCGAGCAGACCGGGGACGAAGACGTTCGTGGCGCCGATGCCGAGGAAGGCCTTGCCGCGCTCGACGGCGTCCGCCAGGACGTCGGCCGGATCGCGGTCGCCGGCTCTGACGAAGGCGTCGGTGCGGGCGTTGAGGACGAAGTCGATGCCTTCGCCCTGCCCGGCCTTCATGGCCGCTTCCATCTGCGCCACGGCGTCGGCGAGCGGGCGCATCTGGTCCTCGATGTTGGCCCCTACGATCCCGACGCCGATCGCCCGGCGTACGGTGTCCTCCGGATCGCCGTAGCCGGACTCCAGATCCGCCGAGACCGGCAGCTCCGTGGCGGCGGCGATGCGCCCGACGGCGGCGATCATCTCCTCGAGGGGGATGTTCTCGCCGTCCTCGTAGCCGAGCGACGCCGCGATCGAGTGACTCGCCGTCGCGAGAGCCTTCGTGCCGGGGAGGTCGGCGATCGTCGTCGCGCTGATGACGTCCCAGACGTTGACGAGCTGCAGGATCTCGGGCGCCGAGTGGAGCTCTGCGAGGGAGGTCGCCTTCGTGGCGAGGTCGTGGTGCTCGGAGGTGGGTTGGTCAGTCATGGGACACCTTTCTATTGTGCGAGGAGATCCAGGCTGCCGCGGCGCCGATCTCGCTGGGGTGGATACCGTGACCGCCCTCGCGGACGTTCCGGTCTACAGCGGCGCCGCGGCTCTCGAGGACAGACCCGAGGCGCACCACGCTGTCGATCGGGGCCATGGCGTCCGCCCTCCCATTGAACAGGGCGATCGAGGATCCGGACAGGTCCGCCTCGACCGACCGGTCATCCAGCGGATACATCCCGGAGAACGCGACGGTGGTGCTGACGGCTTCGGGGTGCAGCAGCGTGGTGGCGAGGCCTATGTTGGCGCCGTTGGAGAAGCCGACGGCCACGAGCTGACGGTCGCCGATACCGTAGTGTGCTCGCGCCCACTCCAGGAATCCGGCGAGTTCGCCCGATCGGCGGACCACGTCGTCGACGTCGAAGTTGCCCTCCCCGAAACGGCGGAACCAGCGGTTCATGCCGTGTTCCTGCACGGGTCCGCGGGGTGCGAGATACCCCGCGCCCGGGGCGAGTTCCTCAACGAGGGGAATCAGGTCGTGCTCGGTGCCACCGGTGCCGTGCAGGAGCAGCAGCACCGGGGTGTCCGCCGCGCCTTCCTTGAAGAGGTGGGGCCAGTCGTGCGTCGTGGTCATGTGGGTGCTCCTACTTCAGGAAGGACTGGACGGCGGGATTGTTCTCGCCCGGGACGTCGATCTTCGCCACCGCGTGGGAGATGGCCTCGCGGTTGGGCTCGAGCCACGGCGGCAGCTTCAGCGAGCGACCCAGTTCGAGCAGGGGCTCGTCGACGTCGAAGCCCGGTGTGTCCGTGGCGATCTCCAGCAGTGTTCCACCTGGCTCGCGGAAGTAGATCGAGGTGAAGTACTGGCGGTCGAGGATCGCCGTCACTCCGTAACCGCGCTGTACCAGTTCCTGGCGCCACAGTTCCTGGGTCTCCTGGTCGGGCACGCGGAACGCGATGTGGTGCACGGTGCCGCCGGCCACGAGTCCGCGCTGACCGCGGGGGTCGGTGACGACGTCGACCACGGTGCCGGGGGCGCCGTCGTGCGTGCTCAGGCGGTAGCGGCCGTCCTTCTCGCTGAGGATGTTCATACCGAGGTCACGCGTGAAGGTCTCGAGAGTGTGGGTGGGATCCTGCACCGTGAGGACCGACGAGTGCTGACCGCGCACGGCGTACTCGGCGGGGACGGAGGCGGAGTCCCAGGGGTTGCGCGGATCGGAGATGGAGGAGGCCACGAGGTCGATCTGCAGGCCGTCGGGATCGCGCAGTGAGAGGCGCTCCTCCTCGGACGACGCGCGCGAGATGGTGGACTCGACGCCGATCGCCTTGAAGTGCTCCTGCCACCAGCCGAGTGTTCCCTGGGGTACGGAGAAGGCCGTGGTGGTGGCCTGTCCACTACCCACCCGGCCACTGCGGATGCCCTGCCAGGGGAAGAAGGTCAGAATGGACCCGGGGTTACCGGCCTCGTCGCCGTAGTACAGGTGGTAGGTGCCGGGATCGTCGAAGTTCACGGTCTTCTTGACCAGACGCAGCCCCAACCCCTTGATGTAGAAGTCGATGTTCTTCTGCGGGTCACCGGCGATCGCGGTCACGTGGTGGAAACCCTCGGTCTGAATCGTCATGCCGTCCTCCTTCATAGGGCTGGCGTCTCTCGACCAGCATATCAATGCAAACGCATCGATCTTCTTCTTTGTTCCCAGGATGCCTTTCGACGTCGACGGAGAAGACCCGATCTGCTGGAGATCGCAGGAATGTCCCCTATCCTGTGAGCATGGCAGCAAAACGGCGGGTGTCGGTGTGGATCCGCCGCACCGGGATCGAGGTGCTCGGATGGACCCTGGTCGTGGTGGGTCTGGCTGCCCTCGTGCTGCCCGGCCCCGGGCTCCTGATGCTCGCTGCCGGTCTCGCGGTCCTGTCACAGCAGTACCACTGGGCTCGCCGGTTCCTCACGCCGCTCAAGGGCAATGCTTTCCATGCCGCCGCGCTCGGAGTGCAGACCGCCTTCCGGATCGTCATGAGCTGCGCCAGCGCATTCGTCATCATGGGCCTCGGTGTGGTGTGGGTGCTGCAGCCCGCCGTCCCGTCCTGGTGGTTCCTCGACGACGCCTTGTGGCTCCCAGGCGGCAAGGGCGCGGGGATCAGTCTCATCGTCTCCGCGCTCATCGCCCTCGGACTGATCGTGTACAGCATGTATCGCTTCCGCGGCCGGCCGCTGCCGCCCAAGGTACCGCTCTTTCGCAAGAACGCTCTCTAGCGCCTGCCGGGACGGTCCGCCTCCCGATGGCGGCTGGTACGTTGAAGGCGTGCTCACCGTGATCGGGGAAACCCTCATCGACGAAGTCGTCAGCGACACGGCCCCCCTGCGCGCCCATGTGGGTGGCAGCCCCATGAACGTGGCAGTGGGCATCGCGCGACTGGGACATCCAGCGCAGTTCGTGGGCCGCTACGGCGACGACGACTACGGGCGCCT
>JARIBG010000096.1 GCA_029257465.1 Arthrobacter sp. | reverse complement strand
GCGGCGAGCGACATTGTGCGCTTGTTACGCATTCGATAGTCCTTACTGTGCTGGGTGCGAGGAACACAGGAAGGTCCCCCGAGGTGGAGCGCCACCGTGATGGCAATCACACGGGGAAAGCATAGCGAACGATCGTTGCCTCGCACACTCAGTGAGTGTGTCCTCACTGATTCGTTATCTCAGCGAGACCTTCTGGTGCAGGGACGTCACCGCATCATCCGGACACGACGAACGCCCCAGGGTTTCCGCCCTCGGGGCATGAGGCAACGCGGACTACTCGCTCCGGTGCGGGCTACTGGGCTGTCGGGATGTCCAGCCACTGGAACCAGCCGCGATGCAGCACCAGCCAGGCCATGAGACCGTAGCCGGCCTGACCGGGGATACCGCCGTTGGCGGCCAGATCGTTGCGCCACTGCTCGTGTGCCAGCAGGGGGGTGAAGGTGTCGACGAAGACATGCTTGCGCCGCGTCGTGACATCACCGAATGCCGCGGAGAGATCGGCGAGGCGCCTGTTCCGTTCGGCATCGAGGCCCGGCGGCGGGCCGACGACGAGCGCCTTGACGCTCATCTGGGAAGCTCCGTCGAGGATGTTCGCCAGATTCAGCCGGCTCCGGGCCGTGGAGAGGTCCAGGTCGAGGTCCCTGTCCGAGAGACCGATCACAAGCCTGTTCTCGAAACCGTCGGCGAATCGCCGTCCGGTCTCCTGCAGCCAGCGGCCCGCAAGTGCCTCCGTCCCCTCGCCGGGGGCGGCGAGGCTGTAGGACTCGAGGGAGGCATTCTCCGGTCGCGTCCGGGCGAGCACGCGTCCCATCCACCCCAGCGCCCGTGGATCACCGAGCCCGGCGAGGAGTTCGTCGCCCACTGCTGCTAGCCGGATTCTGCGTGTGTCCACTGGTCCCTCGTGTGCTGGTCGTCGTCGGATGGTCGCTGGCGCCGAGACCGGCGCGCCCGCTCGGAGATGACGGGTGGGACCTCAAGGCCCCACCCGTCATCGTACTGGGGTGTTACTCCCCGAAGGCCTTCTTGAGCAGCGCGTCCTGCTCGATGGCATGAGACTTGGCCGATCCCGTGGCGGTAGCGGCGGACGCCGGGCGCGAGGCCAGGCGGATGGGGCGATCGATCTCCTGCGGAAGATACAGTCCCATGAACGGCCAGGGACCCTGATTGGCCGGTTCGTCCTGCGCCCAGACGATCTCCGCCTTCGGGTAGGCGGCCAGGGCTGCCATGATCTCCTCCAGTGGCAGGGGATACAGCTGTTCCACCCTCACGATCGCCGTCGTGGTGTCTTCCAGCTTCTCGCGCCTGGCGAGCAGGTCGTAGTAGAGCCTGCCCGAGACGAGGATCACGCGCGACACGTCATCGCCCGAGGTCTGCAGGGTGTCCGGGATGACGGGCTCGAACGAACCCTGCGTGAAGTCCTCGACCGAGCTCGCGGCAGCCTTCAGGCGCAGGAGCTGCTTGGGTGTGAAGATCACCAGCGGCTTCTTCGGGCGCCTGTAGGCGTGCTGGCGCAGCAGGTGGAAGTGCGAGGCCGCGGTGCTGGGATTGGCCACCACCATGTTCTCCTCGGCGCACATCTGCAGGAACCGCTCGATCCGGGCGGAGGAGTGGTCCGGTCCCTGTCCCTCGTAGCCGTGGGGGAGCATCAGCACGAGCGAGGAGCGCTGGCCCCATTTCTGCTCCGCCGAGCTAATGAACTCGTCGATGATGGTCTGCGCGCCGTTGACGAAGTCGCCGAACTGCGCCTCCCAGATCACGAGTGCATCGGGGCGCTCCACCGAGTACCCGTATTCGAAGCCCATGGCTGCGAACTCGCTGAGCAGGGAGTCGTAGATCATGAACTTCGCCTGGTCCTCGGCGAGATCATCGAGCGGCAACCATTCCTGTCCGGTCACGCGGTCGTGGAACACTGCGTGGCGCTGCACGAAGGTGCCGCGGCGCGAATCCTGCCCGGCGAGCCGGACGGGTACGCCCTCCATGAGGAGCGAGCCGAAGGCCGCCATCTCGCCGAAGCCCCAGTCGATGCCACCCTCACGCGACATCTGCTCCCGCTTCTCGAGGAGCGACTTCAGCTTCGGGTGCACCGTGAAGCCCTCGGGAATCGCGGTGTGCGCCGATCCGATGCGTGCGAGCTGATCCGCGCTAATCGAGGTCCGCGTCGCACCGTGCTCCTCGTCCTCCGTCTGCTGGGCCGAGGGGCGCTCGAGGTCGGCGACGGAGTGGGGATCGTCGGTGATGATCGGGAGCGGGGAAGTCTGCGCGGCGTGGGTCTCGGCGAACACACGCTCAAGGCGTTCCTGGTAGTCACGCAGGGCCTGCTCGGCCTCATCCTGCGTGATGTCGCCGCGCCCTATGAGTGCCTCGGTGTAGAGCTTGCGCACCGATCGCTTCGCCTCGATCAGGTTGTACATCATGGGCTGCGTCATGGAGGGATCGTCACCCTCGTTGTGGCCGCGGCGTCGGTAGCAGACCATGTCGATGACGACGTCCTTGTTGAACCGCTGCCTGAACTGGTAGGCCAGCTGTGCCACGCGCACCACGGCCTCGGGGTCGTCGCCGTTCACGTGGAAGACCGGGGCCTGGACCATCTTCGCCACGTCCGTGGAGTAGACGGAGGACCGCGAGGAGGTGGGGCTCGTGGTGAAGCCGACCTGGTTGTTCACGATCACATGGACGGTCCCGCCGGTGCGGTAGCCGCGCAGCTGTGAGAGGTTGAGCGTCTCCGCCACCACGCCCTGACCCGCGAAGGCCGCATCGCCGTGGATGAGGATCGGCAGCACGGGAAAGGCTTCGCCCTGATCGAGCAGATCCTGCTTGGCACGGACAATGCCCTCCAGGACGGAATCTCCGGCCTCCAGGTGCGAGGGATTCGCGGCGAGATAGACCTTGGTGCGGTTCCCGGCGTCCGAGGTGAACGTCCCCTCGGTGCCGAGGTGGTACTTCACGTCACCGGAGCCCTGGACCGACCGGGGGTCCTGGGTGCCCTCGAACTCGCGGAAGACCTGGGCGTACGTCTTGCCCGCAATGTTCGTCAGGACGTTCAGCCGGCCGCGGTGGGCCATGCCGATGGCCACCTCGTCGAGGCCGTCATCGGCGGCCCCGGACAGGACGGCGTCGAGCAGCGGGATCAGCGACTCCCCACCCTCGAGGGAGAAGCGCTTCTGACCCACGAACTTCGTCTGCAAGAAGGTCTCGAAGGCCTCCGCCGAGTTCAGCTTCTCCAGGATGCGCAGCTGTACCTCGCGCTCCGGCTTCGAATAGGCGTGCTCGAGCTGGTCCTGGAACCACTGCCGTTCCACAGGATCCTGCAGGTGCATGTACTCGATGCCGGTGGTGCGGCAGTAGGCGTCGCGGAGCACACCGAGCATGTGGCGGAACTTGAGCAGCGGCTTCCCACCGAAGCCGCCCGTGGGCCACTCGCGATCGAGATCCCACAGTGTGAGGCCGTGGGTACGGATGTCGAGATCGGCGTGCTTGCGCTGCACGTACTCGAGGGGATTGGTGTCCGCCATGAGATGACCACGGACGCGATAGGCGTGGATGAGCTGCTGGATCCGGGCGACCTTGTTGATCTGGTCCACGGGGTCCACCTGGATGTCCGCGCTCCAGCGCACGGGCTCGTAGGGGATCCGCAGGGACTCGAAGATGTCGTCGTAGAAGTTCTGCTCGCCGAGCAGCAACTGATGGATGATACGCAGGAACTCGCCGCTACCGGCACCCTGGATGACGCGGTGGTCGTAGGTGGAGGTCAGGGTGATGGTCTTGCTGATCGCGTGCTTGGCGAGCGTCTTCTCGCTCGAACCCTGGAACTGCGCCGGATACTCGAGGGCACCGGCGCCGATGATGCACGCCTGGCCCTTCGACAGGCGCGGTACCGAGTGGACCGTGCCGATCCCACCAGGATTGGTGAGGGACACCGTGGTGCCGGCGTAGTCGTCGGCACCGAGCTTGCCCGAGCGCGCCTTCTTCACGAGCTCCTCGTAGGCGGTCCAGAACTCCGAGAAGTTCATGGTCTCGGCCTTCTTGATGTTCGGCACCACGAGAGAGCGCGAGCCGTCGGGCTTGGGCATGTCGATGGCCAGGCCGAAGTTCACGTGGGCGGGCTGGACCGACGAGGGCTTGCCGTCGATCACGTCGTAGTACACGTTCTGGGACGGGAACTGGGCCAGTGCCCGGATGATCGCGTACCCGATGATGTGCGTGAACGAGACCTTGCCGCCGCGTGCGCGGGCAAGATTGCTGTTGATGACCACACGGTTGTCGATCAGCAGTTTCGCGGGGATGGTCCGCACGCTGGTCGCGGTGGGAACACTGAGGCTGGCCTCCATGTTCGTGGCGATCGCCTTGGCCGGCCCGCGCAGCACGCTGGCCTTGTCCTCCTCCATCTGGTCACTGCGATCCGATGCCGGCAGCTCGGCAGGGATGGGGGCGGACTGCTTGTCCTCCCGTGCGTTCTCCTCCCGCGCAGCGTCGGCCTTCTTCGCAGGTTCCTTGGGCACGGGGGGCTTTCCGCTCTGCTGCGTGCTCGCCGGGCTCTCACCCGAGGCCTTCGGCGCCTGGGTCTCGGTCCTCACGACCGGACGCTTCTCGGTGGGCGACGCCGACGTCGTCCCTCCTGCAGGGGCGCGGTTCTGGGTCGAGGCCATCGTGGGTTCCTGCAGCGTCTGCGCCGAGGCTGCGGAATCGTCTGCAGCTTTCTGCTCCGGCTTCTGCTCCGGCTTCTGCTCCGGCTTCTGCTCCGGCTTCTTCTCGCCGTCCGCCTCGTTCGTACCTGCACCCTCGGAGGAGTCCTCCGCGTCGAAGGAGTCGAAGAGTTCCCACCACTTCTTGTCCACGGAGTGACGGTCCTCGCGGAACTGCTCGTACAGCTCGTCAACAAGCCACTCGTTCCCGCCGAATTCTTCAGGTAGACGGTGGCTGGTTTGTTCTGACACGTCGTATACGCCTCTTCCGTAAATTGCCCTGAGCGCGGAGCGGGCGGCGGGATCGGCGTCATGCCGGGTCCGGACCCTGTCCAAGTGTAGTAACAGGATCGGGGACAATCCAATCAGGCGTGCCGACCCACTAGACTCCTCTGGGCTGTCCGACCGGCCCATGACAGGGAGAACCATGCGCTTCGTCAATCCGCCCACCACCGATCTCACGTACTCCGATGTCTTCCTCGTGCCCTCCGCCTCCGAGGTGGTCTCGCGCTTCGACGTGGACCTGTCGTCGGAGGACGGGTCCGGCACCACCGTCCCGCTCGTCGTCGCCAACATGACGGCCGTGACCGGCAGGCGCATGGTGGAGACCGTGGCGCGTCGCGGGGGTATCGGCGTCCTGCCGCAGGACGTGCCGACCGAGGTGATCGCGGAGGTCACGAGCTGGGTGAAGGACCGCCATCCCGTCTTCGAGACACCGCTGAGCCTGACACCCGAACACACCGTCATCGACGCGCTCCACCTGATGCACAAGCGGGCGCACGGTGCGGTGCTCGTGGTCGACGACGCCGGGAGATGCGTCGGAATGGTCGGGGCAGAGGACTGTGAGGGAGTGGACCGCTTCGCCTCGCTCGAATCGGTGATGAGCCCGGCGCCCGCTGCGATCGACGCGTCCCTGTTCGACGGCGATCGCGCCGCATCGCTCCAGCGAGCCTTCGAGGAGCTAGAGCGCGCGCACGTCCGGCTCGCACCGGTGGTGCGCGACGGCGTCCTGAAGGGTGTCATCACGCGCACCGGCGCCCTGCGCTCCACCATCTACGCCCCGGCCGTGGACGCAGCCGGCCGTCTCAGGGTGGCTGCCGCCGTCGGCATCAACGGCGATGTCGAGGCCAAGGCCGCTGCCCTGCTGGAGGCCGGTGTCGACGTGCTCGTGGTGGACACGGCACACGGCCACCAGCGCAAGATGCTGGACGCGCTCGCCGTCGTCCGCGGTCTCGACCCGGAAGTACCGATCGTCGCCGGCAACGTGGTCAGTGCGGACGGCGTGCGCGATCTCGTCGCTGCGGGTGCCTCGATCGTCAAGGTCGGCGTCGGACCCGGTGCCATGTGCACCACGCGCATGATGACCGCCGTGGGACGCCCGCAGTTCTCCGCCGTGCTCGAGTGCGCCGGGGCGGCCGCGGAGCTGGGCGCCCACGTGTGGGCCGACGGCGGGGTGCGGTACCCCCGGGACGTCGCCCTCGCGCTCGCTGCCGGGGCCTCCCAGGTGATGATCGGTTCCTGGTTCGCCGGCACGTTCGAGAGTCCGGGAGATCTGCAGACCGACAGCGACGGCCGCAGGTACAAGGAGAGCTTCGGGATGGCGTCGGCCCGGGCGGTGCAGAACCGCACGCGCCACGACGACGTGTTCGCCCGGGCCCGGAAGGGATTGTTCGAGGAAGGGATCTCCACCTCCAGGATGTACCTCGACCCTGCGCGGCCGGGCGTCGAGGATCTGCTCGACATGATCACGGCCGGCGTACGCAGTTCCATGACGTATGCCGGCGCCACCTCGCTCGCCGAGTTCCGGGAGCGGGCCCTCGTCGGTCTGCAGTCCACCGCCGGCTACGAGGAGGGGCGGCCGCTGCAGCAGAGCTGGTAGGCCTCCCTGCGGGAGGACGGGCTCGTATCCTCGGACGGATTCTCCGGACGTCCTGTAGGACTCCTCGGTGCGGAACCGGTAAACTGATCTTCTTATGGACAGTCCTTCTAGGAGCCGGCTCCACGCCGGCGACTCCTCAATCCCTTCCCCTGCTCTACGCCCGCCCGATGCCGGCGTGATTGACGCCATCGCTCCGGCGGAGGACCCGGCACTGCTCGCCACTGACGCAGCGGACCCTCTCAGACACGCGCCGCTGCCGACCCGGCCCGGCTCCGGCGGGAAGGGGACGTAGCGGTGGAATGGATCTACCTGGCCGCAGGTCTGCTGCTCATCCTCGGGACCGGCTTCTTCGTCGCCGTCGAATTCTCTCTCGTCGCACTCGATCAGACGTACGTGCAGCGGGCCGTCGACGAGGGCGACACCCGGGCCGAGCCGCTGCTCCGTTGCCTCAAATCGCTCTCCACGCAGCTCTCGAGCTGTCAGCTCGGCATCACCCTGACCACGCTGCTGACCGGTTACGTCATGGAGCCCTCGGTGGGTCGCCTGCTCGAGACGCCACTGGCTGCTCTGGGTCTGTCGCAGGCGCTGATCACCTCGACATCCCTGGTCGTCGCAATGGCGCTGGCCACCCTGCTGTCCATGGTGCTGGGCGAGCTGGTACCCAAGAATCTGTCCATCGCCCTGCCGTTCCGTGTCGGCCGGGCGCTCGCGCGTCCGCAGCTGATGTTCACCGCCGTGTTCAAACCGGCGATCATCGTGCTCAACGGCTTCTCCAACCGTGTGCTGAACATCTTCGGCTTCGAGGCCAAGGAGGAGATCTCCGGCGCGAGGTCCGCATCGGAGCTGTCGTCGCTCGTCCGTCGATCGGCGGAGATGGGCACCCTCGATCAGGGCACCGCGACCTTCCTCGCCCGGACCTTCAGCTTCTCGGAGCAGACCGCCGCCGACGTCATGACACCGCGCATCCGGATGGAGGTCATCGACTCGGACCAGACGGTGGCCGACGTCGTCGAGGCCGCGCGCCGCACCGGCTTCTCGCGCTTCCCGCTGGTGGGTGACTCCGCCGACGACATCCGCGGTGTGGTCCACGTGAAGAAGGCCGTGGCCGTGCCCCGGCACAAGAGGGCAGAACTGCCTGCCGGCACCATCCTGACCGACGTCCTGCGCGTGCCCGAGACCGTGCACCTGGACTCCCTGCTGAGCGAGCTCCGCGAGGCCAATCTCCAGCTCGCCGTCGTCCTCGATGAATACGGGGGCACCGCGGGAGTGGTGACGCTGGAGGATCTCGTGGAGGAGATCGTCGGCGAAGTTGCCGACGAGCACGACGCCTCCAAGCCGGGCGTGCTGCAGAGCGCAGCGGGCGACTGGTTCTTCCCCGGGCTCATGCGCCCCGACGAGGTGTCCGCGCAGATCCCCCGCGCCGACGTGCCCGACGAGGCGGGCTACGAGACCGTCGGTGGCTTCATGATGGCGGAGCTGGGCCGCATCGCCGAGCCCGGCGATGCCGTGGAGATCCCCTCGGGGACACTGACGGTGGAGCGCATGGACGGACGGCGCATCGATCGTATCCAGTTCCGTCCGGCACCGACGTCGGAGGAAGACGACGCCGTCCTCCCCGAGCACGAGGCGGTCCCTCTGGACACAGCACCGGGGGCTCCGGCGGAGCATGATTCCCGCCCCGCTCTCGCGGGCAGCACGGCGATGAGGAGTGAGCGATGAGCGACTGGGCAGGCATCGTATGGCTGATCGTCCTCCTGCTGGGCAATGCCTTCTTCGTGGGCTCCGAGTTCGCGATCATGTCCGCGCGCCGGAGTCAGATCGAGCCTCTCGCCGACGAGGGCTCGAAGCGCGCGAAGACGACGCTGTGGGCCATGGAGCACGTCTCCCTCATGCTGGCCTGCGCGCAGCTCGGCATCACGGTGTGCTCCCTGCTGATCCTGCAGGTCGCCGAACCGGCCATCCACCACCTCTTCGTGCTGCCGCTCGAGGCGCTCGGTGTCCCCGTGGCACTTGCCGGAGGTATCGCCTTCGGATTGGCCCTGGTGCTGGTGACCTTCCTCCACGTGACCTTCGGCGAGATGGTACCGAAGAACATCTCCGTGTCCGTGGCGGACAAGGCAGCACTCGTGCTGGCTCCTCCGCTGGTGATGATCGCCCGTGTGGTCAACCCCGTGATCAGCTCGCTGAACTGGACGGCCAACCACATCCTGCGGGCCCTGAAGGTGGAGCCCAAGAGCGAGCTGTCCTCGACCTACACCCTCGAGGAAGTGCAGTCGATCGTCGAGGAGTCCACCAAGAGCGGCCTGGTCGACGACGAATCCGGCCTCATCTCCGGGGCGCTCGAGTTCTCGGGGCAGACCGCGGAGACCACCATGGTGCCCTTCACCGAACTTGTGACCGTGCGGACCGATGCGACCCCGGAGGACTTCGAGCGGGCCGTGGGACGCACCGGCTTCTCGCGCTTCGTGATGGTCGACGAGCACGGGAATCTGACCGGTTACATGCACCTGAAGGACGTCATGTCCCTGCCGCAGGCCGTGTACCACCGGCCCATCACCGAGAACAGGGTGCGACGGCTCGCCAATCTGGGTGTCGACGACGGGATCGAGGACGCACTGGCGGTCATGCAGGGCACGGGATCGCATCTGGCGCGTGTCCTGGGACCGGATGGTTCGACCCGCGGGGTCCTCTTCCTGGAGGACGTGATCGAACAGCTCATCGGCGAGATCAGGGACGCCACCCAGAATCAGGGTGCCCGGAGGAGCGGCGGCACCGGGAGTACGCAGATCCGCGTCAGGTAAGTACCACCCCAATGCCCGCTACCGTGTCCCGGACACGATGGGCTAAGCTCGATCCGTTAATGTAAACAGTTCTCATTAGTCGATCGAGGTTCGAATGCTCCTGTACCGCCGGCCTGTCGCCGCTGCCCTCCTGGTGGCCGTGCTCGGTCTGACAGGCTGCGGGGCCGGGGCCACTGCCGATGCGAAAGACACGAGCGCAGACGAGACGATCTCCATCGTGACCAGCACCGATGTCTTCGGCGACATTGCCGCGCGTGTCGGTGGGCAGGAGGTGGAGGTGACGTCCATCGTCAGTGGGGCGAGCCAGGATCCGCACTCCTACGAGGCCACGGTGCAGGACAAGCTGACGGTCTCCAAGGCCGATCTCGTCATCGACAACGGCGGCGGCTACGATCCGTTCCTCGGGCTCCTCGCCGAGGACACCGGCGTCGGACCCGTGATCAGTGCGGTGGAGATCTCGGGTCTCGAGGACTCCGGGCAGGGCGGGGAGCCGGGTGCTACCAATGAGCACGTCTGGTACAGCCTCCCCGCCATGCGGGCCCTCGCTGCCGCCGTCGCCGATGAACTGGCCCGGCTCGACGAGCCGAACGCGGAGGCCTACCGTGAACGCGCCGACGCCTTCAGCGCGGAGCTGGAGCCCATCGAGGCGCGGCTTGCAGCACTCGATGCTCAGGTCCAGGCCGGTCGGGTTGCCGTGACCGAACCCGTTCCGGTGTACCTGCTGGAGGCCGCCGGACTCGAGAATGTCACTCCGGACTCCTTCACGCAGGCCATCGAGGAGGGCACCGACGTCCCGGTCGCCGCCATGGAGGACATGATGAGGCTCGTCTCCGGGGGGACCCTGGCCTTCCTCGCCTACAACGAGCAGACCGAAGGATCGCAGACCGAGCGCGTACGCTCTGCTGCCGATGATGCGGGCCTTCCCGTGCTGGACTTCAGCGAGACACTGCCCGACGGCGAGGACTACGTATCCTGGATGAGCGCCACCACGGAAAACATTGCAGCGGTCCTCGGATCCTGAGCCGTCGCGTGATCCTCTCTACCGGAAGCCGCTGCGCATGACCTCGACGATCCCCGGGCCGCCGCCGACGCGCGTGGCCGCCCAGCCGGCCATCCGCCTGCGCGGAGCAGCGCTGTCCTTCGGCGACCGCACCCTGTGGCAGGGCCTGGATCTGGACATCATGCCGGGGGAGTTCCTCGCCGTCCTCGGCCCGAACGGATCGGGGAAGACCTCTCTGCTCAAGGTCCTGCTGGGTCTGCAGCACCTCGATGCAGGAACGGCGGAGATCGACGGCCGGTCGGTCAGGCGTGGGTCCAGGGCCATGGGCTACATCCCGCAGCAGAAGTCCTTCCCCCCGGAGACCCCGCTGAGGGCCCGCGATCTCGTGGGGCTCGGCATCGACGGTCATCACTGGGGTGTGCGGCTGAGGAAGCGGGGCTACACCGAACGGGTGGACGCCCTCCTGCAGGATGTCGGTGCGCAGTCCTACGCCGACACTCCCGTGGGGCTGCTGTCCGGTGGCGAGCAGCAGCGACTGCGGGCAGCACAGGCACTGGCGGACGATCCCGCGGTTCTCCTGTGCGACGAGCCGCTGCTCTCGCTCGACCTCAATCACCAGCAGGCCGTGAGTGCGCTGATCAACCGGCAGTCCCGCGAGAGGAACAGCGCCGTGGTCTTCGTGACCCACGAGATCAATCCGGTGATCGAGTACGTGGACCGCGTCCTGTACCTGGCCGGCGGCAGGTTCAGGGTGGGAACACCCTCGGAGGTCATGACCGGCGACGTGCTCTCGGAGCTGTACGGCAGCCCCGTGGAGGTTCTGCACAGCAATGGCCGGATGGTCGTGGTGGGGCTGCCGGACGCGACCATCCATCATCACGAAGGCGCCTGACGCGTGGATCTCCAGGACGCACTGCAGGCCATTTTCAGCTTCGACAACTACGCGGAACTCCTGCCGCTCGTGCGCAATTCGTTGGTGGCGGGAGCCGTCCTGGGTCTGCTCGGAGGGCTGATCGGGGTCTTCGTCGTGATGCGCGATCTCGCCTTCGCCGTCCACGGCATCGCGGAGCTGTCCTTCGCCGGTGCCGCCCTCGCCCTGCTCGTCGGGGCGAACGTGGTGACCGGATCCCTCGTCGGCTCCGTCCTGGCAGCCCTCGTGCTCGGGCTGATGGGCATCCGCGCCCGCGACAGGAACTCGATCATCGGCGTCGTCATGCCGTTCGGGCTGGGTCTGGGGATCCTCTTCCTCTCTCTCTACGAGGGCCGCTCGGCCAACAAGTTCGGGCTCCTGACCGGTCAGATCGTCTCGGTCGACGACGTGCAGCTGAATGTGCTGATCGTCAGCGCCGTCTCGGTGATCATCGCGCTGGTGGCCATCTGGCGTCCGCTGACGTTCGCGAGCGCCGACGCCGATCTGGCAGAGGCCCGCGGGGTTCCCGTGCGAGGGCTGTCGATCGTCTTCATGGTGCTGCTGGGGGTTGCCGTGGCCCTGTCCATCCAGGTGGTCGGTGCGTTGCTGGTGCTCTCGCTGCTCATCACCCCCGCTGCCGCGGCGCTGCGGATCACCGCCTCGCCGGCGCGCGTCGTCGTCCTCAGCGTGGCCTTCGCCTGCATCTCGGTAGTGGGCGGGATCCTGCTCGCGCTCGGTGGACGCATCCCCATCAGCCCCTACGTCACCACGATCTCGTTCGCCATCTATCTCATCTGCCGCCTGCTCGGTCCACGCCGGGGCCGAGCCGTCGCCGGGGCGGAGAGTGCGCCGCGGAAGTCGCTCGCGAGACCCGCACCCTGACCCTGTCTCCGTCCGGGACGGCAGGGCTCACGCGGGCTTCACGCCCGGCCCTTGAGCGCCGTGCACTCGGGGCAGACGCCCTGGATCTCGACGGTATGGGCGGCATCGGCGAAGCCGTGATCCGCCGCGATACGCGCGGCCCACTGCTCCACGGCGGGAGCCTCGATCTCGACAGCCCTTCCGCAGTCGGTGCACAGCAGATGATGGTGGTGGTGCTCCACGGCGCACCGCCGATAGACCGCCTCGTTGTCCGCGTTGCGCAGGACGTCGACCAGGCCGTCGTCGGCCATCGACTGCAGGATCCGGTAGGCGGTGGGCAGCGAGACGGACGCGCCACGATCGAGCAGGACCCGGTGCAGTTCCTGCGTACTCACGAAGTCGTCCAGCGCATCGAGCGCGGCGCTGACGGCACGTCGCTGACGCGTCACACGCTGCTCGGAACCCCTGCGGGCCGCTGGTGCTGCGCCGGAACCTGATGCGGTGACGTCGGGTACTGCCTCGGAGCTCATCTCACTGCCTTTCCGCGGGCATCGGGACGCCCTGGATAGGACTCAAGATTATCAGCGCAGGCGCAGGTACTGTGGTGCCATGCTGCTGACCAAGTTCACCCACTCCTGTGTCCGCCTCGAGCAGGACGGCTCCGTGCTCGTCATCGACCCGGGCAGCTTCTCCGAGGTCGACGACGCCCTGGAGGGCGCCACCGCGATCCTCATCACCCATGAGCATGCCGACCACCTCGACCAGGACCGCGTGGTGGCGTTCCTCGAGGCGAACACCTCCGCGGAGCTGTGGGCGACGACGGGCGTCACCGATGCCCTCGGCGCGGCTCTCGGTGGCGCCTCCGATCGCCTGCACACGGTGGCCGGGGGCGAGGAGTTCACCGCGGCCGGCTTCTCGGTCCGCACCTTCGGCGATCAGCACGCCCTGATCCACCCCCTGATCCCCGTGATCGGCAACGTCGGCTTCCTGATCGACGGGTCCCTCTACCACCCCGGGGATTCCTTCACGGTGCCGGACGCTGCCGAGGTGGCAGCACTCCTCGTGCCCGTTCACGCTCCGTGGTCGAAGCTCGCAGAAGTCCTGGACTTCATGATCGCCGTCAGGGCCCCGCGCGCCTTCCAGCTCCACGAGGCGCTGCTGAACGACGCGGGACTCGGCCTGGTCGAGGGCCAGCTGACACGGCTCGGCGCACGCTTCGGGATCACGTTCGAGCATCTGGCAGTGGGCCGGTCCATCGATCTCTGACGGACCTCAGCCGGCGTCTGCGGTCGGATCGCTGCTCCCGCTGGGCCACCTGCCGGTCGCGAAGAACGCCTCGAGGGTCCTCAGCGCACCGGAGGGGTCCAGACCGCGGCTGTGGAGCCAGGCGTCGTCGTCGTAGGTCGCGGCATAGCGGTCCCCGGAATCGCACATGAGCGAGACGATGCTGCCCGTGCGTCCTTCGGACACCAGATCGGCGACGAGCTGCCAGACGCCCCACAGATTGGTACCGGTGGAGGGCCCGGCGTGCAGCCCGGTGAGGCTCCGCAGGTGACGAGCGGCAGCGACGGACGCGGCGTCGGGCACCCGGATCATGGTGTCGATGACGCTGGGCACGAAGCTCGGCTCCAGCCGCGGGCGGCCGATGCCCTCGATGCGCGAGGGACGACCCGTCGGCTTGGACCCGGGTGCGGCCCACGCCGGGTAGAAGGCGGAATTCTCGGGGTCGACGACGGCGAGCCGCGTGGGGTGCCGGTGATAGCGCAGGTACCGGCCGATCGTGGCGCTCGTGCCGCCCGTGCCGGCGCCGACCACGATCCAGTCGGGGAGCGGATGCGGCTCGAGGGCCAGCTGATCGAAGATCGACTCCGCGATGTTGTTGTTGCCGCGCCAGTCGGTGGCCCGCTCGGCGAACGTGAACTGGTCCATGTAGTGGCCGCCGGTCTCCCTGGCCACTGCCTCGGCCGCGGCGTAGACGTCGGAGGCGTGCTCGACGAAGCGGCACGTCCCGCCGTACTGCTCGATCAGGGCGATCTTCTCGGGGCTCGTGGTGCCCGTCATGACGGCGACGAACGGCAGGCCGAGCAGCTGCGCGAAGTAGGCCTCGGAGACGGCGGTGGATCCGCTCGAGGCCTCGACCACGGTGGTTCCCTCCGTGATCCAGCCGTTCACGAGGCCGAACAGGAACAGTGAGCGGGCCAGCCGGTGCTTCAGGCTGCCGGTCCGGTGCGTGGACTCGTCCTTGAGATAGACCTGCACACCCCAGTGGTCCGGGAGCGGGACGGCGAACAGATGCGTGTCGGCGGATCTGTTGCTGTCGGCCTCGATGCGCCGCACGGCGTCGTCGGACCAGGATCTGTCCGCGGAGGTGAAGCGTGCCATCGGGACAGCCTACAAGCCCGTGCGGCGCAGGGCGGGTCCGCAGGACCCGGTCGCGGGCTGCTTGGTGCAGGCGCACCGGTGTGGTGGACTGACGTGCATCAGGACCGGCCGCGAAGAACCTCGTGGGCCGGTCACCGCTTCCGACAGGAGATCTCGATGAAGACTCTGATGGATGTGCAGGATCTGCAGAACCGGATGACCTCCGGCGCGCAGCTCATCCTGCTCGACGTACGCTGGGCGCTCGGCGACCCCCACGGACACGAGGCCTACCGGGCGGCCCACATCCCCGGTGCCGTGTACGTGGACCTCGAGACGCAGCTGTGTGCCCCGGGCGGTCCCGGTCAGGGCCGCCACCCGCTTCCCGATACTGCAGCGCTGCAGGAATCGGCCCGGCAGTGGGGGCTCGACGACGACTCCACGGTGGTGGCCTACGACGACTCCGGCAATCTCGCCGCCGCCCGCCTGTGGTGGCTGCTGCGCGACGCCGGCTTCGATGCCGTCCGTCTGCTCGACGGCGGCCTGACGGCCTGGCGCGCCGCCGGCTTCGACGTCGAGGGCGGCGAGGAGCAGCACTGCATGGGCTCCGTTCAGCTCTCCAGCGGACACATGCCCGTGGTGGCGGTCCCGGACCTGCTCGACGACTCCACCGTCGACGTCGTGCTCGACGCCCGCGCCGGTGAGCGCTTCCGCGGTGAGCAGGAACCCGTGGATCCGAAGGCCGGGCACATCCCGGGCGCCGTGAGCGCCCCGACGGTGGAGAATCTGGGCCAGGACCGGCGCTTCCGGCCCGCAGCGGATCTTCGCCGCCGGTTCGGAGCACTCGGTGCCGATCAGGGGCGCGTGGCGGTGTACTGCGGCTCCGGGATCACCGCGGCCCACGAGATCGCAGCACTGGAGATCGCAGGGATCAGCGCCTCGCTGTTCCCCGGTTCCTGGTCGCAGTGGTCCGACACCGAGGGGCTGCCCGTCGCCACCGGCGCCTGAGCGGATCCGGTGGCCATGGCGGGTACCGGGTGTACTGGGCGGAATGCCACTGGCCCGCGGGGTCCGGGCGCGGTAGCGTCGGGGCATGCATCCAGGACGCCCCGTGCCACCACCGCTGCGCGGCAGCGTCAGGTTGCCGGGCAGCCCGCAGCGGAGCGATCCTTCGACCGACACACCAGGAGCAACGATGGCCACCATGTTCACGAAGATCATCAACGGTGAGATTCCGGGGCGCTTCATCTGGCAGGACGACGACGTCGTCGCCTTCCTGACGATCGCCCCCATCACCCCGGGCCACACGCTCGTGGTCCCGCGGCGGGAGATCGAACACTGGCTCCAGGCCGAGCCGGAGCTGCTCTCGAAGGTCATGGCCGTCGCGCAGACGATCGGCCAGGCCCAGGAAAAGGCCTTCGACGCCCGCCGGGTGGGCGTCCTCATGGAGGGCTACGAGGTGCCGCACCTCCACGTCCACGTGTGGCCCACGCGGTCGCCGGCGGACTTCGACGTCAAGCGCGTGGATCTCGCGCCTGATCCCGAGGCGATGGACGAGGCGGCGCAGACGCTGCGCGACGCCCTGCGCGACGCGGGCCAGGGCGAACACGTCTCGGACTGACATCGCACAGTTCTGCGCCGCTACCGTGCTGCGGCGAGTGCCTCGTTCAGCGCGGTCCGGATCCTCTTCTCCGACACGGAGTAGGCCGTCCCGAGGTCCTGGGCGAACAGGCTGACCCGCAGCTCCTCGATCATCCACCGTACACGCCGGAGTTCCGCCGGTCGGTAGCGCCCGGCGGCGAGGGACGCGGCCGCGTCGTCGTAGTCGTCCTCGAGCCGCTGCACGGTGGCCAGGGCGAGCCCGTCGCGCTGCACGTTCGTGGGGAGCTTCTCGAGCCTGATCTCGATCGCCCTCAGGTAGCGGGGGAGGTGGGCGAGTTGGGCGTACCCCGTCGCTGCGACGAAACCCGGGTACACGAGGTGCTCCAGCTGACTCCTGATGTCGTTGAGCGCCGTGATCAGTGCCAGACTCGTGGTGCCCTTGAGCTGCTTCTGGATGCGCCGCGTACTGGAGAGCACCTTCTCCACCGTCGCCGTGACCGTGAACACCGTGTCGATGAGCTCGGCGCGCACCATTTCGTACAGGTGGTCGAAGGCCTGCTCGGTCCAGGGCAGCTCGGCCGGAACGAGCTTGTCGATCGCGGCCAGGGTGCAGTCCCCGATCAGCTCGGCCACACTGCCGTGCGGGTTCTGGCTGAAGGTGAGCTTCTCCGTGTTGCTCAGGTGCTCCAGCACGTACTTCGCCGGGCTCGGGATGCGCAGCGCCAGGAGCCTGATGATCCCGGCACGCATCACGGCGGCCTGCTCCCCGGGCGTCGGGAAGACCCGCAGGCCCACGGAGGTGCCCTCGTCGACGATGGCGGGGAAGCCCGTGACCCGATGACCGGCGACGGCACGCGAGATCTCGCGATCCACAGTGCCGAAGACCCAGGTCCGCTCGCCGGTGCGCTCCACCACGGCGGGAGCCTCTGCGACGGCAACGCCACCGCCCCGACTCCCCGCCGCGGTGGAGTTCGCAGCAGCCGGCGCAGCCGCCGACGCCGTGCGGATCGTGCCTCGACCGGCGCCCTGCCGGCCGCCGTGGTCCCGGGCGCCGTTCTCCCTACCGCCCGGTCCCGTTCCGGCGCGCGGCTGGGCCGTGCCTCCACGGCGCTCTGCCCCACGAGCGGAAGCGCCGGACGGACGCGTGCTTGACGGTGTGGCGCCGAGCGACTGCGCGATGGCCCGGCTCACGGCCGGGGCGAGGGACTCCTTGAGGGCTTCCAGATCGCGCGATTCGTCCAGGACGCGTCCTTCGGCGTCGACCACCCTGAACATCATGAGCAGATGCTGGGGGACGGCGGACCAGTTCCAGGAGCCAGGCGGGATGATGTGACCGCGTGAGCGCCGCAGGACGAGCTCGAGCGACGCCTCGAGATCGTCGCGCGCGGGATCGGCGTCGGAGGCCAGTGCGGCGACGGCGGTGCGGGCCACGTCGGGAGCCGGGACGAAGTTCTTGCGCACCTGCTTCGGGAGGGACTTGATGAGCGCCGTGACGAGCTCCACGCGCTGGCCGGGGATCTGCCAGCGGAAGGGCTTGGCCTCGAGCTGGTTGAGGAACAGGACGGGGATGGTGACCGTGACGCCATCGTGCGCCTCCGGGGTCAGCGGTGAGAATTCGTAGGTCAGCGGCAGCTCGAATCCGGCCTGGTGCCAGGAGCTCGGGAACGCTGTCTCGTCGAGATCCGCGGCGTCCTCGCTGCGCAGCTGGTCCGGATCGAAGTCGAGCAGGTCGGGCTGGTCGTGGCGCGCCTTCTTCCACCAGGAGTCGAAGTGGCGTTCCGAGACCACCTCGGGGCCGATGCGCTCGTCGTAGAACTCGAACAGGGTCTCGTCGTCCACGCGCAGGTCCCGCCGTCGCAGGCGGGTCTCGAGCTCCTCCACCTCGGCCAGGCGTGCCTGATTGCGGCTGAAGAAGGTATGGTGCGTCTTCCAGTCGCCCTCCACGAGGGCATGCCGGATGAACAGCTCGCGGGCCACCTCCCGGTCGATCCGCCCGTAGTTGATGCGCCGCTGCGGCACGATCGGCACCCCGTACAGCGTGACCTTCTCGTAGGCCATGACCGAGCCCATCTTCCGGGACCAGTGCGGCTCGCTGTAGGAGCGCTTGACCAGGTGCGGTGCCACCTGCTCGGCCCACAGCGGATCGATGCGGGCCACCACGCGCGCCCAGAGCCGGGACGTCTCCACGAGCTCGGCGGCCATGACCCAGTCCGGGGACTTCTTGAACAGGGAGGAGCCCGGGAAGATCGCGAAACGCGTGCCGCGCGCTCCGGTGTACTCGCGCTTGCGCTGGTCGTACAGCCCGATATGGCTCAGCAGGCCCGAGAGCAGGCTGATGTGGATCTGCTCGTGCAGTCCCACAGGATCCACCGGACCGGCCTGCAGCGTGATGCCGAGCGGCTTGGCGAGCTGGCGCAGCTGCTGGAAGAGATCCTGCCACTCCCGTACCCGCAGATAGTTGATGAACTCCGCACGGCACAGCTTGCGGAACTGGGTGGAGGAGAGCTCGTCCTGCTTCTGCTGGAGGTACCGCCACAGATTCAGGTACGCCGTGAAGTCGGAGTTCTCGTCCACGAAGCGCTTGTGCAACTCGCCGGCCTGCTGCTGCTTTGCGGGCTGGTCCGCCGACGGGCGCTCCCGCGGGTCCTGGATGGTCAGCGCGGCGGCGAGGACCATCACCTCCTTCACGGCACCGCGCGTCCCGGCCTCGACGATCATGCGTCCGAGCCGCGGGTCCACGGGCAGCTGGGCCAGCTGGCGTCCCACGGGGGAGAGACCGCCGTCGTCCTTCAGGGCACCGAGCTCGCGCAGCACGGTGACGCCGTCGTTGATGGCCTTGGACTCCGGCGGCTCCACGAAGGGGAAGTCAGCGATGTCCTTGGGCCCGCGGGTGACGCCCATGGCGGCCATCTGCAGGATGACGGCGGCCAGGGAGGTGCGCAGGATCTCGGGTTCGGTGAAGGGACGCCGCGCGGCGAAGTCCTCCTCCGAATACAGCCGGATGGCGATGCCGTCGGACACACGGCCGCTGCGGCCCGAGCGCTGGTTCGCCGAGGCCTGCGAGACACGCTCGATCGGCAGGCGCTGCACCTTGGTGCGGTGCGAGTAGCGGGAGATGCGGGCCGTCCCGGTGTCGATCACGTACTTGATGCCGGGGACCGTCAGGGACGTCTCGGCCACATTGGTCGCGAGCACGATGCGCCGGTGGTTCCCTGTGGGGCGGAAGACGCGGTGCTGTTCCTCCAGCGAGAGCCGGGCGAACAGGGGCAGTACCTCGGTGCCGCGCAGTCGTGTGCTGGACTGGATCCGGGCGCGCAGCACATCGGCGGCATCGCGGATCTCGCGCTCGCCGGAGAAGAACACGAGAATGTCTCCCGGGGCCTCCGCGCACAGTTCGTCGACGGCGTCGGCGACAGCGTCCAGCGGATCGCGCTCCTCCTCCAGGTCGCTGTCGGCCCCGCCCTCGCCGTCGTCGAGCCCGCCCGGCGGCTGGTCGAGCGGCCGGTACCGGATCTCCACGGGGTAGGTACGGCCGGACACCTCGATGATGGGCGCGGGTGAGGTGTCCTCGACGGCGGCATCGGCCGCGAAGTGAGCGGCGAAACGCTCGGGGTCGATGGTGGCCGAGGTGATGATGACCTTCAGATCGGGGCGCTGGGGCAGGATGCGCTTAAGGTACCCGAGGATGAAGTCGATGTTCAGGCTGCGCTCGTGCGCCTCGTCGATGATGATGGTGCTGTATTTGCGCAGCATCCTGTCGTGCTGGATCTCGGCCAGCAGGATGCCGTCGGTCATGAGCTTGAGCTTCGTCTTCCGGCCCACGGACCCGGTGAAGCGGACCTGGTAGCCCACCTCCTCGCCGAGGCTCACCTGCAGTTCCTCGGCGATCCGTTCGGCAACGGTGCGGGCGGCGATCCGGCGCGGCTGGGTGTGGCCGATCAGACCGTGCTCGGCGAGGCCGAGCTCCAGGCACATCTTGGGGATCTGCGTGGTCTTCCCGGAGCCGGTCTCGCCGGCGATGATGGTGACCTGGTTGGCAGCGATGGCGGCCATGATGTCGGCTCGGCGTTCGGAGACAGGGAGATCGGCGGGGTAGGAGATTGTCAGTGCCATGATTGCCTCCCAGTCTAGGTCCTCGCACCGCTACTCACCGGGTTCGCCGGACCACCAGCCACAGTGACCAGCCGCTCAGGGCAGCGACGCCCATGATGACGACGACGAGATTCGACCCGGCGTCGTCGAGGAGGAGTGCGAGGACCGCGATGGGCTGGGCGAGGGCCTGGATGCGCAGGTAGGACAGGGCGAGTTCGCGCAGTGCCAGGAGGCTGATCCAGCCGTGGAGTGGGAGGGGCAGGAGCAGGAGGTAGAGCACGAAGAGGGCGTGGAGACCGGCGACGAAGACAAGAAGCCAGGGCCATCCAGGCGGCATGTTGACCGCGTAGGAGACCACCAGCAGGAGCAGGGACAGCGCGACGAGGCCGGTCCAGGGCAGGATCGCGGCGGCCGCGACCACGACGAGGGGGAGCGCGATCCAGGCGGAACCGTCCCACACCACGCCTCCGAGCAGGACGGCGGTCAGGGCAGCGGCGCACCGGATGGTCCACAGGGGGACGAGTCCGCGGCGGTCGGGCACCGCCCGTACGCCGACAGGCTGTCCGGAGCGCCGCATCATCAATGGCTGCTCCGGATCGTGCTCGGCGCAGCGGCCCGCCCTGTGCTCCTGCCCGCGCGGCGGGCCAGCAGCCGCAGACCGGTCCCGAGATCCATCAGGGCGCCGTCCACGATCGGCGCACCGGGCGCCGCGGCCGGTGCGCCGTCGGGCACCCTCCTGGGTACACGACGCGCGGAGCCGGAGAGGACGGTGATGCCCTCGGCCCGGAGTTCCTCGAGGAGCAGTCGGCGTCGTAGCAGGGTCAGTCGTACGGTGCTCGCCTGCGCGGCGGAGGTCTCCGTCCGCTCCAGGGAAGGTACGCAGTCCACGCCGACCACCGGGTGACCCTGCGCATGCCAGAGGCGTAACAGACGCGCCGGCTCGTCGTCGAGGAAGGCCGAGAAGACCATCACGACGGCCCCCTGCGGCGGGAGGGGATCCCGTCGTCGCCTGCGCCGCGGGACGACGGCGGTGCCCGCGAGGCGGGTGCGGATCTGCTCGAGCTGCCGTGCTCCGGCTGCCGTTCGCAGCGCTCGTCGCATCCCGGAGAGATCGTCGAGCCCCACGCGATCGCCGGCGGCCAGGTACGAGGCCGCGACGGTGGCTGCAGCCGTCCGGGCCACATGCAGCGAGCCCTGGCCGAGGACGTCGGTGCCCGCGGCGAACCAGTCCTCGGTGGATGCCGGCAGATCATGCGCCTGGTCGATGATCAGGAACACGGATGCCTCGGCGTCCGCGAAGGTCCGCCGCACCATGAGCCTGTCCTGGTCGGCCGATCGGCGTGCCGTGGCCCGCCAGTCGATGCGCCGCTGCTGGTCTCCCGGCTGCATCGGGGCGATGGACCTCAGCTCACCGCCCTCGCCCGGACGCCTCGAGGTGTGGGAGCCGCTGAGTCCGCTCAGGCGCCTGGACACGGGTCCGGCCAGGCTCGGGCCCAGCTGCGGGAGGACCGTGACCCGGACCGGCGGGGCCTGGACGAAGTCGGTGGTGGTCGTGAGGTCGGCGGAGAACCCGGCGGAGCCGTAGGAGAGGACGGCGACCTCCCCGGAGACGGGGATGTCAGCGAGGAAAGGGCAGGTCTCGTCCGCCCGGAGGACCAGCGCGTCGGCGGGACACCCCGGAGCCGCCAGGGTGACGCCGACGAGGGACGACGCCGGTGGTTCCTCCGCCGCACGGGGTGCGAGGAGGAGCCGGAGTCTGCTGTCCCCTGCGAGCCGCCGATCAGTTTGGATCTGGATGGACGGCTCGTTCGCCGCCTTGGTCGTGGAGGTGGTCAGGATGCTGGACGTGCGACGGGAGAGGGCGAGCAGGGCGAACGGGGCCGCCAGGGCCACGGTCTCAGGGCGGCCCGAGACGAGGCCCGCGACGACGCAGATCAGCGCGATGATCAGCGCGAGTGCCCAGCCGGGGGAGCGGGTGGCATCCTTGCCCCGGGCCGCAATGGCCCTAGCCACGCGGCACGGTCAGGGGTGTGGGAACCTCGGCCAGGACGTCCTGGACCACCCGCTCCGTCGAGGCGCCCTGCGCCCAGGACGACGGCGTGAGGGTGAGTCGATGGGCGAGGACGGCGACGGCGGACTCCACCACGTCCTCGGGGAGGACGAAGGCGCGGCCGTCGAGCACGGCAAGGGCCCGGCCCAGCAGGACCAGCGCCTGGGAACCGCGCGGAGAGGCGCCCACCTCGATGGCCGGATGGCTGCGGGTCGCACCGGTGAGCCGCACGGCGTAGTCGATGACGTCGTCGTCCACGTCCACCGCCTCGACGGCGGCCTGGAGGGCCAGCAGTCCGTCGGCGGAGGTGACGCTTGCGACCTCCGTGGCGTCCCGGCGTCGACCGATACGCCGCGCGATGATGTCCTGCTCCCCACCCGGACCCGGATAGCCGAAGCGCAGGCGGACCATGAAGCGGTCCAGCTGGGCCTCGGGCAGGGGGTAGGTGCCCTCGAACTCGATCGGATTGGACGTCGCGAAGACGTGGAAAGGACGGCGGAGCACCAGGGTGGTGCCCTCCGCGGAGACCTGGCCCTCCGCCATGGCCTCCAGCAGGGCGGACTGCGTCTTGGGCGAGGTCCTGTTGATCTCATCGGCCAGGAACAGGCCGGCGAAGATGGGCCCTGGCCTGAACTCGAACTCACGCGTCGCCGGATTGAAGATCGACGAGCCCGTAACGTCCGAGGGCAGCAGATCGGGGGTGAACTGCAGGCGCCGGAAGTCCAGGCCGAGGGCCTGGGCGAGGGTCTTGGCCGCGAGGGTCTTGCCGAGACCGGGAAGATCCTCGAACAGGACATGGCCTCCGGCGAGCACCGCGGCGAGGGCAAGACGCAGCGCAGGGGCTGCGCCGACGACGACGGTCCCCGTCCGCTCGAGCACCTCCTGACCCACGCGGGCCGCCTCGGTGGCAGTGTCGGTCGTGCGCTCCGTACCCGGATCGTCGCTCACTGCTGTGCTGGTGCTCCGCGGATCAGGGCTTGGCATGGGCTCTCCTGGTAAGTGCTGGCGGGTCGGCGTGCTGCACGCGACGTTCCATCTCGTCGATGAGGGCGCGGAGTTCGCGGTGTCTCAGCATCACGGGTGCGGGGCCTGTGGCGAAGGCCTCGAGCGCCGTGGCGCTCTGTGTGGGGCCCCGCAGCGCGATCACGGCCCGGGCCAGGGTGTGGACCTCGAGGATCGCCCGGGAGCCCGGTTCCGTCGCGGACAGCGAGAACTCCAGTGCCTGCAGATCGGCCAGCCCGAGGACCGGTGGGGGAAGGGGGCTCAGCACGGGGCGCGGAACGTCGACGGCTTCCAGAACGCCGTTGGCGATCCCCGCAGTGATACCCGCTCCTACGAGGACCACCGCGTGCGCCGGGTCGAGTCCGAAGAACCAGGCAGCCACGAGCGCGAGGAAGGTCAGGACGCCGGTGACGGCCCAGGCCGAGCACTTCATCGGCGAACCGGGTCGTCGGTGGAAGGGGCCAGCAGCTTCACGCTCGTCAGCGCGAGCTCGCGATCGGCGCGTCCGAGGGCACCGTGGCCGTCCTGCCGGGCGCGCGCGAAACGGGCCCGCTGGTACAGCCGGTTGAGGGTGGTCAGAGGCTCCACCGGGAGATCGAGGGCCTGCGCAGCCGCGGAGGCGAAGTCCGACGTCGTCTGGGTGGCTCGGCGCGGCACTCCCGCGCTCGCGCACATGTGCTCGAAGTCCAGCCAGCAGCGGATCACGGCGTCGGAGGTGTCGGCGTCGCCCACCAGGAGCTGCTCGGCCGTCCTCGTCCAGGTCGGTAGTGCTTCGGCGACGGGCTCCAGGGTTCCTGCGGGGCGGACCTGTGCCTCGTCGAGACTTCCACCCCTGATGATCGGGCGGGACCTCAGTCGCAGGAGGACCCGCACCAGCAGTGCCAGGATGCTGATGACCAGCAGGACGAAGACCGCCATGGTCAGCTTCGAGTCGATCACGATGCGCTCGCCGTCGTCGACCTGTGGCTCGGGTGTCGCCTCGGCAGAGGGTGTGGGGATACTCGTGGATTCCACGGTTCCCGCGCTTGCGTCGACGACCGGCCGGGCGGAGAAGTCGCCCATGAAGCCCGCGGCCAGGACGGCGAGGACGAGCACGACGACGGTGAGGACGTAGGGCGTAGGGGAGGTTCCCGGAGTCCGTCCTCGCCGATGCGCGATGCGCTTCGTTCCCACGATTCCCCCGCCGGTAGTGGTTGTCAGGACCCCTGAGGGTCACATTGGGTGGAGCCTACCAAAACAGTATTGTTGCTGGTTCGGACCCCGAGGGCGTTCTTTCTCCCGGGTCAGGTTCGCTAGTGGTCAGGGCTGTCAGGTTGCCACTCCAGCAGATCTCCGGGTTGACACTGCAGTACCTCGCACATGGCTTCGAGCGTGCTGAAGCGTATCGCCTTGGCACGACCGTTCTTGAGGACGGCAATGTTGGCGGCCGTGATGCCGACGCGCTCGGCGAAATCTCCGACGGACATCTTGCGTCTGGCCAGCTGCACGTCGACACGGATGATGATGGGCACTAGATCACCGAGTCCATGTCGCGCCGCAGCGTGGTGGCCTGGATGAGCAGGGAACGCATGACGGTCAGGAGCAGAGCTATGCCGACTCCGACCAGGACCCCGCAGAGGAGCAGGAGCATCCACAGCGGAGGGCCGGCAACAGTGGAGCTCTGGTACAAGATCGTCATCAGACAGACAAGGCTGCCGGCCAGGGCCGCGCCGATGAGGGCGTTGACCCAGCGCAGCGCACGATGCGAGAACACGTCGTTCTTCCTCGTGAGGCCGAGGAGGTGGACGGTACTGACCACACCCACCTGGACACACGCCAGGCCTGCTATGGACAGTGCGAGGATGGGCCACCTCATGTAGGCCTCCGCCGGAAGGTCCTCCGCTATCACTCCGGAGAGCCAGGGCAAGCCGACAATCTGCAGGTACAGGATGACGATCAGGACTGCGCCCAGGAGGACGCGGAGCGTGTCGACGACGATGCGATTCTCCATCTACCGATTGTCAGCCAGTAGCTATCGATAATCAATAGATCGGACGAGTATATTCCGAGCCCGTGGCCTTCCAGCGAGGGACGGTGATGCCCCGTTCCTGCCCTGCCCGTGACCCCCTGCGAGAACTTCCCCTCAACAGGACATATGTGCGGGGCCGTGTCCGGAGGAGTTCGGCTCGAGCGCGAAAGCGCCTGGTGTCGGTGTGTCGGTGTGTCGGTTTGCTTGCGTAGAGGAGCCGTACACGCACGAAACACCGTCACCCTGTCAAGCATCTCGGTCGCCGTGCCAGCGGTTTCTCCCTGACCTGCCTTCGACGGTGCTCAACGGAGTGCAGGGTCGGTCCGGATCCACAGCGAGCACTCCATCTGCGCACCGGGAGGCTGTCGGGGCCGGTCCTGGCGCGGGCGAGAGAGCCTCGCGCGGCGTCGACCGCTCTCGTCAGCTACAGGGCCACGATCACACGACCGCGCGTTCCACCACCGAGCTGGGCGGCGAAGGCCTCCGGAATCGCGTCGAAGCCCTCGAACACCGTGTGCAGGCTGGTGACCGTACTATCACGCACCCACGTGCCCACCTCCTGCTCGAAGGCCGCTCGCAGGTCCTCGTGCTCTGTCACCGCGAAGCCCCGCATCGTGAGCTCGTGCGAAATCATCCGGAGGTAGTTCGACGGGCCCTGTGGCGACTTCTGCCCGTACTGGGACACCGCTCCACAGATCACCACTGTCCCGTGCATCTGCAACTGGTCGAGTGCTGCCTCCAGCAGGGGCCCGCCCACATTGTCGAAGTAGAGCGTGATGCCGTCGGGGGCGGCGCTGGCCAGAAGCTCCGTCGGATCGCCCTCGTGGTAGTTGATACAGGAGTCCGCACCGAGGTCCTGAACCAGTGCGACCTTCTCCGCGGAGCCCGCGCTGCCGATCACGCGGGCGCCCTTCGCCGCTGCGAACTGCACCACGCAACTCCCTACTCCGCCCGAGGCAGCAGAGACGAAGACGACATCCTCAGGGTCCACCTGACCTACATGGACCAGTCCTACCCAGCCGGTGAAGCCCACGTGGCCGAGGACCGTGAGGTGATATTCCAGCGGCAGATCCCGTACTTCGTCGCGGATCCGGCGCAGTCGGCCGGCGGGAACCACGTCCTGGGTCCGCCACGGCGCCCACTGTTGCACCACCAGGTCGCCAGGGGAGAAGTCCTCGGTCTTCGACTCGACCACCTCCATGACTGCATCACTCTGCGGCACCTCACCCACGGCCATCTGGGCGCGGGTGCTCGGCCCGGAGCCACCCGAGATGCGGTTCGCCAATCCGGCGTTGAGACCGAAACGCAGAGCCTTGACGAGCACCTGGCCGTCCTCGAGGGTCGTCTCGATCTCGGCTTCAGCGACGTCGAAATTATCGGGTTGGAAGGTTTCCTCGACGAAGCTCGCCAATCGGATCTCGTGAATCTTGTGCTGTGGCATGAGGTTCCTTCTCGATAATGACTCACTTCAGCTGTGTTCGTGCGCGTTCGGTTCCGCCGGGACCACTGCTTCAGTCTCCACCAGGTGGATCTGGCAGCCCAGAACGGTGACGAGCTTGACACGAGCTTTGGGCCAGTTGCCTCGCTGCGTTCTTTGATATACACCCCCGATGTACCCAATGGGTGATGAAATCAGGTCCACCATCAGCATTGCCGACGCGCGCAATCACTTTTCCGACGTCATCGCCCGGGCCGAGGGCGAAGCAGCATGTATCGAGCGGCATGGACACAGGGCAGCCTTCGTCGTGAGTCGCGAACAGTACGAGCGGATGCTCGGGCTCTTCGACGACGCCGAGGTGGTCAAGGCGTTCGATGAGGCGATGGCCGAGGACGGCCCCAGCATTCCGTGGGTGCAGGTGAAGGCCGATCTGGGCTGGAGGTGATGTACCGGATCGAGTTATGGCCCGCCGCTGTACGCGCGCTGAAGCGAATCGGCCAGCAGGATCGAGACCGTCGTCGCGGAGCGATCGCACTCCTTGCTACGGACCCGCGGCTGCCGGGAGCCACGCCTCTCCAGGGCCGAACCGGACTCCGGGTTCGCGTCGGGAACGACCGCCTCATGCATACCGTCGATGACGATGTCCTCGTCGTGGCAATGATTACGCCGGGCCACCGCAGCGATGCGTCCTGGTGCTGATCGTTTCCGTGCAGGATGCTCGGGTTCTTGGGCCCCACATCTTCCCGCCGCGATATTCTGTCTGTGGTGCAGTGCCGCGCCA